>JALSGT010000025.1 GCA_026982555.1 Chromatiales bacterium
CCAATGCTCACCACCACTACATGCCCCTCTTCGGGCAATTCATCATATGCCGCACCAGCCACCAGCCAGCGGCGTAAATAAAACAAAGGCAATGCCTTGTCCCGCACCATCACTACCAGCTGACCATCCACCGTATTGGTACGGGTTAAATCAAGATGAAATATTTCATTAACGCTGGCCAATGGCAGGGCAAATATTTGCGTATCCAGCTTCACCATTAATGTCGGCATAATAGCCAGTGTCAATGGCACCTGAATGCGAATAATACTGCCACGCCCTTCTTCCGAATCAATTTCTGCGGTGCCATTCAGTTGTTCGATACGTGTCTTGACGACATCCATACCCACGCCGCGTCCCGACACATCAGAAATTTCCTGTTTAGTGGAAAACCCCGGTGCAAATATCAGATTAAAACATTCCCTGTCTTCAAGACGAGCCGCTGTTTCAGTATCCATCATGCCTTTTTCCACCGCAGCATTACGCAAATTATCAGGATTCATCCCTTTGCCATCATCCTGAATCAGCAACAGAATATGATCACCCTCCTGTTCTGCTGTTAATATCACCGTACCTGCACGCGGCTTTCCAGCGGCCTCGCGTTGTTCCGGCGTTTCAATACCATGATCAACGGCATTACGTACCAAATGAACCAACGGGTCTGCTAAAGCTTCAACAAGGTTTTTATCAAGGTCAGTGTCTTCCCCCTGCATTTCAAGATTGACTTCTTTTTTGAGCGTACGGGCAAGGTCACGCACGACACGGGGAAAGCGTCCAAACACTTTTTTGATGGGCTGCATGCGCGTTTTCATAATCGCGGATTGCAGATCAGCGGTCACTACATCAAGGTTGGAAACCACTTTTGCCATTTCGTCGTCATGGGCAGCCAGACCCAGTGTTGCCACACGATTGCGCACCAAAACCAGCTCACCCACCATGTTCATGATCTCATCAAGCCGTTTAGTATCTACCCGAACGGTGGTCTCTGCCTGTTGTGCGGGCGCTTCTTTAACCGTTGCGGACACTTTTGCTTTTTTGGGTTCCGTTTTCTTGACAGCGTGAACAGTCGGTTTTTTCTGTTCCGGTATTTTTTCGGCGGCTTTGTTTTCCGCTTGCCCCGCAGCCGGTGTGCCAGCACCCTGTAATTGATCTAATAAAGCTTCAAACTCATCATCAGTAATCATGTCGGATGAATCATTTTTCTTTGCTTTTTCTGTTGTATTAGCGGAGTTTGTAGCAGTTGTTGTACCAATGGGGTTGCCTGATGACACAGCTGCATGTTTTCCCTCACCATGCAATTGATCCAGTAATGCCTCAAATTCATCTTCGGAAATTTCTTCGGCGTTGCCGGCAGGTTTATCTTGTGTGTGTTTCGCATTTTGTGCGGCATCAATAATAGCTTCAAATTCTGCATCGGCATCCCCATCAGATACCGTTTCTGCCGCTGCTGGCGTAGCCGCTGCGGCAGGCTCAGCTTCAGCCGTATTGCTCAAAAGCAGGCCTTCCAGCTGTGCCAATAACCCGGGGGCTGCGGGGGTTGGCTCCTGGCCAGTGCGAATTTCGTCAAACTGCTCATTCACCACATCCACGACGGGAAGAATGACATCCATTAAATTTGCATCAACATCTCTCTCACCATTACGCAAGGCATTAAATACATCTTCGGCACGATGACAAATATCAACCAGTGCTGTGAGACTCAAAAAACTAGCCCCCCCTTTGATGGTATGAAATCCGCGAAAGACAGCATTGAGTAATTCCGAATCTTTCGGGCGTTGCTCAAGGTCAACCAGCTGCTCGTTCAGCAGTTCAAGTATTTCACCAGCCTCGACCAGGAAATCCTGCAATAATTCTTGATCTTCATCCATTGACATAATCGAGTTTCAACTCTTCTGTTTGCACAATCAAAAACCAAGACTCGACAATAAGTCATCGACTTCGTCCTGACCGCTCACGGCTGTTTTGGAAGCAGCGCCTGGCACTTGCGGGCCTTCTGCTTCAACACCTGACTTTTCAGTTTTTTCTTTTTTCTCGTATGGGTTAACCAGTCTTTCGCCTGTCAAACGCACCAGATCCACCAGGTTTCCTTCAACCTCTTCCACCAGCTCGATAACACGGGTAATAATCTGCCCGGTTAAATCCTGAAAATCCTGAGCCATCATGATTTCATTTAATCCGTCACGAATATCACCTGTTTCTTTTTCCGCTTCCACAAAAAACACTTCCAGACTGGTACTTAATTCGCGAAATTGCTCAACAGACATTTCACGTTTTTTAAAGTTCTGCCAGGATTTACCCAGCTCATCGATACGGCCGGATAGTGAATCGCATTTTGGCAGCGTATTTTCCACTGCGGTTAACGAGCGATCAGCTGAGTTTTGTGTCAGGGTAATGACATGGCGAAGGCGTGTACGTGCATCAGGAATCGCATCTTCCGCCAGTTCATCAATACGTGTTTCCTGACAGAAAGTGTCCATGGCATCGTGTAGCTGCCGGGCCATTTTCCCAACCTCGTTGTACAGCCCGCCTTCACGCGCCAGGGAAATATACTCAAGCATACTTTTAATCTGCTCTTCATCACCCTCTTTTATGGCGCGTACCATTTCTTCTGCATGCGCGAGAATGCTGCCATCCTCCTCTACAATACTTTCCTGTGCGTTGCCAGCCATGATCAGCTCCCTGCTTCAATGCGTTCAAAGATTTTGTCGATTTTTTCTTTCAGCGTTTGCGCCGTAAAAGGTTTGACAATATAACCATTGACACCGGCTTCAGCCGCTTCCACGATTTGCTCGCGCTTTTGTTCCGCAGTGACCATTAACACTGGCAGGCTGGCCAGATTGGCGTCTGCGCGCACCGCCTTGAGCAGATCGATACCCTGCATACCGGGCATATTCCAGTCCGTCACCAGAAAATCGAAACCACCGCCTTGCAGTACCGGCAATGCGGTAAGACCATCATCTGCTTCCTGTGTATTGGTGTATCCCAGGTCACGCAGCAGGTTTTTAATAATCCGTCGCATTGTGGAGAAGTCATCCACAATGAGAATTTTCATTTCTTTATTCAAAACATCCTCCGCTTACCTGTCCGTTCAATAAACATTGAAAAAAATAACAGACCGTTAGTCAGCACTGGTCCATTGCGTCATACGTGACTGCAAACGAATCACTGCCTGACTGTGAATCTGACATACCCGCGATTCACTCACACCCAGAATTGAGCCAATTTCACGCAGGTTCAATTCTTCATCGTAATACAAGGTCATCACCAGACGTTCACGCTCCGGCAAACCGGCAATGGCATCTGCCAGGCTGCTTTTAAAGTCGGCTGACTGAAGCCCTTCCAGCGGACCTTTTACTTTCTGTGTCAGCGCTTCAGCACCACCATGTGATTCCACATCCAGCTCTTCATAACTGAAAACACGATGACCGCTGGCTTCCTGCAACAGGCGATGATAATCTTCCAGAGATACATCCAGCTCTTGCGCTATTTCCTGATCACGGGCATCACGTCCTGTGGCATTTTCTATGTTCCGTACCACTTCGGCCACCATTCTGGCCTTGCGATGTACCGAACGTGGTGCCCAATCATTTTTACGAATTTCGTCCAGCATAGATCCGCGAATTCGTATACGGGCATAAGTCTGAAAACTGGCACCTTGCGTAGCATCATAATTCTTCAATGCTTCCAGCAAGCCAATCATGCCTGCCTGAATGAGGTCATCCTGCTGCACACTGGGCGGCAGACGAGACATCAAATGATAGGCAATGCGCTTTACCAACGGCGCATATTGTTTGACCTGTGAATCAAAATCATCACTTTGATTAAGAGGCAGGTTATAGGCTTCCGCCTCGGCATACATGACCGCTCCACTCATATCGACGCTCCTGTTTCTTGCTGACTGGCCATAATTAGCCGTTCCACGAAAAATTCCAATTGACCGCCAGCATTTGCCGGTACTGGCCAACTATCGGCTTTGCTGGCGAGCTTCTTGAATGCCAATGCCGATTTACTGCGAGGGAAAGCTTCAACCACCGCTCGTTGTTTTTGTATTGCCTTACGCAAATACTCGTCATAAGGAACAACACCCATAAAATCCAGGGCGGCATCCAGATAACGATCTGTTACTTTAATAATTTTGCTGTACAGCGCCCGGCCTTCCTGTGTACTGCTCACCATATTGGCCACAATACGAAAACGATAAATGCTGTATTCTCGATTGAGTAACTTGATCAAGGCGTAAGCATCGGTAATAGAAGCCGGTTCATCACAGACCACCACCACCACCTCCTGTGCTGCGCGCGAAAAAGTCACCACGTTATCTGAAATACCTGCCGCCGTATCCACAATTAACACATCCGGGGCATAACTGATTTCACTAAAGGCGCTGATAACGCCCGCATGTTCTGCGGTACTCAATTCTGACATTGCCTGAATACCGGATGATGCTGGCACCACGCGCATGCCTTGTGGCCCGGTACACATCACTTCTTCCAGTGTACGTTCACCCGACATGACGTGTGATAAATCGTATTGGGTATGCAGACCCAGCATGACATCCACATTGGCCAGGCCCAGATCTGCATCCATTAACATCACGTCTTTTCCCTGACTGGCCATACACACACCCATATTGACGGACACGTTGGTTTTACCCACGCCACCTTTACCGCTGGTTACTGCGATCACTTGCACCGGACGCGGTTTTGCCATTCGACGAAGTCCCGCTGCCTGATCAATTGTTTCAGCCATGAGCATTTGCCACCATCCCGCTAAACGCTAAATTTAAGGATTCCTGCTTCAGTGCCTGACTGGTTTCCTGTGCAATCAGTACCGCACGATTTATCAGACTGTGTCCTCGTGCTATATGGATATCTTCCGGTACCCGCTGACCATCGCTGACATAAGTTACCGGAATGCTGTGTTCCATCACGGCTGACAACGCCCCTCCCAGGCTGGTTGTTTCATCCAGTTTGGTAAGAATGCAGCCATCCAGGTTTATTTCACTAAAGGCTTTGGCAATTTCGCGTAAACCTGCACGATGTGTTGTTGCTGATAGCACTAAATACGTTTTAATACCTGGCGTACTGTTTTTGATCATTTGAAACTGTTGTGACAAGCGCATATCACGCTGACTCATACCTGCGGTATCCACTAACACCAAAGCACGATCCGACAGTAATTTAAGTGCTTCCACTAATTCTGCATGGGTGTTGGCAATGCGTACCGGAATATCCAGAATGCGGCCATAAGTGCGCAATTGTTCGTGTGCGGCAATGCGATAACCATCTGTCGTCACCATGGCCACGCTTGCACTGCCATGTTTCAATGCATAACGTGCGGCAAGTTTGGCAATGGTGGTGGTTTTACCCACACCGGTTGCACCTACCAGAGCCACGACACCTCCTTGTTCAAGAATATCGGTACTTTCCACAGGAAGGCCATGCGATAAAACAGCCAGGGCATGGCGCCAGGCATGATCAAAATCCTTGTGTTCACCAGCTGCATTGGCCACTTGTTCACACACTGTCGGGCTTAACCCCAGCTCCAGCAAACAGCGGGTCAGTTTTGCCCGCAACGGATCACGTCGGCTCAAATCACTCCATGCCAGTCCGGAGAGTTGTTGCTCCAACAGTTCACGCATATCACTCAGTTCATTTTTTAATTCCAGGATGGCCGGGTCCTGCGACCATTGAATCTTTTCTTCCGCCTTGCTTGATACCGGTTTACGTGCCGGTTTTTCTGTATTGACGGGTGTTGAAGCGGGAGTGGAGGATTTAGGAGGGCGGGGAATTTCTCCAGGGGAGGAGGCACTGTCCTGCATTGCAGAGCCCTTTAAATCCGGCAGTGTCGCCGCATTCAGTTTCACAGTATCGGCAGCAAGCTCCCGGTCACTTTGGGACGCCAGTGTAAAATCACTTCCCGTATGCGTTTTCATCCTGGATGAAACCATCCCGTTTTTATGTATTTCGGGTGATGATGTGCGGCTCAGCAAGTCTTCACTGGCAGAATCTGCTTGTAACAACGATTCGTCATAATCAACGGCTGCAATAATTTCGATGCCAGCATCAACCTGTACATTGGAAAGAATTACGGCGTCCGCGCCCAGCGTATCCCGTACCTGACGAATACCGTGACGCATCTCTTTCGCAAAAAAGCGTTTTATCTTCATCCCGCACACCTCGTTAAACCTGCTACTTCTGGTTAGCGGGCCAGCTTTCCAGCTTATCCACCCACCGTGGCCATAATCTTGACCTGCTTGTTGTCCGGTATTTCATTAAATGCCAGCACATGTAATCCTGGAATACTGTGCCGGACAAAACGTGCCAGCAGTGTTCTTACCGCTTGTGAGACCAATAACACTGCCGGGCGGCCTGCTGCTTCCTGACGCTGAGTCTCTTCAATCAACGACTTGTGCAGATTTTCTGCCAGTCCCGGTTCCAATCCACCCGCACCTTCTGCACCACCTTGCAAGGTCTGATGCAATATCTGTTCCAGCGATGGTTCCAGCGTCAAAACAGACAGTTCAGCCCCCATTCCACTGATCTGCTGGACAATTGAGCGCCCCAGCGCAACTCGCACAGCCGCTGTTAAAACGCCAGCGTCTTGACTAATGGGCGCATGTTCCGCCAATGTTTCGGCGATGGTACGCATGTCCCGAATCGAAATATGTTCCTGCAACAGGCTCTGTAATACTTTTAATACTGTGGCCAATGACAGTTGTTTGGGTACCAGATCCTCCACCAGTTTGGGCGCGGATTTACTTAACTTGTCTAACAGTTGCTGCACCTCCTCGTGACCCAGTAATTCATCTGCATGGCTCTGTAAAATATGACTAAGGTGCGTCGCCACCACCGTGCTGGCATCCACCACGGTATAGCCCAGGCTTTGTGCCTGATCACGCTGTGAAGCCTCGATCCATACCGCCTCCAAACCAAAGGCAGGGTCTGTGGTGGCCGTACCTGAAATCGAACCGAATACCTGACCGGGATTAATCGCCATATCATGTTCCGGTTGGATTTCGGCCTCACCCACCGGTACCCCCATGAGTGAAATTCGATAAGCATTGGGGGCAAGATCAAGATTGTCACGAATGTGTACCGAGGGAATCAGAAAACCTAATTCCTGGGAAAGTTTTTTGCGCACACCTTTAATGCGCCCCATTAACTGCCCGCCCTGATTTTTATCCACCATGGGAATCAACCGATAACCGACTTCCAGGCCAATCATGTCCACTACTTCCACATCATCCCAGCTCAGTTCGCGGGATTCATTACTGGGCTCTTCCGTTACAGGTGCAGCCACCGGTTCTGCGGCGATGCGTTTGTTGCGTTCTGTCACCCACCAGGCAGCACCGCCTGCCACAGCAGAAAACAACAAAAACACCAGGTTAGGCATACCGGGAATCAAACCCATGGCACCGAGAATGGCAGCCGTAATTGCCAGCGCGCGCGGGCTGCTGAACAATTGCGACAACACCTGTACGCCCATGTCTGTGGAAACCGAAGCACGGGTCACCATCAAACCCGCTGCGGTCGATAACAGTAATGCGGGAATCTGTGCCACCAGACCATCACCAATGGTCAGCAGGGTATAATTGTGTGTAGCATCCGCAAGCCCCATGTCATGCTGTAACATGCCAACAGAAAGACCCCCAATGATAGTAATCACCAAAATCAAAATACCGGCAATGGCATCACCACGTACAAATTTACCCGCACCATCCATGGAACCGTAAAAGTCTGATTCACGCGAGACTTCTTCGCGCCGCGCCTTTGCTTCTTCCTGGTTTATCAGTCCCGCGTTCAAATCTGCATCAATAGCCATTTGCTTGCCGGGCATGGAGTCCAAAGTAAACCGGGCACTCACCTCTGCTACCCGTGTGGCACCCTTGGTAACCACCACAAAGTTAATAATCACCAGAATCAGGAAAATCACCAGACCTACCGCTGTATTACCACCCACCACAAACTCACCAAATGCTTTGATCACCTGTCCTGCTGCATCGGTACCTGTATGACCTTCCAGTAAAACAATGCGGGTAGAGGCAATATTCAATGCGAGACGCAACAATGTTGCTATTAAAATAACGGTAGGGAAAACTTCAAAATCCAGTGGCCGTTTCACATACACTGCTGCCAGTAAAATCACCAATGCCAATGAAATGTTAAAGGTAAAAAAGATATCCAGCAAAAACGGCGGCAAAGGTATCACCATCATACCCAGCATCATCATCAATAGAATAGGCGCACCCAGACCGGATCGAAGCAGGCGTTCCCCAAAGGCTCTCAGCTCAGTAAAATTCATCACTTAATATCTCGTTTAAGATCATCAGGAATAGGCACATCGGTATCAAATTCCGGTGCAACACCCCCATTAAATTCGTACTGTCGCAGTTGATAAACATAGGCCAGCACCTGAGCCACCGCCAGAAACAGACCCGCAGGAATTTCTTCATTCAGTTCACAGTTGTAATACAAGGAACGTGCCAGTGGTGGCGCAGAAAGCAGCGGTACATCATTAGCCACGGCAATACGGCGAATGTGCCCGGCAATTTCATCAGCACCCAGAGCCACCACCACCGGTGCGCCCATGTTGCTCTGGTCATAACGCAAAGCCACCGCGAAATGCGTAGGATTGGTAATCACAACATCCGCTTTCGGCACTTCTTCCATCATGCGGCGCTGGGATATTTCCTGCTGCGTCTGCCGTATTTTACTCTTGACTTCCGGATTGCCATCCGTTTCCTTGCGTTCATCTTTCACTTCCTGCAAAGTCATTTTCTGCTTGCGGTTGTGGTCCCATATTTGAAAAGGTGTATCCAGCAGAACCACAAAAAACAATGCGCTACTCAATAAAATAAACATCCACATCAATTCTTCACCCATACGGGAAATCCCCTGCGCCAGGCTTTCATTGCCCAGACTCACAAACCCTTCAATATTATTTTTTAACAGGAAATAAGCCACAGAGCCCACCAGAAGAAACTTTGCCAGCGCCTTGGCAAGTTCCATTAACCCTTTTAGAGAAAACACCCGGCCAAGACCCTTAACAGGGTCCATTTTTTTAAGTTCAGGTTGCAGGGGTTTTACACTAAAAGTCCATCCACCCAAAGCCATGGGAGCCACAATGGCAACCACCACCAATAATAGAAACAGAGGCATGACTGAAAAAAGGGAAAATTGCAGCGTTTCAAACAACAACCCGGGATAAGAAGCGAGATCAAAAATCTGCGCACGTTCAATACTCAAATGAGCACGCAAAACCTGCATAAGATCCTGAACCAACGCACTCCCCAAAAAAACAAAACCCGCACCGGACACCAGCATTATTACCAGCGTGGTTAGTTCTTTCGAACGAACCACCTCGCCTTTATCGCGCGATTCCTTTTTGCGTTTTTCCGTCGCCTCCTCGGTACGTTCCTGACCTGTTTCACTTTCAGCCATGGTACATCACTCTTTTAAAAACCACCGGCCAGGCCACGCATTAATGAAAAAGCATTAGCCACCTGTAATTTTATTTGTGGAAGAATTGCGGTAAGCGTTGCCAGCATGATAAAAAAACCCGCCACCATGATTACCGGAAAACCGATAGAAAAAATATTAAACTGAGGCGCAGCACGGGTGACAATACCGAAAGCCAGATTAATCAGTAACAATGAGGCAATAGCCGGCAGCGCAATTTGTACTGCACCGGCATACATATTTCCACCCCAATTCACCAATGCCCACAAACCGGCATTACTCAAGCCGTTAACACCAATAGGTAAGGTATGAAAACTTTCTGCCATCACACTGATAAATGTCAGGTGGCCATCCAGAGCAAGAAACACCAAAGTAAGCACGATGACATAAAACTGGCTCACCACCGGTACCTGTGTGCCAGATGAAGGATCAACCATGGACGCAAAACCCAAGCCCATCTGAAAAGCAATAATCTGTCCGCCGACAATAAACATGGCGAAAACCAGTTGTAACGCCAACCCCATTGCACCACCAATTAATATCTGATTCATCACGATTAACACGGCCTCACCACTCAAAGGGTCCACGACAGGCACCGGGGGCGATATCGGCACAATAATCAGGGTAAAAACAACTGCAAATATCACTTTCATTGAAGCCGGAATGGTACGCGCACCAAAAACAGGAGCCGCTGCCACTAATGCGGCAATTCTGAACAATGGCCAGACAAATGAGCCTACCCATGACATGATTTCCGCACTGGTCAGAGTCATCATGTCATGTCATTCCTGTTAACCGATAATCATCGGAATGTCAGTAATCAGACGTTTCGTGAATGTCATCAACAACTGCAATAACCAGGCACCGGCAATCATCAATGTTATAAATGTTGCCGCCAGTTTTGGAATAAAGCTCAGGGTCTGCTCATTCAATTGCGTAGCAGCCTGAAACATACTCACCAGTAAACCCACAGCCAAAGCCGGCAAAAGAATGACACCGGTCAGCAGCAACACCAGCTCCAGTGCCTGATTGGCAATTGTCATGACCATTTCCGGGCTCATTTTTCTGACCTGTTACCCATTGGTATTATGGTAATCAAACGTAAAAACTGGATGCCAAAGTACCCATTATCATGGCCCAGCCATCCACCAGAACAAACAGCATAATTTTAAAGGGCAATGAAATAATCATTGGCGACAACATCATCATACCCATAGCCATCAATACACTGGCCACCACTAAATCAATAATTAAAAAGGGAATAAAAATCAGGAAACCAATTTGATAGGCGGTTTTTAATTCGCTGGTAATAAACGCCGGCATTAATAATGAAAAAGGAATTTCGGAAAAATCATTGATTTCACCGGCTTCTGAAATTTCCGCAAACAGGGTTAAATCTTTTTCTCGTGTTTGTGCCAGCATAAATTCCTTAAAGGGCGAACGGGCCAGCTCAAAAGCCTGTTTGGCAGAGATTTTTTCATCCAGATAAGGACTGACGGCATCGTCATACACTTTGGTGAAAACCGGTGACATAATAAAAAACGTCAAAAACAGCGCAAGACCAATGAGGATTTGTCCTGACGGTGCCTGCGGCATGCCCACTGCCTGACGAACAATTGCCAGCACAATCACAATACGGGTAAACGATGTCAGCATAATCAATGCGGCTGGCAACAGACTGAATACTGTCATCAACGCCAGCACCTGCAAACCAACGGTATAAGTCTGACCGCCGTCTTTTTCTGTCGTTACCGACAATACCGAGAGGCCAGGCTCAGCAGACTGAGCAACAAGAGGACACAAAAACCCGGCAACAAGTAATAACAGATAAACTGCCGGTGACTTCTTATTGAAAAAAGGATTGGAAAAAATATTGGGAAAAAAAGCAGACATTGTTATTTTTCTCCCCTATTACTATCGCCCTTACGATTAAGAATGGCGGATTGCAGACGCGAAGAAAAACTCGTTGCATTTTCCGGCTTTCCCTCAACCAGTACCGGTTTATCCAATACATGCAGAGTTTGCACGCGGCCTGGAGAAACACCAATCACCAGCTGCTCGTCACCTACCTGTAGCAACACGGCACGCTCCCGCGTACCCAGTGAAATGCCACCAATAATTTTCATGCGGCCCTGTGCGCCAACATGCACATTCCCAAAACGTTTAAATGCCCATGCTGCCGCACCAATCACCAAAAGCACCACCAACAAACCCAGCGTCGTCTGAGCAAGATTACCGGCCATATTGGCATCTGATAAACCGCTGCCGGGCAGGGATTTTTCTGTTTCAGAAATAGCAACGGTATCATTGCCAGAAGAATGTTCTATTGCAGATACATCCGTAGAAAATAATAGTATACCTGCCAGTAATACAATGACTGTTGCAGTAACGTTGGGAAGCCTGTTTATCAACACACTCACCTCATTTAAGCTTCTGAATGCGTTCGGCTGCACTGATCACATCTGTCAGGCGAATACCGTATTTTTCATTCACCACGACCACTTCACCATGCGCAATCAACGTACCATTCACCAACACATCCAGTGGTTCTCCCGCCAGTCTGTCCAGCTCAACCACGGAGCCCTGATTCAATTTCAGCAAATTACGAATACTGATTTTTGAAGCACCGATTTCCATCGAGATATTGACTGGAATATCGAGAATGACATCAAGACTGGCATCCCCCATGCATATGCCACCCTCCTCGGCTTCCAGGTTTTGCATGGGTGCCTGTTCAACCTCGGCAGCAGCCTCTTGCGTCGCTTGTTCTTCCATGGCCGCACCCCAATCGGCATCACCGCCCGCCATTGGCTCTTCAGTGGTCGTTGTGGCCGCTTCCGCTTCACTCTGTTCATTCATTGCCGCAGCCCAGTCATCACCAGTGCCGCCATCTGTCTCTGTACCCGTCGTATCATTCATGGGCCACCTCTTGCATCATTTGATGAGTTTCTTTTGCCGGAAAGGTCACTTGTTCCACAATTTTTACCGCCATGCTGCCACGCGAAACGCCGTATTTACCACGAAACACCGGAACACCCTCAGCATTCATAGTCACCAGATCAGGGACATCCATAGGAATCACATCACCCGGTTTCATCTCCATAATGTCGCGTAAACTGATTTCTGTTTCCGCCAACGTACAGGAAAGCGTTACCGTGGATGTTTTTATCTCTTCACGTAATGATTCGGCCCAGCGGTCATCGGTATCATCACGATCACTTTGCACACCGGCATCCAGTACTTCACGAATCGGCTCCAACATGGAATAGGGCAAAGTAATATGGAAATCACCACCACCCCCTTCAATCTCAACATGAAAGGTATTAACCACCACCACTTCACTGGGACTGACAATGTTGGCGAATTGTGGATTAACTTCCGAGTTCTGCTTTATAAAATCCAATTGCATTACCGGTGCCCAGGCTTCCTTGAGATCAATAAAGACCTGTTCAAGAATCATCTCAACCACACGCAACTCAGTAGGTGTAAACTCACGCCCCTCAATTTTTGCATGATACCGGCCATCGCCACCAAAGTAGTTATCAACAATCATAAAAACCAATCTGGGGTCTAACACAAACAAGGCAGTGCCACGCAGTGGCTTAATACGCACCATATTCAAACTGGTGGGCACAAACAGGCTGTGTATATATTCTGAAAATTTCAGCATTTGCACACCGCCCACCGATATTTCCGCACTCCGTCTCAACATATTAAAAATACTAATGCGAAACAGGCGGGCATAACGCTCATTGACCATTTCAAGCGTTGGCATACGCCCGCGCACAATACGGTCCTGTGTGGTGAAGTCATAATTACGTGCCTCACCATCGGCAAACTCTTCATCATCCGTTTCGATATCGTTGCTGGACACCCCGTGTAACAAAGCATCGATTTCGTCTTGTGATAAAAGATCATTCACTGCCATTTTTAAGCACCGTATTTATTATCAGAATGACACTGTGTGTATCGATATATTAAAAATTACTGCATCACGAAACTGGTGAAATAAACGGCCTCTATGCCAGGGTCACCGGTTTCCTCTTCGAGAATCTGTTGCACCACCTCCAGCGCTTCTTCACGCAATGTCTCTTTTCCTTCCAGTGTACTCACACCATCATAAGACTGGCTGCTAAAAAGCAGCATCAAATTATTACGGATCACCGGCATATGTAATGTTATCTGGTCAGACATGAGCGGGTCCCGGGTCATAACCTCCACCGTCACTTGCAGAAAACGCGCCTTACCCTGACTGGCAAAGTTCACCACAAAGGCCGGATCTATCGGCAAATAGATGGCAGGTAACATTTCCCCGTCTCCGTCTGCATGATCGCCATCTTCATGGTCTCCAGCTTCACCATCCCCTGCTCTATCTTCGGCAGCGGTATCCGCAGCATGATCACCCCCACCTGAAAGCACGCCTGCAAAAAACAGTGTGCCCACCACCAAAACAATTACCGTCATTAATGGTAAAACCCCGAACAAAAGGATTTTTGTGACCAGGGAGCCCTTAGACTTACCATCATCATCATTTTTGTCTTTATCATCTGCCATGGAATTTCCTTTCTCTCGTCTGTCTGTCGTGCGCAATCGACACCTACGACCAGCTAAAGCAAATGCTATGCCAGCAGCGCCAAATATATATATTCCTTTTAAATCAGCATGTTAAAAACATTACAAAACAGGTCGTCAGGAATCTGACTATTCGCTATCACCATGTCAGCCAGAATTACGGCGGTGCGGCCAGTGTGCTGGACACCGACTGACGCTCGGGTAAAATGCATGCCCTCAATGAACCCTGATCGTCACCCCATGGATTTTTACGCTTATGACATTTTTTAAAGCCCCCTTTTTTGGCAGCTTGCTGCTCGTGTGTTCACTGCCAGTACTGGCATTTGACTACCTGCAAACCTTGCCAGAGCAACCGCCAATCCCTGTGGATAACCCGCAAAGCAGCCAAAAAATTGCCTTGGGCAAACGCCTGTTTTTTGATACACGACTGTTGGGGGCTGATAGCAAAATTTCCTGCAACAGTTGCCATAACCTGAAGGAAGGGGGTGATGACAACCGGGCACTGTCACTCGGGCAGGAAGGTAAAACCAGCCAGCGCTCCGCCCCCAGCCTTTGGAATATTGGCTTTCAAACCGTGTTGTACTGGGATGGCCGTGCCAGTAGTCTGGAAGCACAGACACTGGATCATTTGCGTGACCCGGTGGTTAGCCGCTGGCCACACATTGGTGCTCTGGTTGATCACCTGAATCAGTCAGCAAGCTATCAGCGCGCCTTTCGCAACGCCTTTCCTGATGACAAAAATATATTCAATGGCATCAGTGGCGTAAACATTGCCCGGGCAATCAGCAGTTTTGAACGCAGTCTGCTGACACGTAACAGCCCCTTTGACCGCTACATTGCCGGTGATAAATCAGCACTGTCTGCCAGCGCACAACGGGGTATTCAGGCCTTTAATGACGCGGGTTGTCTTGCCTGTCATTTTGGTGCCAACTTTGCCGGGCCGGCACCGGGGCCAGCACTGAAAATGGGAGATGGATTTTATGAACTGTTTCCCAACAATCTCGGCTCCCGTTATGAACAACGATATGGGTTGGTCAAAGACCTGGGACGGTTTGAATTCACAGGCAACCCGGACGAACGCTTCATGTGGCGTGTGCCACCGTTGCGAGGCATCGCCCTGACTGCACCCTACTTCCACAACGGTTCGGTGGCCTCATTGGAAGAAGCCATCCGGGTGATGGGTAAGGTCCAGTTCAACAAAAATCTTTCAGCAGAAACCGTGCGTGATATCAGTGCCTTTTTACACAG
>JALSGT010000026.1 GCA_026982555.1 Chromatiales bacterium
GGGTGAACTGGAAATGCTGCTGGTTTCGATGATGCCTTTGCGAATCGTGGCAGTGACCTCGCCGCCCGCCAAAAAGGCACCGGCAAACTCGAAGAAGACGGCAATGATAATCGCCTGCTTGACGGTGATTGCCCTTGACCCCACCGAAGTGCCCATGGCATTGGCGACATCATTGGCACCCACGCCCCAGGCCATGAAAAAACCGAACACGCAGGCAAGCACGATGAAAATCAGACCGTATTCCATAATCATTTCGCTTACCTGGCTAACATTAATTCAAGACGACTGCCAACCCGTTGTGCGAGGTCACCAAGGTCACCAATCCAGTCGATAATGCGATACAAAAACATCACATCCACCGGATTAAGTTCGTTTTCGATGGCAAATAGCGAGGAGCGGATTTTGACTTGAATGGTATCGGTATCGCTTTCGATCTCGTCGAGTTTGTGAATCATGGCTTCTACAAGCTGTACCTCGTTGCCACGAAAACCGGTTTCCACCAGCTCATCGAGTTCATTGATTGCCTTTTGTGCCTGCGCTGAAGCATCAATGGAGCGTGCAATGAAATCCTTGAGCAATGGGCCAAAATCAGTGGGAAAACCCATTTCACGGCCCGTGATCAGCCCGGCGATATCTTTGGCCTTGTTGGCGATTTTGTCCTGCATGGTGAGCACTTCCAGCAAATCCCGGCGGGACATGGCCATAAACAGGCTTCTGGGCATGTTGAGGCGCAGCTCACGCTTCAAATCATCAGCGGCATTTTCCAGGCGGGAGACTTCGGCCTGTTGCTTGCGGGCCTCATCCCAGTCTCCGGCCAGCACAGCATCAAAAAAAGGTGTGAGCTGCGAAATGCAGGCCTGCACACTCTCCATGTGTTTTTGCAGAGGGCGAATCGGTGAAGTACCGAACATGCTGGAAATGGTGGTAAAGGCCACGATAACTCCTTGATTGGACGCCGTATTAGCGGTATCGACTATTGTGTTTGGTGGTTTTTATTGTATTTTTGTGACAAATGCCGCCGACGATTACTCACGTAATGTTTGTCGGACCTGCACCCGTGCAGGTGGCTATGATAGCGTGGTCTGTCGGTTTCGGGAACCGGATGACATGGCGACTTGTGAGGTGAGCGGCGTGAGCCTGGCACAGGCCGGGCTCATCATTACAGGGAAAGATCAACAATGGGCGCATTTTTTTCCACGTCCTCCATATCGGAGTAACAGGTAAATAGCCGGTCGGCTTCTACCTTGGCGTTGATCAGCCAGTCTTTGCTGCGGTTGGTGCGTTCTGTCGCCAGCTGGAGCAGTTGTTCGTTTGTAATTTCAGGCACGACGGCGTTTTTTTCTGTTTGTTGGCCATGGGTATTTACCTGAGCCTGCTGCAAAAGGGCGCTACGATCCTGCTCTGATGCGCGTCCGCAGATATTGAACACCAGCTTTGGCCGTTCTTGCATCAGTGCGGCGAGTTTATTGAGGTAGTCTTTGTTGTCACCGGTTAGCTCGGCGCTGCCCGCGATGAATGATAGCGGCTCGAAACGTGTTTCGGTTGCCTTGCTGACCATATCCACCACGGTCAACAGCGTGCCCCACGGCTGCAACATATGTTTGAGATAGCTGACGACAGCCATTTTGGTGGCGTTAGCCATGGCTTTGTTGATGACTTTGCTGGCATCAAACTGCGGGTCATTGATGTTGCCGTCAATGGTAACTTCCAGCTTGATATTGTCGTGTTTGTCGCGCAGCAGGTTCAGGGCAGCATCCAGTGGCATGTCGAGTTTTTCGGTCATGCTTTCTACCTTGGCGGGGTCACCCTCTTCGATATTGAATTTGTTGAGGTGGGCCAGCACTTTGGTGTCGAGCTGGTCGTTGTTGACGTTGACATCAATCGTTGCATCCAGCTGGCCGCGCTTTAAATAGTAGCCAATCTGTTTTTCAACATAGGGTGATAGCGGCGGCAGTTCGATGGCGCTGATTTTCACTTCTGCCTTTGCGTTGAGTTTTTCACCAAACGGTTGGGCGTTGCCTTTGATGTTCAGCTTTTCATGTTTGTTGATGGTGCTGTTTAAGGTGATATCCATGGCCTGATCTATTGCGCTGGTGTCAATATTGGCGATGGTCAGTTCAAGGGGGGATATTTCAGCGTGAAAGGGCGGCTTGATGCTTTGGTCATCAAAGGTAATGTGGGCGCTTTTGTCGATATGAAGCCTGGCCAGTTTTATGCGCCAGGGCTGGGTCTCATTCTCAGTTTGCTCTGAGGTGGCTTTTGCTGCTGTCGGATGTTGTGTTTTGGTCAGCGCATCAATTAAATGCAACTGGCCACTCTGTTTCACCTGCACGTTTGCCGTCAGTCCTTGTAAGATGACGTTATCAATAGCGACGGCTGTGAGGCCATCGTAATCGATTTTTTCTATAGTGGTGTTGGTGACATTGAGTAACTCGTCATCGTTACTTTTGTTTAATAACTGCAATTGTTTGAGCAGAATGGCAGCAATGCTTGCCTGCTGACCTTCAACCAGGCGAATATCATTTATCGTGAGTTGCTTTAACAAGACCAATGCCAGCGAGGCTTCGTTATCAAACAGTTGAAACTTCTCCATAGCGATATTGCCAGTGGCTCGTACACCCAGGTCGCGTTGTGACACGGGTGTTACATAAGCTACATCGCCCTGCCAGTTAAACTGGTGGGCGGCAATTTTATATTGTCCTTGCTGTAAAGAGAGTTCGTTTAGAGTCAGTGTGGTTACAGCTTCAATATGTGGCTGGATCGCGTTAAACGTTGCGGATATATTTGTGCTTAGGGTCAACGTACCTGTTAACGCTTTTACATTGGCCTCTGCGGCAAAGCCTTTGGCCAGTGCCAGGGGCAACTTATCCAGCGTCACACTGGCTGTTAATGGCGGCGCGGCAAGAAAGGGTTGCACCTCACCGTTTATATTTAAAGGCGACTCATCAATACGCAATTGCATGTTGAACTGCGTTTGTTGCTCTGGCTGCCAACTGGCGAGTTGTTTAAGCTGTAGCTCATCCAGGACAAGGGTGGTTTGCAATTGTGGCAGATCAAGCTGTGTTTTGATCGCTTTTAGCTGAAGTGAATCGATACCGATGCCCCAGGTGGATTCTGTTGTTGCTTCGCCGTCAGTTGGTTCAACTGCGGGCGGTGGAAGATAACCGGCAACCCTCCATTCGCCATCTGCACTGTTTTTGACATCCAGCATCAGGCCATCGAGCAGGATGTTTTCTATTTTCAGTTGTTTTTTAAACAGGGCCAGCATGGAGAGGTTCACATATAAGGAATCGAGCTGGGCGCGATCCTGTCCATCGCCACTGATCAGCATATCTGTCACTTTTATCTCACCGCTGAACAGGTTGATGTCTATGTCGGCGATCTCTACCTGCTGCATGCCCTGTTGTTTCAATACATGGATAGCGCCATAGCGCACACCCACTGGCAGCAGTGAGATAAACAGCAATGCGATAACAAGGAAGGCGATGCTCCATTTTAATTTGCGCAGTTTTACTGCGGGCGCTATTTCTGCTGTATTTTTATTTAACGGGTCAGACATGCCTCTTCCATTGTATGAGTTTCACGGTGCGCCTAACATACCATGCAAGTTGATATTGCTAATATGGGGGGCGAGTCGGGCTTTCGCGGTGATGAATGTCATAAAACGGTAACATTGTCCCGGTTTAATGCCATCATGCACAGCGGGGGGCAGAAATGAGCGATTGCACAATACTGGTGGTGGAGGACGAAGTGGCGATTCGCGATATGATCGGCATGAGCCTGGAGCGTGCCGGTTTTCGCTGGCTGGCGGCGGGCAGTGTGGAAGAGGCCCGTACCTTGCTGGCCGATAGCGCGCCGGATTTGTTGCTGTTGGACTGGATGTTGCCGGGCACCAGCGGGCTGGATTTTGCACGCCAGCTGCGGCGCGATGCCAGCAACTGCGACCTGCCGGTGATCATGCTGACCGCACGGGATGCTGAAGAAGATATGGTGCGCGGCCTGGAAGGCGGAGTGGATGATTATCTCACCAAACCTTTTTCCACCCGGGAGCTGATCGCGCGCATTAAAGCCGTGTTACGGCGTGCGGGCGGAGGTGAGGAGGCACCTGTCACACTCGGCCCGTTGACATTGGACCCCGCCAGTCACCGGGTACGTGCCGGTAAAGAAAAAATTGTGCTCGGGCCTACGGAGTATCGTTTATTACGGTTTTTTATGCAGCACCCGGAGCGGGTGTTTGCCCGTGAGCAATTGCTGGACCGGGTGTGGGGACGCAATGTCTATATTGATGACAGAACGGTTGATGTGCATATTCGTCGTTTGCGCAAGGCATTGGAACCCCACAAGGCAGCGGGACTGATTCAGACCGTGCGTGGTGCGGGTTATCGTTTTTCTGTGCAGGCATAGGTCGCATTTTCCGGTATGTCTAATCCCTGGGTCCGTGAATTGTGGCGCATGGTGGCGCTGTTTGGCAGCGCGCTGTTTGCGGGCTGGTTGCTGGGCGCGCCACATGGCATGTTGACTTCGGCCCTGATGGGTTATCTCGGCTGGCATCTCTATAACCTCCACCGACTGGAGCGCTGGTACCATCGGCGCAAAAAAACCGAGCCACCGGCGGCCTCCGGTATCTGGGGCGAAGTCTTCGAGCATATTTATCAATTGCAGCGCAGTGATCGCCAGCGTAAAAAAAAGCTGGCAGCAATCCTTTCGCGCTTCAAGGAAAGTACCGCAGCTATGCCGGATGCCACTGTGGTGCTTACTGAAGATGATTACATCGAATGGTTCAACAAAGCAGCCAAACGTGATCTGGGTCTGCAAAGCAAACAGGATATAGGGCAGCGTATCGATAATCTGATTCGCCATTCA
>JALSGT010000027.1 GCA_026982555.1 Chromatiales bacterium
CTACCATAAAGGCCGCGTACAGCCCCACCAGTGGTTCAACCCCGGCCACAAAGGCGAAAGCCACAGCCTCGGGTACCAGCGCCAAGGCGACAGTGAGGCCGGACAACACATCATTTTTGATGTTGCGCGTGGGCGCAGCGTGGGGCTCAAACATGGATAAAAATTCCTTGGAAGCGACGCAGTGTACGTAATGAAAATAAAATACTGGAACTTCGATGAAGTGAAGAGGCCGCGCATTTTACGCTAGTTGAAGACCTGCGGAAAGGGGGCAAATGGGCAGATTTGGTTCGACTATCGCCGATATCGCCGATGTGTGTGATTGCCTTGCGCAGGACGCTGACAACAACGTTCAACCGGAGTTAATCCGTTAAACGGATTAACTCCGGTCCAATGTCAGCACCCTGCGCGGAAACTTGTTACCGCTGCTGCTGACTGAGGCTCAGGCCATAAGGCTCCAAATCCGCAGCAAACGGTGACTGTGCCAGTTCTTTGAGCGCACCGCTTTGTGCGTCAATGCGATAAGCACTGATGTTGCCCGCACCATTGTTGGCGACGTACACGTACCGTGTTTTATCGTCTACCACTACGGCGTAGGGGAACCAGTCGGCGCTGAAGGGCGAGCCTTTTACCGTTGTTAATCTGCCGCTGGTGCTGTCCAGTGTGTAAGCAGACACATCGTGAGTTCCCCAGTTGGCGGCGTAAACGAAATGCTCAGTGGGGTCCACTGTTACCGAGTAGGGCTGGGCACCGGCCTGGAAGGGCGAGCCCGGTACAGGTGACAGCTGGCCATTATCCGGGTTGATACGGAAAACGGATACTGTGGTGGAGCCATAATTGGCAACAAAGGCAAAGTGGCCGCTGGGTGATACCTTGATGTAAATAGGGCGGTCATCAGTGGCCACGGGAGTGCCGGTGAGTGTGAGGGCGCCGGTTTTACGATTAACCTGGTAGGTGCTGACACTGGCAGCATCAAAATTGGTGACATAGGCAAAACGGCCATCAGGTGTCAGGGTGACATCAATGGGATGTTGACCGGTGGGGGCTGTAAAACCCGTATCATGAATAGCGCCCGTATGGGTATCGACGCGAAATACCGCCACATTGTCATCGTCTTCATGGGTGATGTAGGCAAAGTGGCCGTCTGGGCTCAAGTGTACTGAATCGGGATATTTACCTGCT
Source organism: Chromatiales bacterium (assembly GCA_026982555.1). Taxonomy (GTDB): domain Bacteria; phylum Pseudomonadota; class Gammaproteobacteria; order SZUA-152; family SZUA-152; genus SZUA-152. The sequence goes on from JALSGT010000027.1 coordinate 1,180, forward strand.
GCAAAGGGTGAGCCAGGTACGGGACGCAGGCTACCGTCGTCGGCAGACACTGCAAATACCGAAACGCTGTCAGACCCCTGATTGGCAATGTAGACAAAGCGGCCATCGGGCAGACTGTCTACCGACACAGGGTAACGTCCGGTTTTATACGGTGAGCCCGGTACCTCATGCAGTTCACCGTTGCGCAGGTTTAATTGATACACAGAAAGATCATGCGCTGCCTGATTGGCGGAAAACAATAGTCGGGTGTCGGATGTGCCGGCGTGGCTGGCAGCACTCAACCACAACAGGCTCAGCAGCCCGCTCACGAAAAAAACAGACGGGTGGTTTTGTCCAGGCTGAAAAAAACGTTTGAAGAAAGTAAAGCATGAGTGGTTGTTCATGGTGTTTCCCCCTGAGCTTTTGCTTAATGCTGTGTGTTCGTGGGTGCAGTTTATCACAGTCGGACGGTGACCTCATTGCCGGGACAGCTTTTATGGTAACTGCACCATCGATTATGTCAGCGGTATAAAAGCTAATGCCTGTGAAATCAGGCGGAGTAGTTGCCAGATGTTGATCGATAAATGCAACAGACCCAGGCTGAGGCCAGCTATTCTGTTTGTCGAATGAACGTTATTCTGTATTCTGCACATGGTTGGATTTTAAGAGGAGATAATGTTGAAACTTGAATGGTTGTATTCACAAAATGAAATTGACTGGGAGGTGCTGTCTGACCTGTACAAAGTCGCTCCTCTTGGCAATAAAAACCCAGAGGATCTGGAAAAGGCATTTTCAAACAGTATGTTTAAATGTTTTGTTTTTGATGATGGAAAATTGATTGGTGTGGGGCGGGGTCTCGCAGACGGGATTGATTGTTCCTATATTTGTGATGTGGCTGTTTTGCCGGATTATCAGGGTGCAGGCATCGGAAAAAATATTGTGTTAAGTCTTGTTGAGCGATCAAAAGACCATAAGAAAATTATTTTATATGCCTATCCCGGGAAAGAATCGTTTTATAAAAATCTGGGTTTTCAGCGAATGAATACGGCCATGGCTATTTTTAAAAACCAGAGCCATGCTGTTGAATTGGGATTAGTCGATGAATCCTGATAATCCTGTGGTTCTGAAAAAAAGAGTAGTACTTGTTACAGGTGGTGGCCGGGGTATTGGGGCTGCCACTGTGCGGCTGGCGAGTCAAAGGGGATGGTCGGTTTGCATCAATTACCGAAACAAAGATACGGAGGCCAAAAAACTTGCCGATGAAATCAATCAATCCGGTGGGACAGCCATACCGATTAAAGCCGATGTGAGCAGGGAAGCAGATGTTATTTCTTTGTTTGATACGGTTGACGCTGAACTTGGGATGATTCATGCGCTGGTTAATAATGCCGGTATAATTGCTCCACAATCTCAACTGGTTGATGTGAGTGCTGACAGGTTACGTAAAATATTTGATACCAATGTTGTGGGCAGTTTTTTATGTGCTCGTGAAGCCGTCAAGCGTATGTCTGTGAGCAGGGGTGGAAGCGGTGGCTCCATTGTCAATTTATCGTCTTCTGCTGCGCGCATTGGGTCTCCAAATGAGTTTATTGATTATGCCGCATCAAAAGGTGCGATAGATACAATGACACTTGGTCTTTCGAAAGAGGTTGCCGAGGAAGGTATCAGGGTCAATGCGGTAAGGCCGGGTTTGATTGAAACAGAAATGCATCTTGATACGGGAGATATTCACCGGCTACAAAAACTGAGGGAATGGGTTCCCATGAAAAGAGTGGGTAGTTCCTCAGAGGTTGCAAGTACCATAGTGTGGCTGATGTCGGATGATGCATCATATATAACGGGTGCGCTTGTTGATGTAGCAGGAGGACGGTAACTTTCGTACAGGATGTACTTTCTGATTGATTTGAATGATAACCCTGAGGGAATCCCGGGGGTAAGTCAGATGTTGTAAGCACGGGCGAACGCAATATTTTCGTGTTTTTTCCTGCGTTACAGGCTCAAGGTTTCCTGTTTCCCTGTTCTGTGGCGTACACTGAGCACCTTCATCGCATATGGGTGTGTTTTTCGCCGCCAAAGAATAAAGAGATAGCGTTTTTCTGTCGATTGCATATGATTCGCTGATATTACCGGCGTATATCCAAGCCTCAATTGTGACAGGTATAAAAAAAGGAAGCTCAACATGAGCATGTTACAACAATACGGGGTGCTGTTTGGGCTGATTATTGGTGCTGCCGGATTCGTCGTCAGCATGCTGGTTATTACCCGCCTGTTTGGCAAGGTGCGACAGGAGCCTGGTAAAGATGTGCCTGCAACCGCAGGACAGTTATCGCGTGACCCGGTCTGGGTTCGTTATCATGCACGTTATTATGGTTATGCCCTTTTGTTTTTGGCCTTCGATATGGAAATGGCCTACATGTACCCCTGGGCCGTTGTCTATAAAGAGGTGGGAATCGTCGCTCTGTTGGATATGGGTGTGTTTCTGCTTATTTTATTTTTAGGTTTATTGTATGGATGGAGTCAGGGTGCGTTGCGGAGACAATAACAATAGCGGAGACAATAAATGATCAGCGGTGCCCGTCAGGGAGACATGACCGGATTACGACGCCTGATGGCCAAAGCAATGGCAAAAGACTTAACGGTCTTTGTTGTTCCCGGACTGGATGTGGCTCGTGTTCACCGGCTGGATATCGAAGCAGCCGGTTTGCAGGTGGTGGCCAGTCCGCGTCACGCGAGTGTGTTGTTGATTCTTGGTGACATGCTGCCCGCCATGCGCGAAGCGGCATCCATCGTATATGCGCAAATGATGCGGCCAAAGGCTGTGTTTGCGATGGGGGTTGAGAATAAAGAGACGCTTGCGCCTTTACCGGCGGCTGATGTCTCGGTTGAATTATCGCAACACCGTTTAATTGAGGGTGTGAGTGAATTGCGTACCGCATTTGCAAACGGGGCTTTTCAGGCAGAAGTAACGGACTACGATGCCCCGGCACTGCATGTGCGCATCGAATACGTGTGCCCCATGCACCCGGAAGTCGTACAGAATGCACCGGGCTCCTGCCCAAAGTGCGGCATGACTCTCGTGCCGCGTGAGACACAGGCCAACGCCATGCAAACACATACCGCCCATAAAGCGATGGATAACCACACAGAGACTTCCGCTCGTTCTGTTGATGATCATGCGGATCATCAGCAAATGGCACATAGCCCGCCTGATGAGACGGGCGAAAAACCGGATCACGCAGGTCAGCATGAAGCAGGGCGGGAATATGTTTGCCCCATGCATCCCGAAGTTGTGCAAGATGAGCCGGGAGATTGTCCCAAATGCGGAATGCATCTGGAGCCGCGAGAAAAAACGGCGAGTGAAAAACACGATCACCAGCATATGCATCACGGATCAGCGACTGAAAAAGATGAGCATCACCACGCCCATGAGGAAGCTGCACTGGAATATGTGTGCCCCATGCATCCCGAGGTTGTGCAGAACGAGCCGGGAGATTGCCCCAAATGCGGAATGCATCTGGAGCCGCGAGAAAAAACGGCGAGTGAAAAACACGATCACCAGCATATGCATCATGGATCACCGTCTGAAAAAGATGAGCATCATCACGCCCATCAGGAAGCCGCACTGGAATATGTGTGTCCCATGCATCCCGAAGTTGTGCAGAACGAGCCGGGAGACTGTCCCAAATGCG
>JALSGT010000028.1 GCA_026982555.1 Chromatiales bacterium
GGGTAGGCCTGGCGCATGATGGTTGCACCTTCGCACCCGGCGAGGGGTGATACTTTTTGCCAGATTTCCTCAGTGATGAATGGCATCAGTGGATGCAGGGTGCGTAACAGGGATTCCAGCACACGCACCAGCGTTTGCCGGGTGCCGCGTAGTTGTGCTTCGCTGCTGTCATCATTGGTGAGCACGGGCTTGGAAAGTTCCAGATACCAGGCGCAATATTCATTCCAGGTGAAATCGTAAATGGCTTGTGCAGCGTGGTCGAGGCGATAATGCTGCAAGGCATCGATGACCTGTTGTTGAGTCTGTTGCAGACGTGCATCAATCCATTGATCGGCAGCGGACAATTCAACATCTCCACCGTTTTGGCCGCAGTCTTTGCCTTCGGTGTTCATCAACACGTAGTTAGCGGCATTCCACAGTTTATTGCAGAAATTGCGATAACCTTCCACGCGGCCAAGGTCAAAATTAATATCGCGCCCGGTGGAGGCCAGTGTGGCAAAGGTGAAACGCAGGGCATCTGTGCCGAAGGAGGGGATGCCGTCGGGGAAATCCTTGCGGGTCTGTTTTTCGATTTTCGGCGCATCTTTGGGTTTCATTAGCCCCGTGATGCGTTTGGCCACCAGTGATTCCAGATCAATACCATCGATGAGATCAATGGGGTCCAGCACATTGCCTTTGGATTTGGACATTTTTTGACCATGGGAATCGAGTACCAATCCGTGGATATAAATATCGCGGAAAGGCACCTCACCGGTGAATTTCAGGCCCATCATGATCATGCGTGCGACCCAGAAAAAGATGATGTCGAAGCCAGTGACCAGTACCGAAGAAGGATAAAAAGCCGCCAGTTCTGGTGTTTTTTCCGGCCAGCCCTGGGTGGAAAAGGGCCACAGTGCAGAAGAAAACCAGGTGTCCAGCACGTCCTCATCCTGGTTAAGTATGACTTCAGGGCCAAGGTCGTGTTTCTTGCGTACCTCGGCTTCGTTGCGACCGACGTACACATCGCCCTGTTCGTTGTACCACGCAGGAATACGATGTCCCCACCAGATTTGCCGCGAGATGCACCAGTCTTCGATATTGCGCATCCACTCGAAATAGGTGTTTTTCCAGTTATCGGGTACAAATTTGATGTCGCCATTTTCCACCGCCTTAATGGCGGGTTCTGCCAGGGGGCCGACTTTCACATACCATTGGTCGGTGAGCAGTGGCTCGATGACTGCACCGGAGCGGTCGCCGCGTGGCACCATCAATGTGTGTTTTTCGGTTTTTTCCAGCAAACCCTGTGCATCAAGATCAGCGATGATCTGCTTGCGGGCATCAAACCGGTCTAACCCCCTGTACTCTTCAGGTATCCCAATGTCACTGGCCATATCGATGATATCGCTTGCATCACCAATCTTTGCGTGTTCCAAGCTTTCTTTCGCTATTGGCCAATCAGAGTCACTGACAATCGTGGCGTCTTTTGTGAAGATGTTGAATATGGAAAGTTCGTGGCGTTTACCTATTTCATAATCGTTAAAGTCGTGCGCGGGGGTGACTTTCAAACAGCCAGTGCCAAATTTCGGATCGACATAATCGTCGGCAATAATCGGGATTTTGCGACCCGTAATCGGCAATGTTACAAACTGCCCAACGAGGTGGTTGTAGCGCTCATCATCTGGATGCACTGCCACAGCAGCGTCGCCCAACATGGTTTCCGGACGGGTGGTGGCAATGATCAAGTGTCCGGTGCCCTTTCCTTGTGAATCGGTCAGGGGATAACGCATGTGCCACATGTGGCCGTTTTCCTCTTCGGATAATACTTCAAGATCAGAGACGGCGGTATGCAGAACCGGATCCCAGTTTACCAGACGTTTACCACGGTAAATCAGTCCCTCTTCGTGCAGGCACACAAACACTTCCTGCACGGCATTGGACGCGCCCTCGTCCATGGTAAAACGTTCGTGAGCCCAGTCCAGGGATGATCCCATGCGACGCAGCTGACGGGTAATATTTCCCCCGGATTCTTCGCGCCATTCCCAGATACGTTTGATAAAATCATCACGCCCCAGGTCGTGACGGGTTTTACCCTCTGCATTGAGCTGGCGCTCCACCACCATTTGAGTGGCGATACCTGCGTGGTCTGTGCCCGGTTGCCACAGGGTGTTATCACCCTTCATGCGGTGGTAGCGGATCAGGGTATCCATCACGGTATTGTTGAAACCGTGGCCCATGTGCAGATTGCCGGTGACATTGGGCGGCGGGATCATGATGGAGTAGGGGCTGCCCTTGCCAGAAGGGGCAAAATGGCCTTCATTTTCCCAGGTTTCATACCATTTTTGTTCGATGGCGTGGGGGTTGTACGTTTTTTCCATGGATTGTTGACCGCCGATGAGGCTGTTTAAAAAGGGACGATTATACCCAAGAACGGCGACAGGGTGGGTATTTGCCTGCCAATGAGGTTTGATCAACAGAACAGTGGGTGTGCCGCTATGTTTATGGCGTGACCTGCAAACGGTATTTAGAGGTAGAAATGGAAAATCAAATTGAGTTACTGAACGCACAATTTGCACTAACAGACGAACTGCTGTTTCAGCCGGGTGAAAACGGGTTGCCTAAAGTGCAAATCAACAATGGGCTGGCGAGCGCAGAAGTCTATCTGCAAGGTGCTCATATCACGGCATTCCAGCCTCGGGGTGGCGAACCGGTATTATGGATGAGCCCGCTGGCACAATTTCAACGTGATAAAGCCATTCGTGGTGGTGTACCGGTAATCTGGCCGTGGTTCGGGCCGCATCTCATTGACAAAAACAAACCGCAACACGGCTTTGCCCGCAGCATAGAATGGCGAGTGAAGGCAACAACGGCATTGTCTGATGGTAGCACCCGGTTGCAGTTACAGTTGAAGGATACACCCACCACGCACGCACTGTGGCCACATGCTTTTGAGCTGACATTAACCATCACTGTAGGTACAGAATTAACGATTGAATTAACCAGCTGTAATACCGGAGAGCAGACATTTGTCGCCGGAGGTGCTTTGCACAGCTATTTTGCGGTTGGTGATGTAAAAAAAATACACATAGACGGTTTGCTTGGGCATCTCTATATCGACCAGCTTGATGGCAACCGGATAAAACAACAAAACGATGCCATATGCATTAGAGAAGAGGTGGATCGCATTTATTTCGACACCGAAGACACTTGCTCAGAAGGCATTTGTGCCATCTTTGATGCGCAATTTCTGCGGCAAATCTACATTAAGAAAAGTGGCAGCCACACCACCGTAGTATGGAACCCCTGGGAAAATAAAGCCAAGTCTATGGCGGATTTTCCTGATGACGGCTATCGACAAATGGTGTGCATCGAAACGGCCAATGCGGTTGACGACGTGCGTCACCTTGCACCCGGCGAGACACACACGTTGAGCCAGACTATTTTTTTGTAAAAAAGGATGGAATGAAAATCTTCATTAATCATTCCTAACCATCGATGTCCATCTTGATTCGCCGCTTGCGGCGGGGATTTTTATTCAAACGAATAAAAAAGCTCAAGCGAGAGGCTGTCAAGTTTTTCCTGTTCTATTTCCATACGCTCCAGGTTGATACGACCCCAAAGCTTTTTCCACAGTGGGCTTTCAATGCCGATACCGAAAATGGGGTCGATGCCGCTTTTGTTGATGTTGATACGGCGTGTGTCCGTGGGACTGTTAATGATCAGGTCGTAGTCTGCTTGCCAGCGGTAAAGACCCATGTGGCCGAAGAGGTTGAGGCGTGAGTTCATCTTGTGGCGGAAAAAAAAGGAGAAATTGAATCCCTTGGCGGTGCGCGGATTGAGTTTGTCTATGTTGGCTACCAGGGTGTCAATATCGGAAACGTTGCCCTGGAGGGTGGTAGTGCTTTTGCCAAGATCGATGTAGCTTGCTTCCAGCGCAAACTCCGGACTGATCCGGTAACCGCTGAAAAGGCGCCAACCACTACGCTCATCATCAACGGAACTTGCCGTGGCGGTTACGCCTGCGCGGCTCAGATTGGCGTTAATATCGCCTGCTGTACTGCTACCATTGAGTTGACTGATACCGCCACCAATGTACCAGGGTGTGGCCATCTGGGCCTGAGCGTTGGCGATGAGTGCCACAAACAGCAATAAACCGGGAAACAGGCCAGAGTGTGATTTTTTTCTGAGTGTCATGATATCCGCTTCCTACCGTTTTTAAGGTTGTTTATGGCTGCCTGTTGAGCTTGCTGGCATTGTCTCCGCCGACGGTAAAACCAGACCAGCAAGGCAGGAAGGAGCAGCAGCGGGTGAAAGGAGCCACTGCCACTGGATTTGACGGTTATCGCAGTGTCTGTCTGGTTTTGCGCGATACCGCCCGGGTCTTCAATGGCACTGTTTATTTCACCGTCCGCATCGTTGGGGCCACCGTCTTCGATAGTCAGCTGCACACACCAGTCACCTGCGGTCAAACCGGGTTGGTAGGCAGCATCACCCGGTGGTGGGCAGTAGCCCTCGGAGCCGAGAGTAGACGCCAGGGCGTTAGCCTGATCCAGAACATAATCGCTCCAACCGTTCGGCATTAATTTGCGATAGAGGGGGTCGGCAGGGATCATCGCCCTTTGTGGTATGACCACATTGACTGATGTGCCAGCCTGCGGCAGACGGGTTATCCTGAAGTCGAAGATGCCTCCCGTGTTGAGAAAGCTGTCGCTGGTGTCGGCGCTGTTCGAATAGGTGACAATTTCCTGGACCGTGACCAGTGCATTACCGCCTGCCGAGGCGAATGCCACCAGACCCAGGTGGATGTTGAGGCCAGCTTCGGTCTCAATGAGGAAGGCGTTTTGGGTGTCGGTATTTTCA
>JALSGT010000029.1 GCA_026982555.1 Chromatiales bacterium
CAGGCACACACCTGGCAACACTCAGTGTTGATTTTGGTACGGGTAATCCCACACTCAATACGGCAATCAGCGGCATCGGGCTGGACACCATCAATGCAACAGACCTGGACGAAACCCCTGCACGCCCCTGGTACAGCGAAAGCACATTCCCTTGGCTCAGCACCAGCATCGATGATAGCACCGGTGGCACAGCCATGCGCAGCGGCAATATCAACAACAGTCAAAATACCGTATTACTCGCCTATTTCACTGGCCCGGACACCCTCGATTTCCGCTGGAAATCCTCCACCGAACAAGGCTCCGACCTTCTTAAACTGTATATCAACGGCGTACTAAGCGATAGCATCAGTGGCAATCAGAATTGGCGGCAGCGCACTATTCCGCTAAACACAGGGGAACACCGGATAGCATGGGTTTATGAAAAAAACCGCACCGTAAGCCAGTTTCAGGACACCGTTTGGCTGGACAGCATCAACACCCCTTTTGTCAATAATCCTGGCGATGATGGCAGCGCTGGTGACGCAGAAGGAGCCGGAAAACTCAGCGGATTTTTTTTACTACTACTCATTGTTATGCTTGTTCTGCGAAAAAGCCTCTATCGCCGTCAGACAATATCATCAGATAACAAACCGTACATGGCTGACGCCTAAAAATATGAAATATCTTTTTTATCCTGTTTTATCAGCCTTCTTGTTTTTACTGACAACACAAGCCAGGGCAGAATCAAGCATCCCTGTGCTGCACAGTTTCGCTATACACCAGAACAACGTCGTATTCGAGTTGACAAGCTACGGTTGCAGCACAGATACAGATTTTGAATTACGTGTAGAAAACGGGCCCGCCATCACCCTGATTCGTCACCGGCCCGACCTTTGCAAACGGGCACCCATGATATTTCGCGTTAAACGCTCCCTGGGTGACAGCGGTCTGTCTCTGCAAATCCCCTTTACTGTGCGTAATCCGTTTGCACCACCCCCGGTAAAATACGCCTCAAAAGGGAAACCCTTCTCAAAAAATACCGGTGACAATTGACGCTCAGGTTTTTTAGTGTGGCTTTTTGTTTTCCGCTTCAAACGCTGCAACATATTTTTCAACATACTGTCCGGCCAATAATTCGGCCTCTTTTAATTGTGTCGCGGTGAGTTGCTGAACAGCATAATCACGACTTTTTTCCGCCACCTTATCGCCTTGCATCGCAGCAGCATTTAACCAGGCATAGGCCTGCACATCATCCTGCCCCACGCCCTGCCCCTTGCCGTACATCAAACCCAGATTTCGCTGTGCCTCGATATTGCCCTGCTCCGCTGCTTTGCGCCACAACGATATGGCAGTGGCCATATTTTTCTCCACACCTTTGCCCTGAAAATACAGCCCGGCCAGCGCGGCTTGTGATCGACCATCGCCCTGCTCTGCGAGCTTTTGCCACCAACCGGCAGCTTCAGAAAAATCCTGTGCAACCCCCTGGCCATAGGCATACATCTGCGCCAGATTGATTTGTGCAGTGATATTTCCCTTATCCGCTGCTTTACGATACCAGTATGCGGCTTTTTCATAATCGCGCTGACGCCCCTGACCGTCATAATACATCCAGGCCAGCGCCTGCTGGGCACGTACATCATCCTGCTCAGCCAACACCGAAAACACCCTGAATGCCTCGGTAAAATTTCCATCATTAATCGCAGCCACTGCCTCATCAAAGTCCGCCGCCTGAGTCATGGTAGCCAACAACATCAAAAAACCGCTGATCATCCCGCGCCACATAGATTTCATTCCCAAAATATCCAAAACACCATTTTACGCAAAAATCGCCAATGCCGAAATATACTCACCTGTATTTATGCCAGTACATTATCAAGGCTATTTCGATAATGTACTAAGCTTGACTAATCTGTTTGAAAGTCCGAGAGTATGTACCAGCGGGATGAGGCAAGGAGCGAGAAAATGCGGTCCAAATCCGTAACAATATCTTCTGTTGTCTCACCAGCGGACATTTCGCCACTGGCAGTGCTGCAATGACGCTCGCAAACTGGCAGCCCGTACATGGGGTTTTGTTAATTGTCCTCACAGTGCTTTTGCTCCCGGTTGATCACTCCCGTGCCGAACAAACCCAAGCGCCGCCAGCCCACTCTGATCAAAAAACCAACAGTAGCGACACCCTCTATTTTGGACTGCTGCCCTACCTCAGCACCACAGCCCTGATAAAAACCTGGCAACCCTTTGCCAATCTGATTGAACAAACCCTGCACAAAAAAGTCATCATCAAAACCGCACCAGATTTCCGGTCATTCATCCAGCGCACCGCAGAAGGCCGATACGATTTACTGATGACAGCGCCACACTTTGCCGCACTTGCCGTGAAAACCCACGGATACCGGCTTATCGCGGGGCATGATCACGACCTGGCAGGTGATATCGTAGTCGCGAAAACGGCGACATTTCAATCCATTAATGACCTGCGCGGTAAAACAGTCGCCACCCCCGACCCTCTTGCCGCTGTCAGCCTGCTGATGGAATTAACCTTCAGGCAATACGGCCTCACGCCCAATAAAGATATTCGCATTAAAACCACAACCTCGCATAACGCCGCGCTGGTGGATGTTGCAGAAGGACGTGCAGCCGCCGCCGTCACTGTTGGCGGCCTGTACCGCCGGTTAAACGCCAGCAATCGATTTGGTCAACTCAAAAAACTGGCGACCACCGACAAGATTCCGCACATCATGTATATTGCAAATCCCTCATTTCCAGAAGATGACATTCTCAAACTGCAAAAAGCCCTGATCAACCCGGCACCGGGCAGTTCCGCAGCCAAAGCCATTGGCTTGCTGAAGAAACAATTTAACGGGGGAGATATCAGCAGCATCTCACAACAAAAACTCAACCGGCTCAACCCTCTTCTTTCCGTGCTGAAAACAAAGATCGAGCAAAAATGAGTACAATCAATGTGTCAAAATATGGCCAACACTCCATCCGTTTCAAACTCCTCACAGCCAGCATTATTGTGCAGGTGGCTATACTTTCATTGCTGGTATGGAACAGCACAAGACTCGCCAGCGGGCACCTGATCCAACAAGCCGAAGTGCATATTCAGAAAACACTGCCATTACTAAACGCCAGTGTTGCAGGACCACTCCTGCAAGAAGACATGGCGACACTGGGAGAGATCCTTGGTCAGGTGACCAGTGAGCACAACCTGCGATATATCGCTATTTTTAACGCCAGCAACAACTTGTTTATTGAGTACGGCCTGCAATCTGCCAGCAGGAATGACAACCCAATAAAAAATATACCTTTGCAACAGCACATCGCATCCAATATACCGGGAACGCCCTACCGCTTACGCACACCAATCACTATTGCTGACTTAACAATTGGTTATCTGGAGCTTGAATTCGACACACTTTCCATCGAACAAGCTATTACCTCTATTCGCAAACAAGGCATTATTATTGCCACGGCAGGCATTATATTAAGCATCCTGCTGCTGACTTTTTTAGCCGTTACCATCACCCGCAACCTGCTGAAGCTAACAGATGCCGTTTCTTCCTTGTCTCCTGGCGGCCAACCTGTTGATGTCATCATCAATGCCAAAGACGAAGTAGGCGGGCTTGCACTGGCTTTCAATAAACTGGCCAAAAAGTTACAGCAACGTGAACAAGAGCGCGACGCTGCCGCGCGTGCCACCCAGGCAAGTGATGCACGTTACAAGCGCCTGGTGGAAAACCTCAGTTCTGAATACTTTTTTTATTCACATGATACTGACGGTGTTTTTTTCTATGTCAGCGAATCAATCACCGATGTACTGGGTTATACACAAAATGATTTTCTTTCCAATTACAGCACCTACCTGACTGACAACCCCGTTAACAATGACTTAACTTTCCGGAAAGACCATCATCAGGCTGGTGAAAAACGTTCACCCTTTATGATTTCCATCTACCATAAAAACGGCAGTGAACGCATACTGGAAGTTTCTAAATCCCCTGTTGTTGATGACACTGGGAAAGTTATAGAAATAGAAGGTATTGCCCATGACATTACCTCCCATCTGCAAGAAGCCGACGAACTTCGGCAACACCAGGATAATCTGGAAGTATTGGTCGCCAGGCGTACCAGCGAACTGGAATCGATCAATAATGAACTGGAATCTTTTTGTTATTCCGTTTCTCATGACCTTCGCGCACCACTGCGCGGCATTAACGGTTTCAGTAACGCCTTATTGGAAGACTACACCGACGTTCTGGATGAAACCGGAAAGAACTACCTGACGCGGATCACCCTTGGTACCCAGCGCATGTCCAGCCTGATTGATGACTTGCTCAACCTTTCACGCATCACACGTTATAAAATGAAAATCCAGCAAGTCAATCTCACCGAAATTGCCAAAGAAATAATCCAGACCCTGCGTGACAATGAACCAGACCGCTCCGTTGACATCACGCTTGAAGAAGACCTGTGCGCCATGGGAGATAAAAACCTGTTGACCATTGCCCTCTCCAATCTCATCGGCAATGCCTGGAAATACACCAGTAAATGTGACAACGCCATTATCAACATCCACTCCTCCATGGAAGATGATACTCGTGTTTTTTCGATCTCCGATAATGGCGCCGGATTTGACAGCAACTATATCGACAAAATATTTTTGCCCTTTCAGCGCTTGCACAGAGCCGATGATTTCCCCGGAAATGGTGTCGGGCTTACCACAGTACATCGCGTCATCACCCGGCATCAGGGAAAAATATGGGCCAGGGCAAAAGTGAATGAAGGTGCCAGCTTTCATTTCACCCTGAAGATCAAGGCCGGGAACCACGAATGACAACAA
>JALSGT010000030.1 GCA_026982555.1 Chromatiales bacterium
GGAACGGAACCACACCCGCCACCAGCAGAGACAATAAAACCGGCCATCGAAGCAGTCTGTCACGCACAGACACACCATTCCGCCGCTTTCTCCTGGTACGTCGTTGTTTCTTCCTTTTCAGGTGTTTTTTGCGTAAACCAAACATGTGAACGCATTGTACCCCACATTGCTCAGCGCAATCTCGTATAAAACGACCCCCTGCTGCCTCGTTATCCCTTCCCCGTTATTTCGGCATATGCCGGAACCAACCCGGCACCCTCTGCGTTAACAATACTGTCTATCTTCAGTGCGCCTTACCGTTCCGGTTTTGCTATGCTATTGGCATAAGCGACCAATCAATCAGGAGCACACCGTGTCAGTTATTGCCGCCGTAGACAAACCTCAGCGCCTGATTAGCGCATTACAGCGGGCGGATGCTTATTCGCATACTGTCGAAACAATCACCCTGTTTGAAACCCACATCTCCTGGGTACTGCTGACCGGCGAATATGTCTATAAAATCAAAAAACCCGTGAATTTTGGTTTTCTTGATTTTTCCACACTGGAAAAACGCCGCTTTTATTGTGAAGAAGAGCTGCGTGTTAACCGACGCCTTGCACCACACCTCTACCTGGCCGTTGTCCCTGTTTGTGGAACACCCGATACACCGCATATTGATGGTACAGGACGTGCGTTTGAATATGCCGTGAAAATGCGCCAGTTTGATCCACAAAAAACCTTTGACGCATTACTGGCTCGTGATGCACTCACCGCACCCGTTATCGACGAAACTGCATCTGTGCTCGCCGGATTCCATCAACAAATCGCCATTGCCGCAGCAGAGACTCACTTTGGAACGCCTGATGCCATCAAACAGCCCGTGCAGGAAAACTTTGAGCAACTGGAACAGATGCTTGCCAATACGCCGAACGTAGATAACATTCACAAAACCTGCAAGACATTGCAGCAATGGTCACAAACACAACTTGAAAAATTACAGTTAACATTCCGGCATCGTCAACAGGCAGGCTTTGTCCGTGAATGCCATGGTGACCTGCACTTGCGCAATATCGTACTTTGGAACGATCAGGTTGTCCCTTTCGACGGCATTGAGTTTAATGCCAACCTGCGCTGGATTGATGTCATGAGTGAGCTGGCATTTTTACTCATGGACCTGGATGACCATCATCAAAAAAAACTATCCCGGCAATTACTCAATCGTTATCTTTCGCTCACCGGTGATTATGATGGCCTGGCCACATTACGCTTTTATCAGGTTTATCGTGCCATGGTACGCGCCAAAGTTGCCAGCCTGCGACTTGCACAAACGTCCAGCGCACCCAAAATGGATGCAACAAAAAATAGCCCTGCAGAAATACATAACTATATTCAGCTTGCCGAAAACTACACACACCCCATCCCTGTCAACCTTGTGATCACCCGTGGCCTGTCGGGATCAGGAAAAAGCTACCTCGCACGGCAACTGGCCCTGAATAGCGACCTGATCCACCTGCGCTCTGATGTCGAACGCAAACGCTTGTTTGGACTTGGCGAAACAACCCGCAGCCATTCACAAATTGATACTGGCATTTACCAACAGGAAGCAACACACGCCACTTATGACCGGTTATACACACTGGCAGAAACCTGTCTCGCCAATGGATTTTCAGTCATTGTGGATGCTACGTTTCTGCAACACGCACAACGGGAGCTGTTTCGCGCATTGGCGCAGGAATTAAAATGCCATTTCCGCATTCTGGATTGCCAGACAACACCAGAAGTCATGCGCCAGCGCATTCAGCAACGCGAACAACAGGGCAGCGATGCCTCCGAAGCTGATCTACACGTTCTGGAAAAGCAGTTAAGTAAACAACAACTGCTGGACAGTGATGAAAAAAAATACGCGCTCAATATTGACACTACCATTGAAATTAATGTTTCCACTATTCTGAAATTAATGGCATAAACTCATTAATTGCGGCGTGCGGTTAAAAACCTTCAGTACAACCGGATGGAACCGCTGCGCTTGTTCCATTCGACCCGGTCAACACAACATAAAACCGTAGGGTGGAACAAGCGCAGCGGTTCCGCCATAACCTTGTGGAATTTAGGATCATCCGACCCCAAAAACCGCGTGGTTGCCAGAATCACACGGGCCCATTACACTTGGCAGGCTGTCGAGCCGGAGATAAATCCGGCAACCTCCCAGCCATCAACTGCACCCATAGCCAATCCCGATATGAATATGCCCAATAAATATGAACCCCTGCGTAACATGGAATCGTTCACCGAAGACATGTTCAACCGCATTATTGCCTTCCAGGAGAAAAAGCACCATGCCTGGAACAATAATCTGTCTTTTGCTGCACGTATCAAAGACCTGCCCCTGCACAACCTGATTTTCAGCAACCCGGACCGTGACCCGGAAAAGTTCAGCGCCACCGTCGCACCTTTTTATCCCCTGCGCGAAGAAATGCAGAAAATCGCCTTTTATGTGCAGCAACTTGCCGACAATCCGGTCGTTTGTGACATCTACCCCGGCAATGGTTTTATTGGCAGCCTGCTCGGTCGCGAGGGAATTGAACTGCGAGGTCTGAAAAACCACGCCCCTGACAGCAAACCCAACCAGATTACGTCGTTTTTTGATGCGGAACACTTCCGCTACAGCGACGAACCACTGGCGCAGTTACCATTTGATGCAGCACTGGTCTCCTGGCCTCCCGCGCACAGCAACCCCAGCACAGCACTGGTTCAACGCAAAACCGGATTGCTCATTTATATTTTTACCGAACATGTTGACCCCAGCACACAACAGCGCCAAACCGGTAGCGATGAAATGCTCGCCACACTGGCCGGGGATTATCGACTCATCGACAGCTGGGAAGTCATTCGTCCCAAAGACATCCTGCACAATATCTGGCCCGACATGACACCCTCCATCGAAGAAACGCGCCATGTGCATATTTATGCGCACAACTCGGTTGACAATTTACAAGCGCCGCAAGCCATCCCGCCCGCACAAAGTTATGACTGGGAAAAAGATCTGCAAATGGCCTTGCTCGCCCTGCAAGCCAAACAAGAAGTACAGGCCCGGGGATTCCCTGCCTGAGCACAACACAAAACGACATCGTTGTTGCAACCTCTGCGCAACAGGATTCAACAACGCAAAGCCGCTTACGGGCACTGGCCCGACAACTGCAATTGCCCGTTTGTGACCTGTCTACACCGGGCTCATGCAGCACATTTCGTTTTTACCTGTCGTTATTCAGCGCAAACCCGCCGGACAACCCAAAAATCCTCGGCCTCTCCAGCACAGGTGATGATTTCAAAGGCTACGTACACATCGATTTTGTACACGGCAAACTCGGCCATCGACGCCAGTTTGGCGGTGGCCGGGGACAAGCTCTCGCCAAAGCCATCGGCATGAAACACGGTAACAACCCCACCATCGTAGACGCTACCGCCGGGCTGGGGCGCGACGCCTTCATCCTCGCCAGCCTTGGCGCACAGGTCACCATGATTGAACGCTCTCCCATCCTCACCGCCCTGCTTGAAGATGGCCTGCAAAGACTGCTGGCTGAACCCGAACGGTCTGACATCGCTGCACAGCAACTGCGTCTTGTACAAGCCAACGCCATCGAATGGTTACAACAACACGCCAATGAAAACACAGCCAACCGGCCCGACGTTGTCTACCTCGATCCCATGTACCCGCACCGCAGTAAAAGTGCCCTGGTGAAAAAGGAAATGCGCGCCCTGCGGGCACTGGTGGGTGCTGATGAAGATGCCGGTTTGCTGCTACAGGCCGCGCGCCAGTGCGCATTGAAACGTGTGGTGGTTAAACGCCCTAAAGGGGCAGCTTTTGTTGGTAACAGCAAACCCAGTGGAAATGTGCAATCGAAAAATACCCGATATGATATTTACCCTGTCAGTAAAGTAAGGGGAGATAATAGTTAACCCCGAGTAAAGAGTTCATGGTATTTCAGAAGGCTGTATTATATCGGCATTAACAAATGACGTGTTATAAATGCAAAGGTCGCAAAGACGAGGAGAACGCAACGAAAAAGAGTCAGCTTTGCGTTAAACCTGAATTCCGCCGTTGAATGGCCGGTACTGGTGCTTAATCTTCCCTTTCTTCAATCCAGGCCATTTGCACCGCTTCGAGAATACGCTCCCCGCAATGTTCCGGGTCATCAGCAAACCCGGGCAACGCCATTATCCAGTTGCGTAATTCCACAAAATTGACATGCAACGGATCAACGTCGGGATGGGCTTCATCCAGCTCAATGGCAATGTCCAGAGTATCTGTCCATTTCAGACTCATGCTATTTTCCTGTTTTAGTGATTCTCAGATACCATATTAATGGTGTATTTGGGAATTTCCACCACCAGGTCCACCGTACCCACTTTCGCCTGACAACTTAAGCGTGAATCCGGCTCCAGCCCCCAGGCTTTATCCAGCAAGTCATCTTCTTCTTCGGTGGATTCCTGCAATGTGTCAAAGCCCTCTCGAATAACGACATGGCAGGTCGTGCAGGCACAGGACTTTTCGCAGGCATGCTCAATCTCAATACCATTGGCCAGTGCGGCATCACAAATGGTCACACCTGTTTCGGCTTCAATAACCGCCCCTTCGGGGCAGATTTCTTCGTGCGGTAAAAAAATGATCTGTGGCATTATTTTCTCTTCAGCAAAAAACTAGAATTCATCAACTTTATGTCCCGTCATCGCAGACTGGATACTGGCATCCATACGCCGCGCAGCAAAATCGGTACTGGCTTTGTTCAAGGTTTCAATGGCCTGTTTAATTTTCCGCGGATCATCACCATCGCGCATTTTCCGCAATTCACTCAGCGCAACATCAATCTGTATGCGCTCGTCATCCGTCAACAATTGCGCATCCGCCGTCACCGCAGATTCCACAGATTCAATAATACGGTCCGCTTCCACCTGCTGTTCACGCAACATGCGTGCAGCAATATCTTCCTGCGCATAGCTCATGGATTCGCGCAGCATGATTTCAATCTCACTATCCGTCAAACCAAAAGACGGTTTAACCTGTACCGTGCTTTCCACACCGGAAATCTGTTCCCGCGCCGTCACAGAAAGCAGGCCATCGGCATCCACCTGGAAGGTCACACGGATACGCGCATTACCCGCCACCATAGGCGGAATACCGCGCAATTCAAAACGGGCCAGGGAGCGGCAATCACTCACCAGTTCACGCTCTCCCTGCACAACATGCACTGCCAGTGCGGTTTGCCCATCCTTGAAGGTAGTGAAATCCTGGGCTTTAGCCGAAGGAATGGTGGTATTGCGGGCGATAATTTTTTCAACCAGCCCTCCCATGGTTTCGATACCCAGCGACAGTGGAATCACATCGAGCAGTAACATTTCATCATCGGGTTTATTGCCCACTAAAATATCAGCCTGAATCGCAGCCCCTGCTGCAACCACTTTATCGGGGTCGATGTCCACCATAGGCTCGCAGTGAAAAAACTCACCCACCCGTTCACGTACCCGTGGTGAACGGGTTGAGCCACCCACCATCACCACATCCTCGATTTCATCCACATCAATTCCCGCATCACGCAAGGCACGACGACAGGAGGACAAGGTCTTTTGAATGAGCGGATCAATCAATTCATATAACTGTGTACGTGTCAGCTCGCCCTGCCATGCGGCATCATTCACAATGGAACCATCTGCAACAGACACAGACACCACTTCCGCATCTGACAACGCCTCTTTTGCCCGGCAGGCTTCCAGCAGTGTGGCACGCATCTGTCCGGCGGAAAGAGCAGACGGATCAAGCCCGGCCTGTTGTATCAACCATTGCGCAATAATACGATCAAAATCGTCCCCCCCCAGCGCCGTATTGCCCGCTGTGGCCATCACTTCAAAAACACCTCGATTAAGTCGCAGGATGGAAATATCAAAGGTGCCGCCACCCAGATCATAAACAACATGCACACCTTCCGAGCCCTTGTCCAAACCGTAGGCGACGGCCGCTGCGGTGGGCTCATTGAGCAGACGCAATACCTGCAAGCCCGCAAGCTGGGCGGCATCTTTAGTAGACTGCCGCTGCGCATCATCAAAATAGGCAGGCACGGTAATCACGACACCGGTTAACTCACCGCCCAGCGTCTCTTCCGCGCGCAGCTTCAGGTCTTTAAGAATTTCTGCGGACACTTCGACAGGGCTGATGTCTCCCGCAACAGTACGAATGCGTGGTAAAGAAGAATCACTGTCAACAAATTCATACTCGCTACGCGAACAGCCCTTGCAAATATCAGCCAGTCCGCGTCCTACGTAGCGTTTCACCGAACTGATGGTATTGCGTGGATCGCTGATAGCAGATTGTTTGGCCATAGCGCCCACTTGTGGCGCACCCGTTTCGCGGTAACGCACCACCGATGGCAACAAATGCATACCCTGTGCATCCGGCAGGGTTTCAGCCTTGCCACTGCGCACAGTGGCCACCAAAGAATTGGTGGTGCCCAGGTCAATGCCTGCCGCCAGCTTGTGTTGATGGGGTGCAGCCGTCTGGCCGGGTTCACTGATTTGCAGAAGCGCCATATAAAATATCTTGAGGTATGTTGTTCATTGTTTGAGGATTGTGTTGCAATCCATGGGGACGGATTGCACAGCGTCTTTAATAATCACCCAGCTCATCTTCCAGAGCATCAACTTCTTCATTCAAGCGCCGAAAAAACTGTAATTTACGGCTCACACTCCGTGCCTGCTGCAACGATTCCGTACTGGCCTCGTTCAACAAACCAGCCATTTGCATGATTAACGATTTGTCATGTGCCGCAATATCATCGGCAATGATCCGCAATTGTGAAACAGGATCGGCACTGTTCTTCACATCCGCCAGGCGCTCTCGTAATTCCATTTGCTCCATAAGAAAAGCACCATCAAAGGCGGTATCGGCATCATCAAGGGCAACACCGTGCAGCTCAAGCAAATAACGCCCTCGCGACAGAGGATCTTTTAATACTCGATAAGCTTCATTGATGCGCGCAGCCATTTGTACCGATAAACGACGTTCAATCTCCGGGGCGCTGGCAAATTTGTCAGGATGCGCAGCACGTTGCGCCTCACGATAGCGTGCAGACAAGGCATCCAGATCAACATCAAAAGAAACCGGCAAGTCAAACAGTGCAAAAAAATTGCTGGAGAGATCCGCCGCTTGCATACAAGAAACCTGAACCGTTAAACCGTGAAGCTCTCGCCGCAACCACAGTTATCTTTTACGTTGGGGTTATTAAACGTAAACCCTTCATTCAAACCTTCTTTGCCGTAGTCAAGCTCAGTACCATCGAGATAAATCAGGCTTTTGGCATCCACCAGAACGCGCACGCCCTTGTCTTCAAACACTTCGTCATCGCTGCCGATTTCGTCAGCAAATTCGATAACGTAAGCCATGCCCGAGCAGCCGCTGGTTTTTACACCCAGGCGCAGGCCGACACCCTTGCCACGATTTTCAAGAAAGCCGTGAATACGATCTGCTGCTGATTGTGTTAATGTTATCGACATTGTCATTTTACACGCTAGTCACTATATTTTGTTATGCAGCCTTGCCAGAGCCATCCGCAGTATTTGCGTCATTGGCTTTTTCATTGTCTGCCTTGCCACGAAAATCTTCGATGGCCGCCTTGATGGCGTCTTCCGCCAATACCGAGCAATGAATTTTTACCGGCGGCAAAGCCAGTTCTTCGGCAAGATCAGTATTTTTAATCTGTCCTGCCTCTTCCAGGGTTTTACCTTTCACCCATTCCGTCAACAGGGAGCTGGATGCAATGGCAGAACCACAGCCATAGGTTTTAAAACGTGCTTCTTCGATGATGCCATCGTCGCTGACCTTGATCTGCAAACGCATCACATCACCACACGCGGGTGCGCCCACCATGCCGGTGCCCACGGAAGGATCATCTTTTTCCAGGGTACCCACATTACGTGGATTTTCATAATGATCTAAAACTTTATCGCTATATGCCATTTTTCACCTGCCTCACAGTTTTGTCACTGTACGTTAGTCGTTTGTTCTCTGCATTCTTTCAATTAATGCGCCGCCCATTTCACCTGAGACAAATCAATGCCTTCTTTGTACATGTCCCATAATGGTGACAAGGCACGCAGTTTTTCAATGGCCGCACGCACATGGGTGATTGCATTATCAATATCCTCTTCCGTGGTAAACCGTCCTATGCTGAAACGAATGGAACTGTGTGCCAGTTCATCGTTACGTCCCAGAGCACGCAACACGTAAGAAGGTTCCAGGCTTGCCGAAGTACAGGCTGAGCCGGAGGATACTGCCAAATCTTTCAGGGACATGATCAGGGATTCACCCTCAACATAGTTAAAACTGATATTGAAGATATTCGGCACGCTTTGCGCCATATCCCCGTTGACATACACCTCTTCGAGATCCTTTACGCCATCATATAAACGGTCACGTAAAGCGGCTGCATGTGTTTGGTCTTTGGCCATATCTTCTTTGGCGATGCGGAAAGCTTCACCCATGCCAACAATCTGGTGCGTGGCCAGCGTGCCGGAACGCATGCCGCGCTCATGACCACCACCATGCGTCTGTGCTTCCAGACGAATGCGTGGTTTGCGCCGCACATACAATGCACCCATGCCCTTGGGGCCATAAATTTTATGTGCCGAAAAAGACATCAAATCCACCTTCATGCTCGACAGATCAATATCCACCTTACCGGCACTCTGTGCAGCATCCACATGAAAAACAATACCTCTGGCACGGGTCAGTTCGCCAATAGCGGCGATATTCTGAATCACCCCCAGTTCGTTGTTGACATGCATGATGGAAACCAGAATGGTATCGTCACGCATGGCTGCTTCCAGCTTGTCCAGATCAATCAGTCCTGTGGGCTCGGGATCGAGATAGGTGACTTCATACCCTTCACGCTCCAGTTGGCGACAGGTATCCAGCACGGCCTTATGCTCGATTTTACTGGTGATAATGTGCTTGCCTTTCTTACTGTTTTTTCCACCATAAAAATGCGCGACACCCTTGATGGCGAGATTATCCGATTCGGTGGCACCCGAGGTCCAGATAATTTCCTTGGGATTGGCGTTCACCAACGCTGCCACCTGTTTGCGCGCTTCTTCAACCGCCGTTTCTGCTGTCCAACCATAAGCATGGGAGCGCGAAGCTGGATTACCGAACTCACCGTCCGGCGTCAAAAACTGCATCATTTTTTTTGCGACACGGGGGTCCATGGGCGTGGTGGCCGCATAGTCCATGTAAATCGGTCGTCGGTTTGAACTCGTCATTGATTGCTTGCCTTTACATTGTTCAATTCAAATACTTCTCAATCACTTTTTTCACAAAAATCGCCGGATCAGGCATAAGCGACGGCTGCAAAACGCTGCAACACATGCACCTGCTGTTTAAGACAATCAATAAAGCTGTCAATTTCATCGCGGCGTGATTCTTTGCCCAGACTGACACGGATTGCCCCGCGGGCATGCTCCGGCGAAACACCCATGGCCAGTAACACATGGCTAGGCTCTACGTCACCCGTACCACAGGCAGAGCCACTGGATACCGCCAGCCCCGCCCGATCAAGACTCATCAACAGGGTTTCACCGTCAAGCCCCGGCAGCGCAAAAAAACTGGTATTTGGCAAACGTGCTGCTTGCTGACCAAAAATGCATACCTGTGGCAGTTCTGAACGCAAACGGGCTTCCAAATAATGATGCAACGTTTGTGTCTGTGCATGGCGTGTCGATAATTCACTCAGCGCCAATTCTGCCGCCTTGCCAAAACCCACAATCGCCGCCACATTTTCAGTACCGGCACGGCGCGCTTTTTCCTGGCCACCACCCTGCAACATTGGCTCCATGTCTACGGCCTTATCAACAATCAGCGCACCCACGCCTTTGGGGCCATAAATCTTGTGTGCGGAAAGGCTCATAAGCTGCGCGCCGCTGTGGGTAAAGTCCACCGGAATCTTGCCTGCGGCCTGTACAGCATCAACCAGCAACAGAGCACCAAAATCACGCGCCAGCGCCGCAATGGGCGCAATGTCATAAACAATGCCGGTCTCGTTATTCGCCAGCATCACCGCCAGAATTTTTGCGCGGTCTGCTGATATGCCGGAAAAAATTGCGCGTAAATTTTCAATTGCCAATCGGCCATCGGCATCCACACCTATTTCATCCAGCCTCCAGCCATATTTTTTCAACACATTGGCCGGGGAGCGCACCGAGCTGTGTTCCACTCCGCTCAAAATAATGTGGCCAGGTGTCAAACGGGCTGCGCACCCTTTCAATGCAAGATTATTGGCTTCGGTACCACCACTGGTAAATATCACTTGCGAAGGATGTGCGTTCACCAGTGCTGCCACCTGCTCCCGCGCAACGTCCGTTGCCGCGCGGGCAATACGCCCGGACTGGTGGCCGCTGGAGGCATTGCCGAACTGCTCACACAGAAACGGCATCATGCTATCCAGTACCCGCCTGTCCAAAGGCGTGGTTGCGTTGTAATCAAGATAAACAGACATAGCGCGGGCCCAATGCAGTCAGGCTACATACCTGTCGCTGCCTGTAGCGGGTTCTCCACAATATCCTGCCCCGCTTGATCCTGCACACTGGTCAATTGGCGTTCGGAAACCATTTTTACATGGTCTTCCTGCACCAGATCACCCAACGAGATGCCCGTCAGAAAATCCTGGATCTGATCACTCAACGAACACCAGAGTTTATGCGTCAGGCAGGCCTCACCATTTTGACAATCGCCCTTGCCGCCACAGCGGGTCACCGATACCTTTTCATCCACGGCTGCGATCACCTGCGCCACACTGATTTCACCGGCATTCCGACTCAGGCGATACCCGCCACCCGGCCCGCGTGCGCTGGACACCAGATCTTGCTTACGCAGGCGCGAAAACAGCTGTTCAAGATAGGACAGAGAAATACCCTGCCGCTGGGAAATATCCGCCAATGTAATGGGACGGTCTTTTGCGTTTAACGCTAAATCCAGCATGGCCGTAACTGCGTAACGACCTTTAGTTGTCAGTCTCATAGTTTCACCTCTGTGGTCTCTGCCCTTGCTATGTTTAAATACACATACAAAATATATGTATGAACCCAATGCCACCAGCGTTGTTTACGGCTAAAAAAACATACTAAAAAAGTGGGGATTCGACGAAAGCCTACAGAAACTGTGGTTACGGGTCAAACCACACTTACCTACAACTTGTGCCAATACTGCAATAGCCCCTGGAAACACACCTGTGCAAATTCCTGATCAATTTAATTGGTTATTATCTATATCCGACAAGTTTAGTCAAGAACTAAATTCGAAAAATAACCACTCATAAAACCAGGGGAAGTCCGTACAGTTTAGTACATCAACCACTTTAATTGATGCACTAGTCGCTCGTTTTTTTGTCGGCTGGCATGTCTGCCGCCTCATCCAGATGGACAGGCTGGTCACTGCTGTCGTCGATACCACAATCACCCAGATCCGGCAGCTGCACATCGTTAAAGCCTGCATCCAGCTGTTTAATGGATTCGCACATGGCGGTCATTTTACTGTCCATCACATGCACATGATCAAGCAGGCTGTTAATGGCATGTGCCACCGGGTCTGGTGCATCGCTGGTCGCACCATAAGCATCAAAACCCAGTTTTTTGGCGGTGGCATGCCGCCGTTTATCTTCGCTGGTGGTCGCCTGCTTCACCTTCGCCTTGACCACCTGCCCCGGCACACCCACCACCGTCGCCCCCGAGGGCACCTCTTTGATCACCACCGCATTAGAGCCCACCCGTACACCTTCCCGCAGCACAATCGGCCCCAGAACCTTGGCTCCGGCCCCCACCACCACATTATTTTCCAGCGTGGGGTGCCGTTTGCCTTTTTTCCAGCTGGTGCCGCCGAGTGTCACACCATGGTACAGCGTGCAGTCATCGCCGATTTCTGCGGTTTCACCAATAACCACACCCATACCATGGTCGATGAAAAAACGCCGACCGATTTTAGCACCAGGGTGAATTTCGATGCCCGTTAACCAGCGGCCCAGTGCCGATGACATGCGTGCCAGCCAGCGCAGGTCCATATTCCACAAACGATGTGCAAAACGATGCAACATCAGCGCATGCACGCCAGGATAGGTGGTGATGACTTCAAATGTGGTGTGCGCCGCAGGATCGCGATCAAATACGCAACGGATGTCTTCCCGAAGATGACTGAACATCAAACTGTGTGATTGTTGCGCAACACGTCATGTGTTGCTTCGTTGTTAATTCTCATTTTTCTTGTTTTATCCTGTTGCAAAATATTCAGCGCAAACCCACATTAATTCGGACAAGGTTCCCTGCGCTGCATCCTGTTCCGATTCGGTATTATCCGTATTCGCTCTATTCAACGGTAATTATTCTCCTGGACTCCAAAATAATCAATCCATGATTTCTGGTAGGGCTTTGCTTGCTTTTCATCAATGCCTTTCCGAGCGCCATCGAATAATGTGTGCTGAGCTGCATTAACAACACACCCGCAATTCCCATAAATTTTAATATTATTTATATTAAATCAATACATTACAAACAGGAAACGCCCTGTTTCATGATCTTCATGCCATTTCAAAAGGTGTGAAATCAGAAATTTGTATTCGCCCAACCATGAGATTGGCGAAGTATTTTTCCTTGAAGCAACAAAGCTGATGCGGCCACCGGTTTATCCATAACAGGAAATACGACCTTTTTACTTTGAGTCCGACCCCAAAGCACCCCATCCATTATTCAGGATCAGATTGATGCCCGGCCTTTTGCGTCATCGTTAAAATACCACGCAGGATATTCATTTCCACCTCATTGGGGCGCGCACGATTAAACAGACGCCGCAGACGCTGCATCATGATACGCGGATTTTTCGGGTCGAGAAACCCGATTGTTTCCAGGGTTTGTTGCAGATGCACATAAAATCGTTCCATATCCTCAGCACTGGCCAACGGTTCGACATCCACATCAGAAACCACTCCGGTTTGCTCACTCAGTGTTGCCATACGCAGTTCGTAACTTAATACCTGCACCGCCGCGGCCAGATTCAAGGAACTGTATTCAGGATTGGTGGGAATATTAACCAGATGATGACAGCGACCTAACTCGTCATTAGTCAGCCCCGAATGCTCACGACCAAAAACAAGCGCGCATTCAATACCCGTTTCAGTTATTTCACTCAACGCTTTTGTGGCACATTGCCGGGGAGCCAGCAGCGGCACCGATAAATTACGCAACCGCGCGCTGGCTCCCATTACCAGACTGCAACCGGCCAAAGCCTCGTCCAGCGTGGCGCAGACTGTGGCCCGTGCCAGCACATCATCGGCACCCGAGGCCCGCGCCGTGGCATCCGCATGGGGAAATTGTTTTGGAGTCACCAGATACAATCGAACCAGCCCCATGTTTTTCATCGCCCGGGCCGCTGCGCCAATATTGCCCGCATGGCTGGTATCCACCAGGACAATACGCACCCTGGCCTGCAATTGTTCTTGTGTATTTGCTGTGTTTAACATCGCGCATACCTTACATGAGACGCACAACACATGCACTCCCTTCCCCGCTAACAGAACCAAGCCATGCCGGACAATCACACGTCCATCTCTGGATTTATAACACGTCTCTTGTCAGCACCACGACAACATGACCTTCCAATACACTGAAACGATTGTCCGAGAGCTTTTGATGTTGTGAAAGCTTCAGTCAGAATGACGGCGCGAACAGTGTCATTAATATTTAAAAATACAAAAATATAAACATGAACTTAATTTACTCTATGAGTGAATGAGTGACCAATCACTATAGTTGGTTACTCCCAGAGAAACGAGATATTTAAAAAATTATTTTTGTCGTTCCTGGTATTTACTCACCGCATATCGCACGAAATAAACCCTAAAAAACCAGGATGGTTTTTATTCCGTAAATTTCAGGTAATTTTCCACAAAAAGAAAAATAAGCGTATTCAGAAATAATTAAATATGTTTTTATTCAGCAATCGCTTTTCCAGATTATGATTAAAGCTATAATTAACATTGACCCGTGAAAAAAAAGATATTTTTTAACGTAACCCGTTGGACTTTTCCAAAAATTTGTCACAGGATCTAACCATCATCACTATCCATTTAAACACTGCAAACAGCATCATGATTATGAAATGAAAAAATAGCGTTTTTATCAGTGTTTTTACTGACGCTGCCGGGCAATTAAAACCAGAAAAAAATTCAAGGAGATGTTACATGTCCAGGATCACGTTCACACTCAGTGTTGCAATTGCTGGCGGGAAAACAGTAACGGCTTCTTCCGGAGTGATCGAAGCAGAAGCCACCGGCCAGATTGATATTGATTTGACGGCTGATGGCACTGAAGTCACCGTCGAAATACAACCAGGCGCCTCCAGCCAGCTACACGTATTACTCCTCTCTTCAACTTACTACTCACCTGACTTGACGTATGTTTTTAGCGATGGCATCGACAATGCTGATGAGACACTGACGCTGGACGGCCCGCAAATGTTTTCTGCCGGAAACCTGGGAGCTATCGGTGTCAGCCCCAAAGTAATCAAATTAACAATGGCGGCCACGGGAGAGAACGCCACTGTCAGTATTTTTGTTGCGCGAGACGCAACACCTTGAATCGGCTCACTCCACCCGGCACACAGGGATCCACAGAATAATCAGAATTCAGGTGTTGCTGCTTGGTCAGCAGGTTTATTTGGCATAAAGCCGTCAGCAAATATTAACCGGACCCTTAACGTTATTTTTAAGGTTCTGCAAACTGTCAATATGGAGACATTTTATGAGCGTTCCGCTAACGTACCCCGGTGTTTATATTGAAGAAATTCCCAGTGGCGTTCGCAGCGTTACCGGCGTCGCCACATCCATCACAGCATTTATCGGCAGCGCATTGCGCGGTGAAGAAAATGAACCGATATTAGTGCAAAGTTTTGCCGAATACACACGCACCTTCGGCAGCTTGTCACCCAGTCACCCGATGGGTTTTACCGTCAATCAGTTTTTCCGCAATGGCGGGCGGGATGCACTCATCGTCCGGGTCAGTAACGGCGGCATTGCCGCGACACTGCTCTCCGGCACACTTAATCTGCGGGCGGCCAGCACAGGAGCCTGGGGGAATAACTTATCCGTAACAGTGACTCACCCGGACCCGGCCATTAACCCGGATGCGGCCACCAATGAAGTATTTAATTTAATCATTACGGACAGTGCTACCGGTGCAGTAGAAACCTTCAATAATATCTCGGCACTTGAAGAAAACAGTCGGTATGCAACCACCATTCTGGAGCAGCAATCGAAACTCGTGCGCGTCAACGGAACGCTGGCTGCCACACGTCCACCTCTCGCCAATAATCTTGCATTCGATACCACGACGGGTGAAGACGGCGATGCCATCACTGACGCTGAAGTATCATCTGGTCTCACTCTGGAAGAGGATCGTGAAGGCATCTGGGCATTGGAAAAAGCAGATTTGTTTAACCTGCTTTGCATACCGCCTTTCACGCTGGGCAACACGGGTGACATTGGTGCGCAAAGTCGTATCGCAGCCGCCGCTTATTGCCTGAAACGTCGCGCAATATACATTGCCGACCCACTGTATGACTGGGATGAACACAGTGATATCACCGATCCCGCAACCGGACTGGACAGTGCCACCTGGGGGCTGAGCCGCAATGCCAACACCGCAGTTTATTTTCCCCGTGTTGTTCAACCCAACCCCTTACAGGAAGGACGCCTGGCCGAATTTTCACCTTGCGGTGTTGTCGCCGGCATTATCGCCCGCACCGATGCCACTCGTGGCGTCTGGAAAGCACCCGCCGGACTGGATGCAACGCTAAAAGGCGTTGTTGCGTTGTCAGCAAAACTCACCGATGACAACAACGGCATACTCAACCCGCTGGCCGTCAACTGTCTGCGGGCTTTCCCCGTCAACGGTCGCGTGGTCTGGGGAAGTCGCACGCTGGCCGGTGCTGACCAGCTGGCCTCTGAGTGGAAATATTTACCGGTGCGACGCACCGCCCTGTTCATCGAAGAAAGTCTTTACCGTGGTACCCAGTGGGTTGTCTTTGAGCCAAACGATGAGCCGTTATGGTCACAAATTCGACTGAATATCGGCGCATTTATGCAAAACATGTTTCGCCAGGGTGCCTTTCAGGGAAGCAGCCCCCGGGATGCCTATTTTGTGAAATGTGACGCCGAATCCACCACACAAACCGACATTGATAATGGTGTCGTGAATATCATGGTGGGATTTGCGCCGCTCAAACCCGCTGAGTTTGTCGTTATCAAACTTCAACAAATCGCCGGTCAGGCTGAAACATAGGGAGTAAATCATGGCTCAATTTAGTGTTAACGCACAACGCTTTGACCCGTACAAGAATTTTAAATTTCGCGTGAAATGGGATGGCCGTTACGTTGCCGGTATTTCAAAAGTCGGCGCACTCAAACGCACCACTGAACCGGTAACCTATCGTGAAGGGGGCGACCCCAGCACCGAACGGAAATCACCCGGGCAAACAAAATTTGAAGCCATTACGCTTGAAAGAGGCGTCACTCATGACCCGGAATTTGAGAAATGGGCAAACAAAATCTGGAACTTTGGTTCTGGACTGGGCGCAGAAGTGTCACTGCGGGATTTCCGCAAAGACCTCATTATCGAAATGTACAACGAAGCCGGTCAGGTTGTCATCTCATACAAAGTCTATCGATGCTGGGTATCAGAATACCAGGCATTACCCGAGCTGGATGCCAGTGCCAGTGCCGTGGCCATCCAAACCCTGAAACTGGAAAACGAGGGTTGGGAGCGAGACTACGAAGTTTCTGAACCCACAGAGCCCTCGTTTACGGAGCCCGCAGGGTAAGCGACCATGAAAGCACCCGGAAGCGGAGAATTATTAAATGCCTGGGAGCAGAGCCTGGGCAAGCCCCTGCTACCAAGGGTGTTGATTCTTCTGGCCGCATCCTGTCCCGAAATACCCGCCGATGCCCTGGCAAAATTAAGTATCGGCCAGAGGGACCGCCAGCTGCTGCAACTTCGCACACATCTGTTTGGCCAGCGATTATTGAGTACCGCCGTGTGTCCGCAATGTGGTGAGCGCATTGAATGGGAAAGCAACACGACAGACTTTATCCGGAAAATGCCGGAAAACAGCACAATAGCTGATGAATTTGATCTCAATACAGATGGCTATGCGTTACGTTTCCGCTTGCCAAACAGCCTGGATATCACCACGGTCATCAACACCCCGTCTGATAACGACAATGCTGAAAAAATGCAACAACACCTGCTGTCACGCTGCCTGCTTAACGCTGAACAATCGGGAAAAAGTTGTGACTTTGACCAGTTACCGGCTTCTGTTACGCGAAAGTTAAGTCAACAAATTGAGCAGCTGGATGCCCACGCAGATATTCGTATCCAGCTCAATTGCCCCGAATGTTCGCACAGCTGGACAGTATTGTTTGATATTGCCCATTTTCTCTGGACAGAAGTTAATGAGTGGGCGCAGCAAATATTGCAAACCGTCTATAAACTGGCAACGGGTTATGGCTGGAGTGAGCAGGAAATACTCCGGCTCAGCCCCGTGCGTCGGCAACTTTATTTAGGGATGCTGGAATAATGAGTCAATTCCTGCGCAACATCATTTATCGACATCAGGCAGGCAATGCCAACCAGGAGGCAAGCCGTATTGTTCAGCCGCGCCCAAAATCACGATTTGAAAACGATGCAAATACCGGAGAATTCCTCACCCGGCATGACCCGAAAATCGAACCTGCAACAGAAACTGCTCACGCATCGTTAACAGCCGGTTTGCGGATGAATAAAAACACCGATGACTTAACACCTTTATCTGAACAAACAGTCTTCGCGCAGGAAACACCCGGTGTTGACACGCAACCAGCAACAAGACAACCCGACCGGCAAAAAAATCCCGCAAATGATGAGTCCAGCCTGCGCATACGCACAATATTGCATCACCTGAACACTCAGCATGCACAAAACAACACACCCTCGCCAAGCGGATTCCAGCAAAATACCACCGCCTCAAAGACGGCGGAAGAAATTGATGACACCCTATTAAACGCACCCGCAAAGCCACCTTTTTTACCTGAACAGGACGTTGCTTTTAAAGACACGGATTTTAAAACCCTGAATACTGAAAGCCCGCACGTTGCAGACCCGTTTTTTAAAGACCCTGTTTTTAAAGGTCAACGTTTTAACCAGAAAGGCAGCAATAAAAAACACACCCCTGAAAACCTGTCCGAACAACAAGAAACGCACCAGGCTGGTGTATTACAAACCCCTGACTGGCTGACTGAAATGCAATCCAGCCTCACCGAACGCTGGCAGGCACTTAATGCACAAACAAAACCCGAGCCAGTCATCAACGTCACCATCGGTCGCGTTGAAGTACGGGCCGTGCAAACAAAATCACCCACACCGCCTCCTCAACCCGACAAAAAACCGAACGGCATAATGAGCCTGAGTGACTACCTGGAACAACGTAACAAGCAACACAACAAGGGGCAGCCATGAGCAGCCCCGCCGCATTAGCCACCGTCACTGCAACACTGCAACACTTGTTGAGTGATGTGACCACGTCGGTCACTACCCAGCCTCCAGGCACAGCACGCAGTGGAACGGGTGAACAAATCAATATTTTCCTCTACGGCACCTACCACAACACCGCCTTCAGTAATTCACCCATGCCGGGTGAAACACGAAACGGTGAACATGCTCATCCACCGCTGCCGTTAATACTGAAATACTTAATTACAGCCTACGGTGCCAATGATGATGATATTTCGGGGCAGCAACTCATGGGGCAGGCCATGAGCATCCTGCACGATCATCCACTGCTCAGCCCGGCGGATATCGAAGGGGTTACCCCGGACTCCAGTCTTCAGCATCAGGTCGAACGTGTGCGCATCACGCCGGACATATTATCTCTGGATGACATGTCCAAACTCTGGAGCAGTTTTCAATCTGCTGAATACCGCCTTTCCACAGGCTATGAAGTATCAGTGATATTAATTGAAAGCACCCGCCCCAGCAGAACGCCGTTACCCGTACTACGCCGGGGAACTGATGATCGTGGCCCCGTCGTCATTGCCGGCTCCTCCCCCTCGCTCTCCGGTTTGCGCTTTCTCAATCAGAAACCATCAGCGGAACTGGGGGATACCGTAACCTTGCTGGGCACGCAATTAAGCAGCGACAATACCGTCGTACGCTTTCAGCACCCGCAACTCAACAACCCCATTGATATACGGCCAGAGGTCAACAACAGCAACACTGAAATGACCGTACAACTCCCTGCGCCGGCAGATGATGCCGCACTGGGCTCCCAGTGGCCCGCAGGATTTTATACGCTGTCACTGGTGACACAACGAACAAGTGCGCCAGCCTGGAGCAGCAACTCGGTTGCCATGCCGCTATCACCGAATATCCAATCGATCAATCCAATAACAGCACCAGCGGGTAACGTTGTACTTACCATAGAATGCCTGCCGCAAATAACCGCCGGGCAACGTGTCGTATTACTGTTCAACGAGCGGACGGTTGCACCTGACACCATCGTCACCCCCGCTGACCCCGCAGCCCTGACCACATTGACCTTCACCATCAGAGATGCCGTTGCCAGACCTGCTGCTCCCTATGTGTTGCGTCTGAGAGTGGATGGTGTTGACAGCATACCTGTCGATTTTTCAGGTACCACACCACAATTCATTGCCAGCCAACAGGTGACCATCACATGAACGGGCAGGCAAACTGGATGGAAAACAACGACAGGTATCTGGCGGCAATGGTCGCATGGATACACTTACGCCTTAAGCGGCTTGCTGCCCGCACAGACGACAAAAAAAGCCCGGCCATTCCTGACAATGCCACTATCGAGCAAGCCCATCAGGAAAAGGTAAAACTGGAAAACAGTGAACTACCGCCTGCGTTAATGTTACTGGGTAACGCACTGGGTTTATCGGAATTTGACCGGCACGTACTGGCATTGTGTACAGCAATGGAACTTAATACACAAACCGCCCACCTTTGCGCGAATGCACAGAATAACCCGGACAAACCCTACCCCACATTCGCACTGGCATTCGCTTTATTCGATGACCCCGACTGGGGAGTCTTGTCACCACATGCACCTTTACGGCATTGGCGATTATTGGAAATCAATCAACCCGGCGTGCAACCGTTAACAGGTGCCGCACTGGGTGCCGATGAACGCATCGTTAACTACCTTAAAGGGCTTAACTATCTGGATGACCGGCTTACACCCTTGCTCGACCCGGTTCAGCATGAATCACCGCTTGTTCAGCCAGATAATGATCGTGATGAAACCTTGCCACGTTCACAACAACAGGTGCTCGACAACATACTTGAACAGTTAAAACACTCAAATGGCGAAGTCAGAGTGCCCGTCATTGAATTGTTGGGACATGATACCGCCAGCAAGCGGCTAGTTGCGGGTCGGGTGGCAGCGGTTCTGGGTTTAAATCTGCAAAGCATGAACATCAAAATGTTGCCCGGTCAAATGGGAGATTTCGAAACCTTCACCCGACTCTGGCAGCGTGAATCCTTGCTGATGCCATTGGCCGTGTATATCCAGGTTGACGGCGCTACAGACACTGAAAAAGTGCAACTCAGGCGTTTTCTTGAACGTAGCAACGGCATTGTTTTTATTGATTTGGAAGATACCAAAACTGAAACCGTACGTAACCGGTTTTCGGTTGAAATCAACAAACCAACACCAGAGGAACAGGAACAGCTTTGGATAGCCGCATTACAAGGCCAGGCCAGCGATCAACCACAGCATCTGGCCGAGCAATTTTCTTTCAACCAGAAGGACATCAAACGGTTGGCCAATATCGCCCTTGAACCATTGTCAAAAAATGAATCCGCATTAAACCCAACAATAGAGCAAAATCTGTGGCAAGCCTGTCGCATCGCCGCCCGTGCAGGAATGGAACAATTAGCACGTCGTATCGACATTAAAGCGGACTGGGAACAGCTGGTACTACCGCCAGAACAAATCTCCTTGCTGCACCAGATCACTGATCAGGTTGCGTGCCGTAACCGGGTATACGAAGACTGGGGTTTTCGGGAAAAAATGAATCGAGGCCTGGGGATTAATGCCCTGTTTTCCGGAGAAAGCGGCACGGGGAAAACCATGGCGGCTGAGGTGATTGCCGATGCCCTCAAACTTGATCTTTATCGAATTGACCTTTCATCGGTCGTCAGCAAATACATCGGTGAAACCGAAAAAAACCTGCGTAAACTGTTTGATACAGCAGAAGACAGCGGCGCGATTCTGTTTTTCGATGAAGCCGATGCGCTGTTTGGTAAACGCAGCGAAGTCAAAGACAGTCATGACCGCTATGCCAATATCGAAATCAATTATCTGTTGCAAAGAATGGAATCTTATCGAGGGTTGGCGATATTGGCGAGCAATATGAAAAGTGCGTTGGATAAAGCCTTTGTGCGGCGGCTGCGGTTTATTGTCGATTTCCCTTTTCCAGGTGTGGCAGAGCGCAAAGAAATCTGGCGTAAAGTATTTACCGCCAATACCCCGGTTGACAACAGTGTGAATTACTCACATCTGGCCAAATTCAACCTCACCGGCGGTAATATTCATAACGTGGCATTGAATGCCGCTTTTCTGGCGGCGCAAGAAGACGGGATAGTTACGATGCCGTTGTTGTTAAATGCAACGCGAACTGAGTTTAAAAAGCTGGAACGACCAATGAAGGAATCGGATTTTAGGTGGTCGGAGAGTATAGGGATGGTGAAGTGAATATTAATTTACATATTGAGCGGTTGGTGTTGAATGGGGTTGCGTTGGAATCGCATCAGCGACCAGTGTTAAAGGCGAGCCTTGAGGCGGAACTGGGAAGCTTGCTTGGCCAAAGTGGTGTAGCGTCCGGCTTACAGAAAGGCGCCGCAATTAAAGTTAACACCATTCACACAGATTCAATAGCGATTGCTGGAAATAATAAGCCATCCAGTCTTGGTCAGCAGATTGCCCGGTCGATTTATGGTGGAATTAACCAATGAAACAACAGACACCCATTCAAACACTAAAGCAGACCCTGCCGCCGCTGCAAACGAGGGGACTATTACCATATGCTACTGCGCATGCGTGGTCTGAACATGACCTATTCGCAAATAACTCAGCAGAATCGTGCTTTGCTCACGATTTTAGTCGAATTGGGATGCGCTCTTCAATGCCAATAGTTAAGCATAACCGTTCGAATGTACCCAGCCTACCCTGGATTCAGGCCAAGCTAACGATTGGCAAACCAGGAGATAAATATGAACAAGAAGCGGATCGGGTGGCAGAACAGGTGATGCGGATGCCGGAACCTTGGTTATCTTCTTCGACTGGTGACTCATCACTAGCAAATGGTGTTAACCCCAGCAGTGGAACAATCCAGCGCATCTATGCTCCCTGTTCGGAAGAATATAAAGCGGCTGAAAATGAGGGTCGTCCAAATAATCCTGCCAACCTCTGTATAAACTGTCGTGAACAGAAAGAGGACTTGGTACAAACAAAATTGCTTGGCCCAGAACTTCAACGACAGGAAATTGAAGAGAAGGAAGGTGTTCCAGTATCAGTGGAGACAGCGCGGGATATTCAGTCACTGCATGGAGGAGGGACACCATTATCCCGCTCAGAACGGGCTTTTTTTGAACCTCGTTTTGGGGGTGATTTTTCGGGGGTACGCCTACATAACAATGTGAGAGCTGCGGCTACAGCCAAGTCAATCAATGCCCGCGCTTTCACAACGGGGAAAAATATTGTCTTTGGAGCTGGCGAGTATGTTCCAGGTGTATTGTCAGGGGAGAAAATACGTCTCCTAAGTCATGAATTGGCTCATGTGATGCAGCAACAGCCAGAACTTTCCCTGTCAAATCGCAGACGACCACAGAGCTTGGGAATCTCCTCCTTTTCGACACCTTTAGTCGTTCAGCGTAAGCCGAGCCAGGTGACTGCACATCACTTTCTTGGTTTAAATATAGGCGGCGGCGTGAATCCAATCATGGCATCCAGGCTGGATAATGTTGCAGCTCAATTGAGGCAGGATTATGAAGCTGCCCACGGCACCCCAGCAGCTGATGATTTAACGGTTCGGCGCTGGGCTGGCATTTACAGTATCCGTGGCTGGCGTCAGCGCAACAGTCCATCGACAAGCAAACACTGTTCAGGCTCTGCGGTGGATGTTAATTATGCTAATCAGCCTTATATCGTCACCCGCAGCAATCAGGCGAATGGCAGTGAGATGCTTGGTGGTGAGCGAGCTGGCCAGAGTTTAACAGCGCAACGTCAGGCCACAGTCAATGTTTTTGATCGAGCAAAGGAGTTTGTGTTTGGGGTGCCTAATCGTGCTGATGTCAGTATGCGGAGAGAGAGTGAAAGCACAGAGGATGTCTTTGATCGCTTCAAAGAGACATCAGATGTTCTGAGTACATATCTGAGCCTCGCTTTTCTTACAGATCCCACAGCGGTACGCCGTCGGCCCATTGCCGATATTGAAGCAGCTTCTGAAACAGGCTTGCTAGCGGCTATCCCTGAGACTGAGCGTAAACCTGAAGCTCTGGGTATTATTGACATACAAATGTATATGGTTCATCACATGGCCAGGCCAGGTGATGACAGGCCTGGTCACTACTTTACCAATGCTGATCTTCAGCGGGCCAGGGATATTTATTTTCGCATGCTGCGTGATTATGAACATGTACGTATCCCAATGGTGCGAGGCACTCCTGAGGCTCGCCCAGATAACACTCGCAACCCTGCACGAGGCTTTCTTGATATGAATCGAGAATTTGTGGTGGCTATGGCGGATGTTGGGCATTTGCGCTGGGGTATTGCTGATCTGGATGCTGAAAGCGGTGATACACACCATTTTGATTTGGGAAATCATGGTGGTGTTGCAGCTGACTGTCTACCTTAAATCTGTTATAGGGTTAAACAATGCTGACCTATGCTGCGGGTAAAAAAATAGGAGCTATCTACTGACATCTTAACCAGGCAGAGTGTGTTCTACGTACCAATCTTGGGTAAATATGACAATGAATGATGAGTTTTTCGCGAGCACTTTTTACACAAAATTGTCTGGAGCATCCGGCCAAGCGGGTCTGATCTTGTCTGACAAGGTAATCTGGAAGCCGTAATATGAATATAAATTTGCAGATTGAAGAATTAGCGTTGGTTGTGTTGGAGTCGCATCAGCAACCGATGTTAAACACGAGCCTTGAGAGAAAGCCGACAAGGTTTCTTGGTCAGAATGGTGTAGCGTCCGGTTTACAAAAAGGCGGCACTGTTAACGCCATGCGAACAGATTCAATAACAATTGGCGGCAGTAGCAATAATGAGCCATCCAATATTGCTCAACAGATTGCCTGGTCGGTTTATGGTGGGATTAATCAATGAAACAACGGGCGGCCATTCAAACACCAAAGCAAGCCCTGCCACTGCAAACAAGGGGGCTATTGCGGCGTGCCGCTGTGCGAGTACTTTCTGGTCATGAACTGTTAGAAAATAGCTCGTCAGGATCGAACTTCTCCCACGATTTTAGTCAAATTGAGGCGTACCCTTCAATGCCAATAGTTCGGCAGAACTATTCGAATGTATCTGGCCCACCTCAAGTTCAGACAAAATTAAAGATTGGCAAGCCAGGAGATAAGTATGAGCAGGAGGCAGATCAAATAGCGGAGCAGGTAATGCGGATGCCGGAGCCTCGGGGCTATTCTTCAGCTGATGGTTCGTCATTGAAAAATAGTGCTAATTCTGGAAGCAGCACAATCCAGCATGTCTGTGCGCCGTGCTCAGCAGAGTATAAAGCGGCGAAGGATGAGGGTCGGTCTGTTGAACCAGCTAATTTTTGTCCAAAGTGCCAAACCCAAGAAAATGGATTTATTCAGGCTAAAATAACTGGGGACGTGACTCCCGAGGCTACACCAAAGATTAGTGCTGGCATTCAATCATTGCAAGGTGGCGGGCAACCTTTATCCAAGTCAGAACGAAGCTTTTTTGAACCGCGTTTTGGGGCAGATTTTTCTGATGTACGGATACATAATGATATTCGATCAGCCGGAGTGGCACAATCGGTTGGTGCTCGAGCTTTTACACTTGGGAAAGATATTGTTTTTGGGGCTGGAGAGTATTCTTCAAATGGGTTAGCGGGGAGGAAACTGCTTGCTCATGAATTAACACATACTATCCAACAGGCGGGAAAAAGGGATCTCATTCAACGGCTCGATGGAGATCCAACACATGTAGAGCTGACTTATAATAACGGAGTTAATGAAACAAGAAGCATATTAAGGGTCTGTGATAATGGTATCATTCACTTCTCTCCACATGGTTCCACTCATATTTCCAACTTTAGTGCTATTCGCCATGATAATGGCACATTATCTTCTGTAACACCTGATGCCTTGGAGGCACTGTATCAGGCGATTGAAATGCGCCCTGTAGCTTGTCCTGAGGCGCGTGGCATCGCATGCAGCTGTGAGCCGTCAACTAATGTGGTTTATGATAGTCGTGTTATGCGGTTTATTAGATCCATTAAGCGTTTTATACAGGCACAAGCAACAAGAAAAGGTGTTCCTCCTACTGCGATTGCTGGCGCAATAGCCGACGAATATAGAACACGAGAGCTCCCACGCAGTGTGGTGGATTCAATTCAAGACGCTATATTAGACAATCTTGCTGAATGGATGATTGATATTGATAGATTTTTTGACTTTGACTCAAAGTTATTAAATACGATGGAAAATGATGTGGGACCAGCAAATATAAATGTTAGGACAGCTACTCAAATGGTTGGGGCGGAAGGGTTGGTCGTTCCAAACTCACCGCTGAATAATGTTCAAGTCTCAGCAATTATTGATTTCTTATTAACTAACGCAGGCACAGTAGAGGCAACAGCTGTCATTATAAGAAGGGCTAAAAATAGATTTGACCCCTATTTATGGGGATACCCACCCAATAAATATGATTCCATACTCGTTGAATATTTTAAACAGGGTGATAGTTACTATCGCAGAGCAGTTGCAGCCGTCGGTGCGAATGCGAATCACCAACTATGTCCTGGCAGTGGTGGGTGTAGGGTTATTTATAACTACACAAGACTATCAAGGGCTATTGTCTGACGTTCTGGATAATTCTGTGTAGAAAAGGTCAGAAAAACTCTGACTTATATGTTCATCGGATTCCTTGTTAAGCTAGGCTTGGGTACATTCCATGCATCAAAACGCAAGGTTGTAACGAGTAATAAATATTTTACGAATCGATTTTAAAGACGAACACAAATAATTAGGAAAGACGATGACAACCTTCCCAAATTCACCAAGAGTCATAAAAAGCGGCATCGTATTAATCGACGCCAAAAGCGGTGCAACGCTAAACATGATAACGATGCAATATAACCCGGAGAGTTTGAGTCGATCCTATGAACCCCAGGGTTTTGGTGAAGGCCAGGGAGAAGCATTACGCTTTAAAGGTCCGGCGATTGAAACCCTGACCATCGAGGTTGATATTGATGCCGTGGATCAGCTGGAATTCCCCGACCAGAACCAAAACGTAGTAGAACATGGAATACAACCACAGCTGGCGGTGCTGGAGTCGTTGATCAACC
>JALSGT010000031.1 GCA_026982555.1 Chromatiales bacterium
ATATATTCTGCAAACAGTCGGCCCCAGCAAGCGGATCTCGTCCCCATGCTCCTGCGTGGGGATGCATACAGTACTATCATTTTATTCCGATAGGGATTCCCACGCAGGAGCATGGGAACCAGAGTAAAAATATTTGACCGTCTCAACCTGGTATTACCACAGACTATATTAATCCACGGTTCTGACTTTGATAGTCTTTAATTTCTCAGCAAGACGACGGGCAAAAGGAATCAGACTTTCATGTCCGGTTTTTGTATATTCTTGCATTGCTTTATACAACCGGGAGTGCAATTTTTTAAGCTCATTAAATTGAGTCCCGGTAAAATCAGTGAATAATGTTCCTTGTAACTGAGATAACCACCGTGAAAAAGACTCGGGATAATCTGCCAGAACAGACAGCATTAAATCCGGATTTGTTATCAATGCTTTTGCCAGGAGAGGCGAAACTTCCCCAGTAGTTCCACCATCTCTCTTATACCAGATGTCACCTAATGTATTCAGAACAGGAATCAAAGAACTGTTTTCTCCCTTTTTTTGCACTAACACTTCAATATCATTATAATTTCCATGTAACCAATCAAGGTTAATACTGTT
Organism: Chromatiales bacterium; assembly: GCA_026982555.1. GTDB lineage: Bacteria > Pseudomonadota > Gammaproteobacteria > SZUA-152 > SZUA-152 > SZUA-152. Next base: position 595 of record JALSGT010000031.1, read on the forward strand.
TTTAGAGCAGGCTGCAAAAGCGGGATTTACAGCTAACAACATCAGCATTACCATCAGGTACCTTGCGAACATAATTACATCCCAAAGTCATTAGTAATAATGACTTTAATTGACCCGGCGTTATTGATTATGGAAAAAATCCCTTTCACTGCCGCACGACTGCTTGCGACATAATACTGTTTGTCATTCATTACCCCCCACAACAAACCAGGCATTAAACACCCCTCAGTATTATCGTGATAGTTACCCGCATGAATTAGAATTTTTGTTCTACCAGGAACATTCTGCAATTCATATACACTGTTATATTTTGCAGAACTATATGGCAAAATGCTATATGTGCCTGCTTCAATCCGCTTATCCGAGCCTTCAATCCTCGAATCAGGCCCCCCGGGTTCCAACACAAACCAATGTTTATTGACACCATCAATCGTCAATTTTCCGATAGTAGTTTCACCATATTGTTTGATTCTTCTAATGCGAATAGTTGCCATAGATAAATTCCCTTTGTGAACACTCCACCGACCAAAGCCGGGACAAACCACGACTCGACACATGATCCCGAATATATCATATCAAACATAGCCCCTCCTCTTCCTGTTTGATTATGAGCAAAATTACCGACTATCGTGAATATCACCATTGCGTCATACGTCATTTAACGTATACCCCTGTGCTACATGACGAATTCCACCCCAGTCAATGCGCTTGTAAACTTTTCGATTCGGGATGAACCCACAGAAGGCATTCAATCCGCTATCGTGGCGGAAATTGGTGACATTATCGGCAAATTCAATCGTGAGTAGATTAAAGAGTATTTGACGGTATGAATCCGGCACCCACAAAACAACCAGCTCCCCCTGTCAATGCCACTGGCTGGCTGGCCCGGCTGGCGCTGGATTTTGCGCAGATCAATTCGCGTACCCGGCTCAAAAACAGCTACCACATTGGCCCGTTGCGTGTGCAACGTGCTTTTTATCCCGAAGGAAATCTGGCACATATTTATATTCTTCATCCGCCCGGTGGCGTGGTGGGCGGTGATCAGCTGCACATCACTCTGGATATCGCCCACAAGGCACAGGTGCTGTGTACCATGCCCGGTTCCGGCAAGTTTTATTTAAGTGCGGGTGAATGGGCATTACTGGAGCAGACGCTGCGCATTAAACCCGGTGCCAGTCTGGAATGGTTTCCGCAGGAAAATATTTTATTTGCCGGTGCCCGGTTGCGCGCCCGTACCCGTATCGAGCTGGAAGACGATGCGGTATTCATTGGCTGGGATATCACTTGCCTGGGTCGCCCCGGCAGTCATGAACGGTTTGAACACGGTGCGTTTGATGCCCGTCTGAAATTCTATCATAACCAGAAGTTGTTACTGGTGGAGAGTCAGCGGGTATTGAATAAACACACGCTGACTGCCGCCGCCGGTTTGCGGGGGCAGCCCATGCAAGCCACTCTGCTGGCTTTTCCCTGTAATGAAAATCACCTTGAACAGGTGCGTCATCAACTGACAAAAAACAGGGCATCGGTATTGAGCGGTGCCACGCTCATTGATGGTTTGCTGGTGGTGCGTGCTTTGGGAAATAACAGTGAAATGTTAAAACAACAATTAACAGAAATATGGCAAACACTGCGACCGGCATTGCTTGACCGGCCTGCGGTATTGCCGCGAATATGGGCAACCTGATGACTGTGTTTGTAGGATGGGCACTGCCCACCCTACGGGATTATTCTTTTCTGACAAAAGGCATAATGTATGGATTTAACCCCGCGCGAAAAAGACAAACTGCTGTTGTTCACCGCTGCCCTGCTGGCCGAGCGTCGGCTCGCGCGCGGCGTTAAGCTCAATTATCCCGAAGCCATGGCCTATATCAGCGCTGCCATTATGGAAGGTGCCCGCGATGGTAAAACTGTGGCTGAACTGATGAATGAAAGTCGTCACCTGTTAAGTGCGGATCAGGTCATGGACGGCATTGCAGAAATGATTGATGAAGTGCAGGTGGAAGCCACCTTTCCCGATGGCACCAAACTGGTGACCGTGCATCAACCCATTATTTCGTAACAAATCAGGAGCAAACCATGATTCCCGGCGAAATAACCATTTGTGAAGGTGATATCGAGATCAACAAGGGACGTGCAACCGTGAATGTGGAGGTCACCAACAGCGGTGACCGGCCCATTCAAATCGGTTCGCATTATCATTTTTACGAATCCAACCATGCATTGAAATTTGAGCGTGAAAAAACCCGTGGCTACCGGCTTGATATTCCCGCTGGCACGGCGGTGCGTTTTGAACCGGGGCAAAGCCGCACCGTTGAGCTGGTGGCCTATGCCGGCAAACGTGTCGTGTACGGTTTCCAGGGCAAGGTAATGGGGCCGTTGAGCGATGCGTCCGGGAGACAACAATCATGACAACAATGAGCCGACAAGCCTATGCAGAAATGTTCGGCCCCACCACTAACGACAAGTTGCGACTGGCGGACACCGAGCTGTGGATTGAGGTGGAAAAGGATTTCACCACGTATGGTGATGAGGTCAAATTCGGGGGCGGCAAGGTGATTCGTGATGGCATGGGGCAATCCCAGGCAGTCTCTGCCGAGGTGGCTGATGTCGTTATTACCAATGCGCTGATTATCGATCACTGGGGTATCGTCAAGGCCGATATCGGAATTAAAAACGGGCGTATTGCTGCCATCGGCAAAGCGGGTAATCCGGATGTGCAGGACAATGTAACAATTATTATCGGCCCCGGTACGGATGTGATTGGCGCTGAAGGCAAAATCATCACTGCTGGCGGTATCGACGCACATATTCATTTTATCTGTCCGCAACAAATCGAAGAAGCACTGGCCTCGGGCATTACCACCATGCTGGGGGGCGGCACTGGCCCTTCCACCGGCACCAATGCCACCACCTGTACACCCGGCCCGTGGAATATCCACCGTATGCTGGAAGCCGCCGAAGCCTTTCCCATGAATCTGGGTTTTATGGGCAAGGGTAATGCCAGTCTGCCCGATGCGCTGCATGAGCAGATGATTGCCGGTGCCATGGGTCTCAAACTGCATGAAGACTGGGGCACCACACCGGCGGCCATTCGTAACTGCCTGAACATTGCGGAAGAGTATGATATCCAGGTGGCGATTCACACCGACACGCTGAATGAATCCGGCTTTGTGGAAGACACCATTGCGGCTTTTGAAGGCCGTACCATTCACACCTACCATACCGAAGGTGCCGGAGGGGGTCATGCGCCGGATATCATCCGTGCCTGCGGACTGGACAACGTGCTGCCCTCCTCCACCAATCCGACACGGCCTTATACCATCAACACCATTGATGAACATCTGGATATGCTGATGGTCTGTCATCACCTGGATGCGGGTATCGCTGAAGATGTGGCTTTTGCTGAATCCCGCATTCGCCGCGAGACCATTGCTGCTGAAGATATTCTGCATGACCTCGGGGCTTTCTCCATGATCTCTTCCGATTCGCAGGCCATGGGCCGGGTGGGCGAAGTCATCACCCGCACCTGGCAGACCGCGCACAAGATGAAAGTGCAACGTGGCCCGATGAAAGGTGACAGCACAGACAACGACAATAACCGGGTAAAACGTTACGTCGCAAAATACACTATCAACCCGGCCATCACCCACGGTATTGCGCATGAAGTGGGCTCGGTGGAAGTGGGCAAGCTGGCCGATCTGGTGTTGTGGTCGCCCGCTTTTTTCGGGGTTAAACCTGCACTGATTATCAAGGGCGGCATGATTGCCCATGCCATGATGGGTGATGCCAATGCTTCTATTCCCACACCACAGCCGGTACATTCCCGCCCCATGTTTGGCAGCTTTGGCAAGGCACTGAGCGCCACCAGTATGAGCTTTGTATCTGCGGCGGCGCTGTCTGCGGGCATTGACAAACAACTGGGATTACAGAAAATGATCGGCGTGGTGAAAAACTGTCGCAACATCAAAAAACAGGATTTGATTCATAACAGTTACACGCCCCATATTGAAGTGGATTCGCAAACCTATGAAGTGCGAGCCGATGGTGAATTGTTAACCTGTGAACCTGCTGATGTATTACCCATGGCGCAGCGTTATTTTTT
>JALSGT010000032.1 GCA_026982555.1 Chromatiales bacterium
CCACCGACAAAAAATCAACGACCTAAGTGCCTGTAACAGGAGAAAAAGCCTTTATGCAATAACAGCCTGCTGGCAAATGGCGACATGAGGTGGACATCGGTAACTGATTAAACCTTGATGTTCCTTTCTGTTTGGTGGAACCGCTACGCTTGTTCCACCCATCCTGACGGCTATGGTGTTAATACCCCATCAGGCTAGGGCATTTTATATAAATGCGATATTATCGCACTGAAGAACAAGGTTTTTTGCAGGCACCCGGGTTTCAGGCAATGGCGTGAAACATCACTAAATACGGAAAACTCAATGGCTGTAAAGACGTATCGCATTCACATCATTCTGCTGGTGGTTTCATTACTGCTCATTGCTTTAGCGGGTTGCGGGGGGACGCCCACCAAGAACAATGCTGCGGCGTTCGCCAAGCCCATGTCCAAGCTGGAATTGGTGCGCACGCTTGCCAGGCGGGATAAAAACAAAGTGATTACCTTTGCCGGTAAAAACCTTGCCGGTCTTGAACTGCGTAACTTTAATTTCCAGGCCGCCATATTTAGCCAGGCCTATCTGGCCAGAACGGATTTTCGTAATGCCCGTCTCCAGCAGGTACGTTTCGACAAAGCCGATTTAACCGGAGCGATTATGGTGGAAGTTGATCTGCGGCAGGCAGACTTCCGGGGTGCCAACCTCACCGGCGTCGATTTTACCGGAGCCAACCTTAATGGCGCAGATTTGTCCGGTGCCAACCTGCAAGGCACGATATTTAATCGTTCGCTATTGCAGGGCATCAAACTGAAAGATGCGGTGTTGTATGACGCGCAGTTCGTGAATGTGTATCTGGGAGCCACCGACCTTAGCGGCCTGGATTTGCGCGAAGTTAATTTTCAGGGCTCAGACCTGAGTAACAGTATTTTGCGTGGAGCCAATCTGGAAGGGACAGATTTGAGTGGTGTCAACCTGCGCGCAGCAGACCTGGGCTCGGCTAATCTGGCACGGGCCAATCTGGATTCAGCGATTCTCAGCGAAGCCCTGTTGAGCAGTGCCAATCTTATGAATGCCAGCCTGGAAGGTTGCGACCTGCGTGGCGCTAATTTATTTGGTGCCCGCATGCAGGAAGCCAACCTGAAAAAAGCCTTGTTACGGGGCGCTAATCTTAGTGAGGTTAATCTGACCGGCGTTGATCTGCGTGAGGCCAATTTATTGAGCGTGAGCGCTGTTAATTCCAGTTTTGCCTGGTCGGACATGCGTGGAGCGGTGCTGACCCGGGGAGATTTTACCGGCTCAAATTTCAGTGATGCCAAATTAAATAATGCGATTCTGCTGAAAAGTGTACTGGTCAGAGCCCGTCTGGTGGCGACCAGTCTGATCGGTGCCAACCTCAGAGGTGTCGATTTTAATGGTGCTGATGTGCGTGGCGCCAATTTCCGTGATGCAGATTTACTCGATGCAAAAAACCTGTCGCGTGCCCAAGGCCTGAATAAGGCAAGGCATCTTGACAAGGCCGTGTTGTAACGCGAGTATATTTTCAATATGACACCTGTCAGGGATGAACGGTACACACATGCAAACTTCTTCCATTAATGCAGGGCTTGTGGCTGGCCCGGGGTTGTCAGCCGCCTTATCAACAGCACGCAAACCCGCTGTTGAACTGTCCGCCACCGCGCACACCGATGTATCTTCAGCAGTTAATGCACGTACGCTACAGCAGATAGCCCCGCCCATTGCACCCGTCAATACTGTCGTTAATGCGGCACACAATGCCGATGCGGCGGGTGCATTGGTGCTGGCCCGTCAGCGTGAAGGGCTTGATAGTTTACAAAGTAATGTGCCGACCGGCAGGCCGGGTAACGAAGCTGCGGCACAACGTGCCATCATGGAATATAGCAACGTGGCTGCGCAGGAACAGCGATTTGAATTGAGTAACGTACTTGCAGGGATTGATGTTTTTGCTTGAACAGTTTTGTTACTGTGACTCTCGCAATTTCCGGGGGGATTTCCCGCAGTTTGCGGCGGTTGAATGAATAGCCTTGCAGGGTGGGCCGTGCCCACCCTGCGAACAAGCGCAGATTTTTTGTTCGAGCAGAGGTGCCGATGGTGCCGGAACACGCTCACAACCGGCTAGCAGATAAGAGAGGTACCCAGACTAAAAACGCACACCGATTTTGGCACTGGTGGATGTGTTATCACCCGTTTGCTCGGTTTCAGCAGCAAAATTAACCAGCCCCAAATTGAAGTTAATACCAAGAAAATATTTGTTTTTGGTGAGACTTTCGTCTTTCAGGTCTACACTTACATTAGTTTCACTGTTAATCCATATTTGACCGATACCCGCATAAGGTGTGAAAAAGGCAAATCCCTTGGAAACGGACAGCTCCAGTCCCCGGGTGCTCAAGTCCAGCTGGTTCACCCCCGTCAGCCGTGAAAAGGTACCACGAATGGAAACGGCCGGGCTGAGCATGCCACCTTCCAGCAGCGCGTAACTGAGTTCGCCGCCGATCAGACCGATATTGCTGGAAGGCACAGACGTGTAAAATGCGCCAACATCAAAACCGAAGGGCAGCCCCTTGCTGACATGCAACTTGGGCACCAATAACTGGCTGGACGTCGCTTCACCGCCGGTTGCACTTTCCAGCGCAGCACTTTCCAGGGAGGTACTGCTTACCTCAAAACCGATATCAAAACCCAGGCTTCCCAAGGGCTCAGCGGGGCGAATAGCCTTGTAGCTGAGCGCGGCACCAAGGTCTGAAGTGAGGTCTTTGAACGAGCTTTGATTGAGGCTGCCGACACTGTTGATATCACCACCGGCCCAGGTCACAGGGGGCAGAGCCAGTGTTGCCATTACTGTGATAATGCACTTCCAGTTCGGGTGTTTGGTTTCCGGCATGTTTACTGCTCCAGGCTTTTGTTGATTACGGCTGTGAACTATACCCGCGTCGTCCTTAATAGCATGTGATCCTTTTCACACGCTGTCGGAAGACACAAGTATAGCGTTGTTACAAGGGGTTGGTGTAATGGACGCCGCATTTTTTTCGTATTTATCATGTGGGCGGCGGCTGCCCATTGAGATTAAAAAACCACCTCGTTAATAATACGCTGGTAGCTCGCAAAACGATCCCTGGATATTTTTCCGGCGCTGATTGCCCTCTGCAAAGCGCAATCCGGCTCAACATCGTGGCGGCAGTTACTGAAACGGCACTGCCCAAGAAAAGGGTGAAATTCCCGAAAGCCCTCAGTAATTTGCGCGGTGCTGGCATGTCCCAGCCGAAAAGCGCGTACCCCGGGTGAATCAATCAGTTCACCACCATGAGAAAAATGGTACAGCCGTGTCGTTGTGGTGGTATGACGTCCCTCGCCGCTGCTTTCAGATAGCGTGTTAACGCGCAACTCCTCTTCGGGCAATAATACCTGGATCAACGAAGACTTACCGACGCCGGACTGGCCAACGAAAATACTGGTTTTATCCCGCAGATATACCAACAGATTATCCAGTCCATGTGCATGTTTGGTCGAGGCATAGATGACACCGTAACCAATATCCTCGTAGGCCTGAAAACGCTTTTTTAATTTGACAAAGGCAGTATCGCTGAGCAAGTCAATTTTGTTGATAATCAATACAGGGGGTATTCCGGTCATTTCTGCCGCCACAAAATAACGATTGATCAGGTCTACATCCAGCGCAGGCTCCGGTGCCGCCACCACCAGAATTTGATTGATATTGGCCGCAACCGGCTTGAGCTGGTTATCCGCATCCGGGCGTTCCAGTAAACTATGGCGCGGCTCCATGGCCACCACCACACCCGTGTTATTGGGCCCGGCCTGCCAGACCACGCGGTCCCCACACACCAGTGGCGGTAAATTTCGGCGCAGCAGGCAGCGGTGCCGTTTTTGCTGATCGTCTTCGAGATCAACCTGCGCACCGTAGCGGGTAATGACACGCCCCGGCTGCTCCGGGCCAAGCTCGCTGCCTTGCAGCTCATCAGCAAGGCGGGTGTTCTTTTTTTGGGAGCGGGCGAGGCGTTCGGCCTGGATTTTTTCCGCACGCCATTCCTGGCGGCGGGTGAGTTTACGCCTGGCCATGGGCACCGTTGTTAACGGTGAGTAACGCATCGATTTTGGCGGCACAAATAAAATCATTCTGTGATAACCCGCCAATAGCATGGGTGCTGTATTGAATCAGGCAGTGGTTATAACCCAGCGTCATATCGGGGTGATGATCTTCCTGGTGGGCAATCCAGGCCACAGCGTTGACGAAAGCCATGGTTTGATAATAATTCTTGAAATGAAAGTCCTGCTGAATTGTCTTGTGATCACCATCAAGGTGCCAGCCATTCAACGCCGCCAGCATGGTGTGTGCGTCGGCGCTGTTCAATGGTTTGACACCACCCTCGCAAGGTTTACAGGTTTGTTCAGCAAGCGTGGACATTGTTTATCGCCTGATTATTTCCCGAATTTGTAAAAATCGACATTGAGGTATTCCACTACATCGTTGAGATCATTCGGTGAAAAATTCGCATTGGCCGCCCCATCACAAAATTTCACCCGGGCGCGCAAATCCTCAAAGGTATGAATAATACGATTGGCGCGAGTGTACTGGCTGTTGTCATGGCAGCCCATGCAGTTTTTGTTATGTAATGTTTT
>JALSGT010000033.1 GCA_026982555.1 Chromatiales bacterium
CTTTTTTATATAGAGCGAAGCCGCGTATAAAAATGGTCAGGTTAAGCTTGTTATACCTTTTTATTTGTGCGCAATTGGCTTGTCTGTAAACAAATAATCTTTAAGTTCTTTATCAAAAACCGGGTCTTGTCTTCTAATCCATTCAAATACCATTGCAGCATGCTCTTTTTCTTCGTCTCTATTATGTGCAAGTATTGCTCTCAATTCGCTATCTTTGCATGCATCGACTCTTTGATTATACCAATCCACCGCCTCAAGTTCTTCCATTAGCGATGTGATCGCTCTATGCATATCCCTTGTTTCATCAGAAAGTTCTTCTAATGGCTCATGATATCCTTCATTTGACATGATTCGTCCTCGATTGATGTTTTTAACCGCACAACTCAACAACGCTGTAAAATACCCATGTTTATTGCTAACGTCAACTTAAAGAATACCTGTGAACAGCGTAAACGGGTGTTTCCAGAATCGGTTATACTATTCAGACCAGTGTCGTAAGCTTTTCTTGACCTTTTTGTAAGTTATGGAATTCTCGTGTGTATAGGTGTTCAATTTCGGTTTATAAGAAATACTGTACAAAATATCAGTATTAAAAGCCTAGGGAAGAATCGCATTATTGTGAAGTTTTCTCGTTCCGAGACATCCGCGTTATGTCCAAAAACCCCGACGGTTTCTTGGTGATGGTTTCTTACACGATAAAGTCACGTACGGCGCGTTGCAATCGTTGTAAGTTTCCTTGTGTGGGGCAGGGTGCATAACGCTGGCGTTCATACAGCGCGGTGATGTTGTTGATCTCTCGTGCCCGTTGTGGATATTGCTGACTTGCCCGCCGGGCAAAGTCCAGCGGGCCTTCTGTGGGCTGTCGCTGCATTCCGCGCCGCGATAGTCGTTGGCAAAACCGTTCATACGCCATTTGTGCAGGGTCTTGGTTCTGCCGTTGCCACGGTCGTAATAAATACACGGCAACCACCGCCATTACCAGCGTCATGCCAGCCACTAACAGTGAGATCATTTCCTGCCAGTTAATATTGTCAAAACCTGCACTCGCGAACATGTGCGATAAAAAATCCTGCTGGCGCTGGGTGTTGTAATTGACTACCCACTGGTTCCAGGTATGATTGATGCGGTCCCAGCTAAAACTCAATTGGCGACCTATTTTTTTCAGCCAGTTGGGTGTAGCACCCGCTCCTGCCATTTCAGGCAGAATGCGCGCCAGGTCTTGCTGGTTTTCAATTCGCTCAGCGGGAATAACCGCAGTGGGGTCTATTCGTCGCCAGCCTTCACCGCGTAACCAGACTTCCGTCCAGGCATGGGCATCAGATTGACGCACAATGAAGTAGTCACTTTGTGGATTCATTTCACCGCCCTGGTAACCAGTGACCACCCGCGCAGGGACACCGGCTGCACGCATCAAAAAAACAAACGCCGAGGCATAGTGTTCACAAAATCCCCGGCGACTATTAAATAAAAACGCATCCACGGGGTCATTTAATAACAACGGTGGTTGTCGTGTGTAATAAAACGGTTGTTCGGCAATGTAATTTAAAACGGTTTGCACAAAGGCGGCATTGTCAGTCACTTTCTGTCGCAATTGTTGCGCCAGTTGACGTGCCTGTATGCCTGATTCGGCAGGCAGTTGCAGGTAAGGCAAAATATCCGGGATGTCATCTTTTGCCAACCGGTAATCCGTGAATGAACGCATGGAATAACGTACCAGTTGCCGCACGGGTTGATTGGCAATAATTTCGTAATCGTCAGAAAGATGACTGTCCGGTGGAATCATTGCGGGTAAGTCCAGTGCAAATAACCAGCGTTGCTGATGCGGTTCCAGAGTGACAGTATAAAGACTGGGTGTACCACTTACCTGATACTGCGAATTCATGCTCAGGTGAATTGCGTGCCGTTGTGGATACGGATTGGACCAGGTTCTTCCATCAAACTGTGTCAAGACCGGTCCACGCCAATAGCGTTTTTTCGGCAAGGGGAGGGGGGTGTCGAATTGTACCCTGAAGGCCACACTGTCGTTGTCACTTAATTGGCTGATGCTTCCCGGTGACATGGAATCAGACAGGCCGGTGCCCGCACTTGTGCCGTCAGCAGGCAGACTCCACAACGGTCCGGGAATGCGCGGAAACAAAAAAAATAATAACAATGCCAGTGGCAGCGCCTGCGTTAAAATTGCGCCCGCTTTTTGTAAATTAGCCCATTGTGGAATCACTGATTGATCGCGACTGAAAGCCGTCAAGGCGGTAACGAGCAAGGTGACCACCAGCAACATGTAAAGACCCATAAAAATGGATTGATCAAATAGAAATACGGTAATCACCACAAAAAACCCCAGGCCGATGACCACACCCACATCGCGCTGGGCATTCATTTCCATTAATTTCAAGCACAGCATGATGACCAGCAAACCCACGCCAGCCTGCCGTCCCACTAATGTGCCAAATGCAATCCAGGTTGCCAAAATGCCGACCAGTGTCAGTAGCCAGCGCACTGTGCGCGGGGGCAGGGCAAGGTAACGCAATTCAAACAACAAACGCCAACACAGCAAGATAATGCTGGGTAACATAACCAGCAGAGGCAAGCGAAGGAAATGTGGTGTAAACGCCAGTGCCAGCCCTGCGAGCAGCCAGAGGTTTTCTGCTTTTGCCTGTTTTACTCGCTGTTGAAAGCCGGACATATTCATGATTATGAAATATCGGTATCCGGGTTTATGCCATGCAAGGCGAGTGCGCGTAAGCATTGTTGCTGGTGTGCAGGCCCCATGCCTGGCGGAATATGTGTGTTCGGCAGTCGCAGCCCATAATTTGCCTGTGTGGCGCTGGCATCCAGCACCCAGCGGGTCAGGCGCGATAAGCGGGCCTCTGTATCCAGGTTTGGCAGGCTGTCCCAGTCTAACCATAATTCTATAGCTTGGTCGCCGCCAAACTGTTTGGTGAACATGTCCTGTCCGCGGGCAACCGTTTTCCAATGAATATGACGCAGGGAATCACCGGCATGATAGTTACGCAGACCGGCAAAATCATCGGCACCGTGGCCACGATCACCCTGCAAGTCAAGGTGATAACTGGATTCATCCGGCAGATGGTGATGTTGATCCGGTGTGGGATACACTAAATAACAGATATCCCGTTGTGCGTAGGCCCATGCCCGAAACAGGCCCAGCGGAAAACCGGTTTCCAGTGTCAGTCGTGGTACGGTGTGTCGGCCACGCTGTGTTGTCAGCAATGGCGCATTGTTTCGCTGCCACTGGTCACCTGCTATATCAACACTGGTGTGTTGTTGGTTTCGTAACTGTAATTTGATGGCATAACGGGTTGCACTGCGACGGTTGTCCAACATTATGGGTACCTGTGCGATTTCACCACAAAACACAGGGGGTATTTGTCCTACGTCAACGCGCAAATGCAACAGGTTACGATAGGTGTGCAGAATGGTAATAAAAAAGATACTGGCTAACAAAAACGTCAGCGCATAAGCAAGGCTGTTGTTGTAATTCACTGCACCCAGCAGCATTATCAGCATCATTGCCGCAAAATAGACTCCCATTTTACTCGGCAAAATATACACGCGCCGCTGCGCCAGAAAAACCGGCCCCGGCTCTGGGCCTTCTCCCGCGAAAAATCGTTTCAGGCTGAAGCGGTGGCGCAGATTCATGATAGTGGGCGTGGTGGTATTCGCCGTTGTATGCGACATGGCAAGTTCTCAGGGAATGGCAACGTCTTGCAACAGGGTCAGCAGTGTTTTATCGCCCTGGCTGGATTCCGCCACGGCCTGTAATCGATGGCTTACCACATGTGGCATGACGGTTTGTACATCTTCCGGCATGGCATGGTCCCGTCCCGCCATCAGCGCCCATGCTTTGGCACTGCGCAACAACGCAAGTCCGGCACGGGGCGATAGTCCGTGGGTAAACTGTGGCGAGCGACGACTGATGTCCAACAAAGCCTGTACGTAATCCAGTAGCGCATCGGCGACGTGTACGTTGCTGGCGGCTTGCTGTAGCTCTGCCAGCTGTCCCGGCTGGATGCATGCACGGTGCTGTTTGAGTATTTCCCGGCGATCATCGCCCGTTAGCAATGCGCGTTCGGCCTCGGCATCGGGATAGCCCAGCGAAATACGCATCAAAAACCGGTCCAGCTGAGACTCTGGCAGTGGAAAAGTGCCAATTTGATATGTGGGGTTTTGCGTGGCGATGACAAAAAAAGGGTCTGGCAATGGCCGGGTTTTACCTTCGATGGTGACCTGGCCTTCCTCCATGGCTTCCAGTAGCGCGCTTTGTGCCTTGGGGGTGGCACGGTTTACTTCGTCAGCCAAAATCAGCTGGGCGAAAACCGGGCCGGGGTGGAAATGAAAACCTTGTTCGGATTTGTCAAAAATGGACACACCCAGAATATCCGCAGGCAGTAAATCGCTGGTGAACTGAATACGTTGATATTGCAGCCCTAATGTTTGTGCCAGTACATGTGCCAGTGTGGTTTTACCTACGCCGGGTAAATCTTCAATGAGTAAGTGGCCGCGTGCCAGTAAACATGTGAGCGCCAGACGGATTTCGTGTTGCTTGCCCAGTACCACCTGGCTGGCATGCGCAACGATAGCATCCAGTCTTTGTGTTGATTCATTATTTTGCATGATGTTAGTAGCGACAAAAGGCCTCCAAGCCTGAGAAGTGGAAAGTGTCCTGAATGCCCATAAAAGCATAAACTGAGTTCATTATGAAATATGTCACGCTGAATGATATCGAAAGTCGCATGCCGTGGGTGCTGAATTCACCCGGCAACAAGGGGCGTGTGGAATTAATCGTGGTACGCCCGCAAACAAATGAACGTGAAGTGCTTTCACATGCGCTGTTCTCACCTGAAACAGGGGTAGCAGGCGACAATTGGCAAAATCAGTGCTGGAAAACACTTGCCAATGGCCAGGCCGATCCTGTGGTACAGGTCGCCATTATGAATGCACGTATGATTGATGTATTGACCAGAGACAAAAGTCAGTGGCCATTAGCGGGCGACCAGTTGTTTGTTGATCTTGATTTGAGCGTCAATAATTTGTCTCCTGGTACACAGCTGCACATAGGGACTGCCGTATTGGAAATTACTGCTGAGCCTCATCGGGCTTGCAGTAAATTCGAGCAGCGGTTTGGGAAGGTTGCGCGACAGTATGTTAATTCGGCACAAGGTGATATGCATCGCCTGCGTGGTGTTTATGCAAAAATTATTTTAACCGGCGAGGTTTCGACTGGCGATGTCATCCACAAACTCTGAAGCAAATACCACACACATACAGTTAACCCGGCAATGGTTGGAACAGGTGGTTATCGGCCTTGGGCTGTGTCCCTTTGCGGCGCAACCGTTGCTGGAAAATCGTGTACGGATTCAGGTCTGCGACAGCACAACAGAACGGCAGTTACTGGAAACACTACACGCAGAGCTGGACTGGCTAGACCGGCAGCCTGGCTCTGAACTCGAAACCACGCTGCTGGTATTGCCCAATATGCTGGCAGATTTTGCAGACTACAATCAGTTTCTGGACCAGGTGGATGCGCTGCTTGACGAGTTTGCCTGGCACGGAAAGTATCAGATTGCCAGCTTCCACCCACACTACTGTTTTTCCGGTGTTGCGCCAGAGGCAGCAGAAAACCTGACCAATCGTGCGCCCTATCCAATCCTGCATCTTATTCGTGAAGACAGTTTGGCTGCCGCGCTTGCACATGTTGAGCGGCCAGAGGATATTCCGGCACAAAACATCCGCCGGGTTAATTCACTTCGCCCCGACGAGAAACACCGGCTTTTCCCCTGGGTTTTTCCTGTTGACTGAATCCTGCAAGTGCTCATACTCGCAGGATTCAGGCGCTAATGAGCCAACCGATTCATTGCCCGCACTATTGAACAGAGTATTTATCTCATTTTTCAACAAGGCTGCACATTGGTCGCTGACATGCCTTTTTGGCCCTCTTCCATCTCGAATTTCACCTCCTGGCCCTCCGCCAGCGTTTTGAAGCCCGTGCCTTCGATATTGGTGTGATGCACAAAAACATCTTCTCCCCCTCCTTGCGGCACAATAAATCCGTAACCTTTTGCATCGTTAAACCACTTCACCGTACCATCTGACATCATCCTCTCCCTCTCTGTTTAGTCAACAAATCCATTTTTTATACTTTCGCGCAATGTAACCTAATTGACAAGCTATCTCTAGTTAATAAGTTACAGGGTTTGTTATTATAACCAGACCGGACCGGGGATTGTTAGCAAAGAGCAAATGTATATTCCGGTGAATCATCCATTGAATATAGCTTTGAGCGAAATTATGCGATATACCCAGGGCCGGATATCTTGTGAAGAATTTACACACATAATGATAGAGAAGTATTGAGGCCGATATTTTCGGGTGTGTGGCAGTATTTCGACTGCAACCGGCAGTCCGGCGATGGAAGAGATACTTTAAAAGAGCATTTGGCGCACTATTTTAAGTTGAGTCGGGATCGAATGTAAATTCACCTCAACGTCCCGGTTACAACACCCAGTCAGTAATATGCTGATGCAGGTCATCGGCATCCGTTTCCGTGACGACACGTCCCTGCACAGAAATGCCAGCATAATGTACTGTGGATGCATTACCACTGACCAAAGGATGCCATTCAAACAGAGGTTTACCTTCGGCCAGCAAACGATATGCGCAGGTTTCCGGTAACCAGTGAAATTCTGCAATGCGTTCAACTGTGAGTACGGTACAATCCGGCACTTGTTTTTTACGGTTTTTATAATCCAGGCAGCGACAGGTTTCAACATCCATCAACTTGCAAGCAACATTGCAAACATATATTTTACCGCTATTTTCATCTTCAAGTTTATGTAAGCAGCATTTTCCACAGCTATCACACAATGATTCCCATTGTGTTGTACTCATTTCTTCCAGTGATATTTTTTCCCAGAAAGTATTCATTAATTACCGCGCCGCCAGGTGTGGAAACGTTCCACCCAACGTAACAGGGCTTCCGGTTTATGTTGCCGTTTCCATACGCCTGCCACATATTTGTTGGATTCTGCCATGGTGGGATAAATGTGGATCGTGCCAAGAATCTTGTTCAATCCCAGGCCATGTTTCATGGCCATGACAAACTCGGCAATCAGGTCACCAGCATGACTGCCGACAATGGTCACCCCAAGAATTCTGTCTTTGCCTGGTATCGTCAGCACTTTCACCAGTCCCTGCGCTTCGCTGTCGGCAATGGCGCGATCCAGGTCATCGATGCCATAGGTGCTGACTTCGTAAGCAATGTTTTTTTCTTTTGCTTCCAGTTCATTGAGACCCACGCGCGCCACCTCCGGGTCGGTAAACGTTGCCCAGGGGATCACGGAATAATCCACGCGAAAACGTTTAAACGGACTGAACAAGGCGTTGACTGCCACATACCATGCCTGATGTGCGGCTGTGTGTGTAAATTGATAGGGCCCTGTTACATCACCACAGACATAAATGTTCGGGTAGTTGGTACGTAAAAACTCATCGGCTTCAACCGTGCCTTGTGGTGCAATTTTGACATCCAGTTCTTCCAGGCCAAAACCCTGTACATTGGCCTTGCGCCCCAGAGCCAGCAAAAGTTGATCGAACTCAATACGGACTTCTGTGCCTTTATGTTCGCAGACCAGTACATGCCGGCCATTCGACATTTCAAACTGCTGTGCCGTATGGCCCGTGAATACATGTATACCTTCTTCACGAAAACGAGCCTCCACCATTTCTGCGACTTCTGCATCTTCACGCGGTAATAATTGCGCTCCACGTTGAATCAAAAAGACTTCACTGCCCAGGCGTTGAAAACTTTGCGCCAGTTCACAGCCAATGGGGCCGCCACCCAGCACCATCAGTCGGCGAGGGCGTTCGCGCAAATTCCATACCGTATCCGAAGTGAGATAGTTTGTTTCTTCCAGTCCCGGTATCGGTGGTACTGCCGGTCGTGCGCCCGTGGCGACAACAATATTTTTTGCGGTAACGACTTTTCCTTCTGCTTCCACTTCGTATGGTGAAATAATTTTGGCTTCAGCCTGCATGACTTCCACGCCCAGCCCGGTATAGCGTTCCACAGAATCATGGGGTTCTATTTGCTGGATAACGTGCTGCACACGTTCCATTACTTCGCTGAATTCAAATTCGACAATCGTTGTTTTAAAACCAAAATCCTTGGCACGTTTTGCGTAATGCAGCATTTTTGCAGAACGAATCAGTGCTTTGCTGGGCACACAACCGGTGTTGAGACAGTCACCCCCCATTTTGTGTTTCTCAATCAATAATACTTTGGCCTTTACCGCTGCTGCAATGTAGGCTGATACCAAACCCGCTGAGCCGCCACCGATGACCACAATATTGTAATCAAATGATTTTGGTTTTGAATATTGTTTGAGAACCTTGCGGGACTTGATAAAACTCACCAGCTTTTTTGCCAACAGGGGAAAGATGCCCAATAGCGCAAAAGACAAAATCAGTCCCGGCGATAAAATACCCGACAGTGATTCCAGTGCGCCCAATTGACTGCCCGCATTTACGAATACGGCTGTGCCCGGCAGCATACCAATCTGGCTGACCAGATAAAAACGCCAGGTTTTCATTGGCGTTAAACCCATGACCAGATTAATCACAAAAAAGGGAAACAGGGGAATGAGTCGCAGGGTAAACAGATAAAAATCACCTTCTTTTTCTATGCCGGTATTGATCGCTTTCAATTTGTCTCTGAAACGGTTTTGCACCATGTCACGCAAGACAAAACGCGAAATCATAAAGGCAAGAGTGGCTCCAATGGTGCTGGCAAACGAAATCAGCAACAGTCCTGTCGCCAGACCAAACACAGCACCGCCGGCCAGGGTCATTACTGCCGCTCCTGGCAATGACAGCGCCGCAACGGCAACATAAATGGCAAAATAGATCGCCAGCGTGGCGAAACGATTTTGTGCATAAAAATCGAGAAAAGATTGTCGCTGGGATTTAAGATAATCCAGCGTCAAATACTGACCGAGGTCAAACACAAAAAAGGCCGCTATCAGTAAAACAACAACCAGGACGACCAGGCTGCGAGAGTTAAGTGCTTTTTTCATGTGATTCCCTGTCAGTTTCAGTTTTTATGGTATCAACCAGTGTTATCGCCCGGCTAACCTCTATCAGTCACGAAACATCCCTTTCTGTTACAGAATATCGGCACCGTAATTGTTATCAGGCGTGAAGCTGTATATCCACAACAGGCAGTACATTTGTTCTGGCAAATTATGCCAGACTGTTTCCGACTGATTTCACCTACATCATGAGCGCTCCGTTTATGTCCATAGAAACTGAATCCGAAAGCAAAGAGCAGCGCATTTTGCGCATGGTCAAAAAGGTGATCACCGAGATTGCCAAAGATACCCATACCCCGCCGGGTATGCGTCACCCCTTGTCAGACAGTACCATCAACAGTATGCGCGCCTGTCTGGGTTTGATTGTTTCACGCGAAGCAGAGCTGGCGGCCCGGAGCGGTAATGTCTCCCCTGGGAAACCTCGTTTTGTTGACGAACCCAGCGGCAACGTCATCGTACAACTGAAGGGCGGCGGCAGATCTGACAACGAAAAGCAGAAATAAGGTCATTCCGATACGGCAAGCGGGGGCCGCTGACCCGCATTTTTGACGCTGCGTATGTCGTTTTTGGCACGACGCAGGGTGGTTTGTTTCATACATCCGCTAAAGAACTCTCTTCGCTTGGCCGATAATTTGGCGAGCGTAGCGGGGTAACTATGGGTTTTTCCACAAGTTTATCGCACGGCTTCCCAACACACTTCGAGTTGTATAAGATTTGACCGAATGACGGATATTTGTGGTTCCGTCTCCTGGGGGGTTGAATGTTGTATCTTTTCACCAAAACATATGTTTTGCGGTACCTGCCTGCACTGTTATTTCTGTTTCTTGTCGCCTGTGGTGGCGGTGGAGGCTCTTCCCCCGATCCTGTTACCGGCTCAGACCTGTCTCGTATCGAGGTCACGCCTGGCCTGCCTTTTCTTGCCCAGGGCACAACTCTCAGTCTCATCGCCACCGGTATTGACAGCGATAACAGCACACGTCCATTAACTAATGAGGTTGTCTGGCAATCCAGTGATGACAGCATTGCCAGCATATCCAGCAGCGGCGTTGTTTCTGCTCTGGCTGCTGGACAGGTCACGCTACAGGCCAGTCTGGATGGCATTATTGGTAGTACCACCCTCACGGTCACCAATGCGTCTCTTTCAAGTCTGGAAATCAGTCCCGGCAGCCTTCAATTAGCAGCGGGTACCCGCATGGAGGTTGACCTCATTGGGCATTACAGTGATGGTAGTACGCAAAATCTGGAAACCCAGGCAAGCTGGGCAATTACGGATACCACTATCGCCAGCCTTTCTGATCCGCTTGTCACCGGTTCGGTACAGGTGACGGGCCTCGCTGTTGGCAGCACCCAGCTGACGGCCAGCCTGGGAGGCAGCACTGCACAAATTGACATTACCGTCAGCGCTGCCAGTTTGACGCAAATTATTCTTGGCCCTGATACCCCGAACCTGCCTCTGGGCACCCGGCTCAGCTTGTCTGCAACCGGTTTGTACAGCGATGGCAGCAGCCAGAGTCTCAGTAATCAGGTGAGTTGGAGTAATGCTGATAACGGCGTTCTGACTATTGATGCATCAGGTCTTGTGCAGCCGCAAGCCACTGGCAGCAGTGTTGTGAGCGCCAGTTTGGCGGGTGTTACGGCCAATACTCTTGTGACCATCAGCAATGCGGTGTTGACCCGCATCGAAGTTGCCGCCACTTCCACCACGCTTTCTCTTGGTAAACAACAGGCACTGCTCGCCCTTGGTCACTATAGCGATGGCAGTCTGCAAGACATTACCGAACAGGTAACCTGGCAGAGCACACCTCCCGAGCCCTTGGGCATCAGTAATGCCAGCGGCAGTCGCGGATTGGCTACGGCACTGGCGGTCGGCAGTCTTACGGCAACGGCGACGCTGGGAAATATTTCCGGCAACCTGGGGCTCAGTGTCAGCGCTGCTACGTTGAGCAGTATTGATATTTCCCCGCCAGGTGTGCGTCTTGGCCTGGGTACCCAGGCAAGCTTTCAGGCCATCGGGCGGTATTCCGACGACACAATTCAGGATGTGAGTACGCAAGTCAGCTGGGTGGTTGTCGATACAGCCATTGCCAGCATTAGCAATGCGCCTGGCAGCCAAGGTTTGGCAACGACGCTGAATACGGGCACCACTGGCATTACTGCCACTCTGAACGGCGTGGTGGGCAATGCCACACTGACCACCACCACTGCTCAATTGGTGTCCATTAATGTTGAACCATCGATATTAAGTCTGCCCGCAGGCGCGAGCCAGAGTCTGAGCGTTGAAGGCAGTTTTTCGGATGGCTCGGTACAATCCATCAATGGGCAGGTTGCCTGGGAATCCGATAATACGGATGTTGCCGCAGTCAACAATGGCATACTGGACGCCATTGCCCCCGGTAGTGCTCGCATTAGCGCCAGCCTGGGGGGAATCTCCGGTAGTGTCACGCTTACCGTGACCGATGCAACGTTGAGCAGTCTGCAAATCAGCCCTGATACACCTGCTCTGGCGGTGGGTACAGAAATACAGCTTCAGGCCACGGCAACTTATTCCGATGGCAGTCAGAGTGACGTTACTGCACAGGTTATTTGGAGCAGTGCCGACGACGCCCGGTTACTTGCACAAAACGGGATGGGGCAGCAAGGCCGGTTGGTGGCTCTGGTGAGCGGCAGTGTCGAGATTACAGCCAGTCTTGCCGGGATTCAGGACAGTGTTACCGTCAATGTGGGTGCTGCCACGCTGACCGGTCTGAGCATTATCGCCGCAAGTAACAGCCTGGATAGTGCCGAACAGCAACAGCTCATTGCCAGCGGGACTTTTTCTGATGGAAGCAGTCAGGATCTTACGGATCAGGTGGTCTGGCATTCTGATGATCCTGCGCTGGCTTTTGTCAATAACACACCGGCAGGTCGCGGTCGTGTTGAAGCGGGTGTAGGTGTTAGCGGTACCGTCGTTGTCACCGCCAGTTACGGTGGTTTCAATCCTGCGCTTAACCTGACCATCAACGACACACCGCAGCGACCGGTTTCACTGGTTGTGCTTGCCACCCCCAATGTGCTTCTCAATGACGGTAGTGATGCCAGCACCCTTGAAATTCAGGTTTTGGCCGCTGACCCTGCGGCTACTGTTGCTGATGGCACCTCCGTCGAGCTGCAAATCAGCCGGAATGGTGTTGTGCTAAGCGTACAGAATCTGGTTACCAGCGGGGGTGTTGCCAGTACCAGCTTTACCACAACAGAAAATGGCGTATTGCAAATTCAGGCCACAGAAGCCGAAACGTCAATCAGTAACAGTACGGTGTTGTACGCTTCGGCAACCATTGCTGAGGTGATTGCCTTTGCCGCCTTTGCTGATGCCCAGGTTTCGGGTACGACAGTGTTCAGTGGTGGTCGTTTCGGGTTTTTCCTGTACAACCTGTCAAATCGGGATTTTCCTCTGTTGCAATACGAGCTGCGTAACGGTGGCGATATTCTGTTCAGCACCACTGATCCACTCTTTCTGAATAACAACGTATTGTCCGGCGGACTGAAGATGGGGCTTATCTATACACTTCCCGCAGATATTACGGATCAGGGTATTGAAGCACGCTATTATCTTACCGACCCGGTCAGCGGGACCACTTTTTTCTATCGCGTTACTTACAGTACGCCGCAATAAGGCAGGTATCAGGGATGGTGCCGGTGAGAGGAGTTGAACCCCCGACCTTCGCATTACGAATGCGCTGCTCTACCAACTGAGCTACACCGGCGTATTTCTGATGTTGCATTCTGGAAAAGATGCATTGAGATAGAACAAGGTGCGCGAGTATAAAAGATGTACAGGGATGGAAACAACCGTGCTTCGTTATTCCGCCGTGCGTACCCGCACAATAATATCGATACTGTCCAGCTCCACGCCCGCGGGTAATGTGGGCAGACCTTGCAAGTTCAATTCCTGATTTTCGATATCCTGTAACAAACCGGTGTCGATGTTGTAAAAATGGTGATGAGCCGAGGTGTTGGAATCGTAAAACACCTTGCTGGGATCAACAATCACCTCACGGATTAAACCCTTGCGGGCAAACAGCCCCAGCGTGTTATACACAGTGGCTTTAGAGGCCACGGTACCATTTTGATTGACACGCTCCAGCACCTGATCTGCCGAAAGATGCTGTGGTTGAGCAAACAGGATCTGCGCAATCTGGCGGCGTTGTTGGGTTGGCGCGATATCGTGTTGTGCCAGCAGCTCACCGACATTCAGCACATGTTGATCTTTATCACTAATTCCTAGCATGCTGCTGAGTATATCGCCAGCGGGGTGCTGTGTGCAATGCGAAAGGACAGACAAGCGGGATATGCCCGCGTTATTTTGTCACATCTCTCTAAGCTGCCGTAGAGCAATTATCCAGCGCAAAAGGGCTTGCCTCCACCATGGTGGGCCGGTTTTGCACGATATCGGACAGCAGTTGCGCCGAGGCCGGAGCCATCACCACGCCATTGCGAAAATGTCCCGCATTAATGAACAGCCCGTCGATTTTGGGATGGGCACCGATGAAAGGCACACCGGTGGGAGAGCCCGGGCGCAAACCAGCCCAATGGCGTTCCATGGGTACATCCGCCAGGGCAGGTACCATTTCACAGGCGACCTGGGCCAGGCCATCGCGTGCCTCTTCAGTGACGGTTTTATCGAAGCCTACGTCTTCCATGGTGCTGCCCACCAGCACCCGGCCATCGCGCCGGGGAATCGCATAATGTCCTTGCCACAACACAATATGTTGTAATTGCCCGGGTTTCACACGGAATAAAATCATTTGCCCGCGTACTGGCATTACGGGTACTTCCTGGCCCAGTTCTTTAAGCAGGGCGGCGCTCCAGGCGCCGCAGGCGACGATGACCTGATCCGCTGCCACTTCGCTGTATTCTGTTTGTACGCCTCGAATGCGGCCCTTTTTGGACAACAGGTGTGTGACTTCAGTGTTTTCTGCCACACGTACACCCCGCAACCGCAAATCTTCACGTAATGCTTTGATTAACAATGGGTTGCGAATTTGTGCCACCTGCGACATCCACAGGCCGGAAGGGTGGTTTGCAGGCAGCGCAGGCTCCAGACGCTGGATTGCATTGGCGTCCACGATTTGCACATCGGCATCACAGGTGGGTGCCCAGGTCAGGGCCGCCTCGTGCTGATCGCCATCCAATATTAACAGTCCGCTTTGCGTCCACTCTGCATCAATGCCGGTGGCTTGTTTCAGATCTTCAATCAGCTGGCGATAACGGGTTTGGCTCCAGGTGGCTAATTCATTCACCGCCGCAGGGTATTTCCAGGGATACAGTGGTGAAAGTATGCCGCCGCCTGCCCAGGATGATTCCTGCCCCAGCTGGCCGCGTTCGACAAGGACCACTTTTGCGCCACTGGCGCTCAGTGTACGCGCAGTCAGTAGACCGATAAGGCCGCCACCGATAATTAAAAAATCTGCCATAGTTGTGGTTTTTCCTTCTGTCAGTTGGTGCTGTTTCAGCACAGTCCCTGGAATCCCTGCCGGGTGCATTTTTGACCCGCTAATTGACAGGCATCACGCAGACAATCTGCCAACGGCAGGCCCGCCAGTTTAGTGTGAATAATGGCTGCATTGAAGGTATCGCCAGCACCCAGAGTATCCACCACGCAAGGTAAATCCATGGCCGGGCTGTGCAATACTTTGCCTTGCTGATCCACTCCCCAGGCTCCTTGCCCGGCCCAGCTGCAAATGTGTTCCGCTGTGGGTATTGTTTGCTGCTGTGTCTGCAAAAAAGCGACAGGATTACTCATTTCGTTATTTGTGATGCCATGGGATTGTGCATAGTTGCGCGAGTATAGCAGCAGCTTTGTACCTTCACACAAGGACTCAACGGCCTTACGCGGCTTCTCGATTTCCACTGAACGCGGCACTGCGGGAACCTGATGTTGAGCAATATCGAGCATGGCGCGGGTTTGTTCCACATTACGCCCTTCAAAGTGTAGCCAGTCAAAATCGGTGAGATCAATCTGCTGAAAGGCTGCCAGGCTGTATTCGGGTAAATCGCGATAATGCACAATGGTGCGCGAGCCATTGCGCTGGTTCAGTGTGACATACGACGTTGGCGAATGTCCGCCTGCGACGACTTGTACCGCATCCATATTCACACCATAAGTGGCCAGGTCGTCACGGATCATTACGCTGCTGGCATCGTCTGCCAGCGTGCCCGCCCAGCTGCACTGGTGCCCCAGCTGTTGCAAGACCACGGCAGTATTGCAGGCATTGCCGCCACGTCGCATGGCCTGGGTGCTGGCGCGCACTTCTGCATCCTCTTCAGGATAATCATCCACAGTGTTAATAATGTCGAGGGTCGCAATGCCCACCACCAACACGCGCGCCATGGGACGGTCAGGAGTTCTGTTTCGGGTCTGCGGACGGGGGTTGTTCGTCAGGGGATGCTGTGCCGCTGACTGAGCGCAGTGGCGTCAGTGGCACATACACGGAAAAATAATCGAGAATCAACCAGCCCACTACCATTGCCAGCAGGTACCATAGCGAATCCAGATAGGTGAGATAGCCGAACAGCACCACATCCCACACATAGAAGAAATATAACGCGGCTAATACAATGGGTTGTGCGCACACCCGGCCAGCACATTGCTGACAATGCACCACCCCCCATTTGCCGGTGAGATATTTATGCCACCAACCAAAGGTTTTCTGCTCACAATGCGGGCAAGGAATCGAAGCCATATACAAAATTACTCAACTGATAATCGCAGAATGTGCATAGTAACCGAGCCGCCCGCAATTGCCTATCCGCCGGGAAGAGATCTTTTAACCTGGATTCCGCAGTTGACCGTTTAGAAAGTGTAGTAACACATTGATAAACATTCTGTTTTGAATTTTTGTCGAGCCCACTTGTCGGGTGAGTTGCTATGACTCCTCCTCGCGCCTTGCCAGCCACAAAATTCAACGCACTCTACCGGCCATTCAACTGTGGATTTTAGGTTTAAGTGAGGTCGAACGGCTTGGTTTTGTGAATTTTGTTGAAATGCGCCTTGGCACCCCGTGCTTGCGGGGCTATTGTTGCCGGAGGGGCTATCCAGGAAAAATACCTGACTTTTATGCTCAGGTAATATGGGTTACACTGATGCCGACTCTGATCCAGATTTCCCTGCATCACGAGGAGGGTCATTGTGATTGTTTTTGTGAATTATTCAGTACAAAGCTAGTGAGGTTATGAAGCCAATGGACGTTTTGGAACGTATTAAACAACAAGTTGAAAGCAGCCCGGTGGTTATTTACATGAAGGGCACCCCGCAACTGCCGCAGTGTGGTTTTTCCAGCCGCACCGCCCAGGCATTGCAAGCCTGTGAACAGGAATTTGCCTATGTCAATGTGTTAGCTGATCCGGAGATTTTTGAAAATTTGCCGCGCTATGCCGACTGGCCGACTTTTCCGCAGGTTTATATCAATGGTGAGTTGATTGGTGGCTGTGATATCACGCTGGAATTGTTCCAGCAGGGTGAGCTGAAAAAAATGGTGACAGAGGCAACGGAAAACGCGAAAGCCACTTAAACCTATTGTAAATAGCTTGTTGAGTGAGTCGCTACGACCCGTATAGCTTGTTGTCAGCCACAAAACTCAACGCACTCTACAGGCTGCCCGGCCGCGAAGTTTAGGTTAAAACAAGGTGTTACCCGAGTCGTAAAAAACGGTCCGAGAGGGCTGTTTTTTACGACCCGGGCATTTTTTTGGCAAACGGGAATTAATCCGTCAAATCGGGCTGCCACCGAGTTCTTTCCAGCGATTAACAATAACGCAAAATAATTCAGCGGTTTTTTCCGTGTCGTAAACGGCAGAGTGTGCCTCATTATTGCTCCATTCGATGCCCGCAGCGGCAATGGCGCGGGCCAGTACCGTTTGGCCGTAGGCAAGTCCTGCAAGCGTGGCAGTATCAAAGGTGCTGAACTGGTGAAACGGGTTGCGTTTAATGCCCGTGCGTTCTACAGCGGCTTTGACGAAGGCGAGATCGAAGGATGGATTGTGACCTACAAGAATTGCCCGCGAACAATGAGAGCCTTTGAGTATGTTGCGAATGGGTTCAAAGATTTTTTTCAGTGCTTTACCCTCGGGCTCGGCGATGCGCAGTGGGTGATGGGGGTCGATGCCGGTAAAAGCCAGCGCGGAGGCTTCCAGGTTGGCACCAGGGAAGGGTTCGACATGAGCACTGACCGTTTTGCCGGGATAGACCAGTCCCGCTTCATCCATGTGAATGGGCACTGCGGCAATTTCCAGCAGGGCATCGGTGTCGGCGTTAAAACCGGCTGTCTCCACGTCTACCACCACGGGTAAAAAACCACGAAAGCGGCGTGCAATACCGCCGCCTGTCGGGGCAGGCGCGGCGAGTTCTTCAAGGGTTTCCGGGGCGTCCGGGTTTTTTGTCGGAAGTTTGCCTGGAGGGTCGGTTGGAGTGTTCATGATCCTAAATTCCGCAGTTGATCGCTTAGAGGGTGTAATAACACATTGCTAAACATTATGTTTTGAGTTTCTGTCGGGTGTACTGGTTGGGTGAGTTGCTATGACGGGTATGGCGCGTTGCCAGCCACAACATTCAACGCACCCTACCGGCCATTCAACGGCGGATTTTAGGATGATAATTTCCACGCCAGTGTTTTTCCGGCAAAAAAAGGTACCAGTGTTTCGGTGCCAAAAGTTATTTCGTCAGCCAGGGTATGTGTACATCGTTCCAGGGTGATGCTGCCGGTATTGCGCGGGAGACCATAAAAATCAGCGCCAAAATGGCTGGCAAAACCATCAAGTTTGTCCAGCGCACCGGCATGTTCAAAGGCCGTGGCGTAAAATTCCAGTGCGGCATGGGCGCTGTAAATTCCCGCACAGCCGCAAGCTGATTCTTTCGCCCCCTTGGCATGCGGGGCACTGTCTGTACCAAGAAAGAACTTTGCTTTACCGCTGGTGGCGGCAGCGACCAATGCTTCACGATGGGTTTCCCGCTTGAGGACGGGCAGGCAATAATTGTGCGGATGTATGCCGCCAACCAGCATGGCATTGCGATTCAGTAACAGATGTTGCGGTGTGATGGTTGCCGCAATGTTATCACCACTCTCCAATACAAAATCGACGGCATCTTTGGTAGTGATGTGTTCAAACACAATTTTCAGACCGGGAAACTGCTGGGTGAGAGGGATGAGTTGCTGTTCGATAAATATTTTTTCACGATCAAACACATCCACCGCAGGATCGGTCACTTCCCCATGCACCAGTAGAGGCAGGCCGTAGGCTTCCATGGCCGCTAATGCCGAATAAGTTTTCTGCAATTGAGTAACGCCACTGTCGGAATTAGTCGTGGCGCCTGCTGGATATAATTTAATGGCAAACACCACGCCACTGTTTTTGGCGCGGGAAATTTCGCCCGGTGAAGTATCGTCGGTGAGATACAGAGTCATCAATGGCTGGAAGTCACAGCCTGTTGGCAAGGCGTCCAGAATGCGCTGGTAATAAGCTTGCGCCAGCGCCGTTGTGGTTATCGGCGGACTGAGGTTGGGCATGATAATGGCGCGCGCAAACTGCCGGGCCGTGTGGCCAATGACAGCAGCCATGGCAGCCCCATCGCGCACATGCAGATGCCAGTCATCGGGGCGTGTCAGCGTGAGTTGGGTGATGGATGCGTTCAAATGCGTGGTTCCAGCCTGAGTGTTCGGGAATGCTGGCATTATGCCATGTTTGCTGCTGGCGCAGTGCGACGTGTCGGGTGACAATGCAGTTTATTTTATGCTTTGGAGGTTTTGTGCGTATTCCCCGAATCTATCAACACATGCCGTTGGCCAGTGGTCAGACAATTAAACTGGACGCTCAGGCGACAGTGCATCTCACCAAAGTGTTGCGTCTGCGAGCGGGTGATGCGCTGGTGCTCTT
Source organism: Chromatiales bacterium (assembly GCA_026982555.1). Taxonomy (GTDB): domain Bacteria; phylum Pseudomonadota; class Gammaproteobacteria; order SZUA-152; family SZUA-152; genus SZUA-152. Next base: position 19,016 of record JALSGT010000033.1, read on the forward strand.
TAATGGTGAAGCAAATGATAAGGGTGAACGCGGGGAGTTTGCGGCGTGCGTGAGCGCCGTGGAGCGGCGTTCGGTGCTGATTGAGGTGGGCGAATTCATGGCGCATTCGTTGGAGTCACCGTTGGAGCTGGTGTTATTGCAAGGCATTTCGCGGGGGGAACGCATGGATTACACCGTGCAAAAGGCGGTGGAGCTGGGTGTGTCCCGCATTGTGCCGGTATTGAGTGAGCGTACAGTGGTGAATCTGACGAGTGATCGACAGGAAAAACGCCGTGCGCATTGGCAGGGCGTGGCACACAGTGCCTGTGAGCAGTGCGGCCGCAATCAGGTGCCAGCGGTGGAGGCAGTGAAGTCGTTTGCTGTGGCTGTTGCCGATGTGGCGGAAACGGACAGCTTGAAGCTGGTGTTGCATCACCGTGCGGAGACGGATTTCGCTGCGCTACCGGTACCCCGGGGAATGGTGAGTCTGTTGATTGGTCCCGAAGGCGGGTTATCGGCGCAGGAAATTGCGACGGCGGAGGCGGCGGGCTTTGTGTCATGGCGGCTGGGCCCGCGGATATTGCGCACGGAAACGGCGGCACTGGCAGCGATCTCTGTACTACAGTGGCACTGGGGTGATTTCACTGCCGGGATGAAAAGCACATGAATGTGCTGACATTTCTACGCAGGTTGCGTTTTTTGTCGGTGCGCCAGAGGCTGGAATGGTTTCCACCTTTTTTTCTGATGCGCATAAAAGTGTTGGAGTTAACCGATGATTGGCAGTTCGTGCGTTTGCGTCTGCCGCTGAATGCTTTTTCGCGCAACATGAGTAACAGCATGTTTGGTGGCTACCAGGCCTCGTTGGCCGATCCCATTGCTGCTTTGGCTTGTGCGTATCGCTATCCGGGGCACGAGGTGTGGACGCGTGCCATGCACATTGATTTTGTTGCAGAGGGTAATAGTGATCTGGAGCTGCGTTTTGAATTTGATGCCGCTATCGACCAGCAGATTCGTGATGATCTCGCGGCTCGTGGTCGCAGTACTCCGCAGTTTGAGTATGCTTTTTATCGACAGGATGGTGTGTTGTGCAGCCGGATAATGAATACCGTCGCAATTCGTCCCAAAGGTTATGTTGCTCCTTCCGGCATCACAGGGAACGAAAAAAAAGGGTCACTTGAAGAGTGAAAATTCACTCGCAGTTTCCGTTATAGCGAGTGTCATAACCGAGGGGTGAGGCTTGGACGTAATGTCGCTATGCGCCGGGATGCAGCATTGTTTAATGAGTCACAAATTACTGTCATTTACAGGGATTTTCTGACAGAATTCGCGGCGCGCTACTGGCAGGGTTGGGGCAGGGTTGAGTCAGAGCGAAAAGCATATGGGAAGGACTTAAGGGAATAAATAAAAGCAGGCGTCAGGCAGCATTTTATATGCTGAGGGGTGTTGGCTAATAACATAGGATGAAACACATGCGTGAACAAGACACATTTGCCAGTCGATTAACCCAGTTGATTCGTGAACATAATATCTCCCACGCAGAAATTGGCCGTGTGGTAGGTGTTTCCGGCCAGGCTGTGGGCAAGTGGGCCAAGGGAGGCAACATCGAATACGACAACCTTAAAACGGTGGCCGCTCATTTTGATGTGAACTGGATCTGGTTGCGTTATGGGGATGATGCAATGACCTCCTTCAGTGAACGCCGTACTGGCAGCAAAGTGCGCCGTGGCGTGATCAAGTCTATTGTTGATAATGAGCAACGCATGCGCCTGGCGCTGGAAGTCGCCGCCATAGGTACTTGGGATTTCGATATTGTCGATGATGAGATTGTATTATCCGATGTCGCAGAAAAGTTACTGGGAGTGGGCAAGAATGGTTTTCGGGGTAATAAAAACGATTTACTCGGATATGTTGCAACAGCTGATCGTACCCAGGTGGGCGAAGCGTTAAACGCGGTACTCGAAAGCCGGGAAGCAAATTTTGATGTGACCCACGGTCTTGCTCATGGCGCAGGGCGTGTGCGACAGCGCGGTAAGATGGTTGAGGATGAGCTTGGTCGGCCAGTGCGTATTATTTGTGTTATTACGGCGATGGAGCCCTGATTCCGCTTTTGTCTGCGCGGAGCCCGGTGTGGGTATTGATCTATAGCCTATTGTTTTTAAAAGGGTTGTGTCAGTAATTTGCGCCGGGGTTCGCTTGGCGCCGGCTTGACCTGTGCGGGTAAAACAACGATCATACGCGGCTCTTTTTTGTTGCCGCGGCCTCTGCTTACTTCGTCAAAGTCACTTTGGTGGGGTTCGGGTGTCCTGGCCAATCAAGCAGGCACGAATTTCTAAAGAGGTTGGAACATGTCCCAGCAATTACAAACGTCGGATGTAGATGCCACCGAAACCCAGGAATGGGTGGAAGCACTGGCTGCGGTGATCGAACACGAAGGCGTCGAGCGCGCCCATTTTTTGCTTGAGCAACTGATCGACAAGTCGCGGCGCTCCGGTGCTAATCTGCCGTTTTCCGCGAATACCGCTTATGTGAATACCATTCCTACGCATCTGGAGGCTGAATTGCCAGGTGATCAGGCCATCGAAGATCGCATTCGTTCTTACATCCGCTGGAATGCCATGGCCATGGTGGTTAAGGCCAATCGCAAGAGCAGCGAGCTGGGCGGGCACATCGCTACCTTTGCATCAGCGGCCACACTGTATGACATCGGCTTCAACCATTTCTGGCATGCGCCCAATAGCGACCACGGTGGTGACCTGATTTTCTTCCAGGGCCACGCTTCGCCAGGCATGTATTCACGCGCCTTTCTCGAAGGCCGCTTAACGGAAGAGCAACTGGATAACTTCCGTCAGGAAGTGGACGGCAAAGGTCTGTCTTCTTATCCGCACCCGCATCTGATGAATGATTTCTGGCAATTCCCCACCGTGTCCATGGGGCTGGGGCCGATCATGTCCATCTATCAGGCGCGTTTCATGAAGTACCTGCAACACCGGGGTCTGACCAATACCGAAACCCGAAAGGTGTGGGCATTTATTGGCGACGGTGAAACCGATGAGCCGGAATCCCTGGGGGCCATTTCGCTGGCCGGTCGTGAAAAACTCGATAATCTGGTGTGGGTGGTGAACTGCAACCTGCAACGTCTTGACGGCCCGGTGCGTGGTAACGGCAAAATCGTACAAGAGCTGGAAGCCAACTTCCGGGGCACCGGTTGGAACGTGATCAAAGTATTATGGGGCAGCTACTGGGATCCCCTGCTGGCCATGGATAAAGACGGTTTGCTGCAACAACGTATGATGGAATGCGTGGATGGTGATTTTCAGAATTACAAATCCAAAGACGGTGCCTTTGTGCGTGAGCACTTTTTTAATACACCTGAATTGAAAGCCATGGTGGCAAAGATGTCTGACGAAGACATCTGGCGTCTTAACCGTGGCGGGCATGATCCGCACAAGGTGTACGCCGCTTATCATGCAGCTGTGAACACCACGGGGCAGCCCACGGTTATTCTGGCACAAACCGTAAAAGGTTATGGTATGGGTTCTGCCGGTGAAGCACAGAACCGCACGCACTCGCAGAAAAAACTGCAAGACAATGAAATGCTGGACTTCCGTGACCGCTTCAACATTCCGCTTGACGACGAAGCTGCCGCCGCCGGTCAATATTATGTACCGGATGCAGACAGCGAAGAAATGCAATACATGAATGCCCGTCGTGCAGAGCTTGGCGGTCCGTTACCGGTACGCAGCACGCAGGCGGCACCGCTGGAAATTCCAGCCCTGTCGATTTTTGATACCATGCTGGCGGGCAGTGGTGACAAGGAAATGTCCACCACCATGGCCTGGGTGCGCATGCTCACCCTGTTGTGTCGCGATAAAAATATCGGCAAAAACGTGGTGCCCATTGTGCCGGACGAGGCGCGTACTTTCGGTATGGAAGGCATGTTCCGTCAGTTGGGTATTTATTCTTCGGTGGGTCAGCTGTACACGCCGCAGGATAAAGACCAGATCATGTTCTACAAAGAGGACAAGAGCGGACAGATTCTTGAAGAAGGGATCAATGAGGCGGGTTCCATGTCATCGTGGATTGCCGCGGCCACTGCGTACAGCTCGCACGGCGTCAACATGATTCCGTTCTACATTTATTATTCCATGTTCGGTTTTCAGCGCATTGGTGATCTCGCCTGGGCCGCCGGGGACATGCAGGCACGCGGCTTCATGATCGGTGGCACCGCGGGCCGTACCACACTGGCTGGCGAGGGTTTGCAACATCAGGACGGACACAGTCTGATTTTGTCCGACACCATACCCAACTGCATTAGTTACGATCCTACTTTTGGTTACGAAATGGCAGTGATTATTCATGACGGCATGCGCCGCATGTTTGCGGAACAGGAAAACGTGTTTTATTACGTCACGGCGATGAACGAAAACTATGTGCATCCTGCCATGCCGGAAGGTGCCGAGGCAGGCATCATCAAGGGGTTGTACAAATTCCGTGCCGCAGAAAATACTAAAACGACAACAGTACAGCTCATGGGCAGCGGTGCCATTTTGCGTGAAGTGATTGCAGCGGCAGATTTGCTGCGTGACGACTGGGCTGTGAATGCCGATATCTGGAGCGCCACCAGCTTTACCGAGCTGGCCCGTGAGGCGCGTGATTGCGACCGCTGGAATCGCCTGCACCCCACTGATGAAGCCCGTGTACCCTACGTGACCCAGTGTCTGGAAGATTGTGCAGGCCCGGTGATCGCCGCTACTGACTACATCCAGTTATATGCCGACAAAGTCCGCAAATGGATACCGGCGCGCTACGATGTGCTGGGTACCGATGGTTTTGGTCGCAGTGATACCCGCGCCCAGCTGCGTAAACACTTTGAAGTTAATGCGGTACACATTGTTGTTGCAGCGCTGAAAGCATTGGCGGATGAAGGTAGCATGGATGCCGTTACTGTGGCAGAAGCCATTAACAAATACGGCATCGACCCGGAAAAAATCAACCCACTGCATGCTTGATCGCAGCGAGAAAAAACATGGCAAAAGAGATAGTAATTCCTGATATTGGCGATTTCGACAGCGTTGAAGTGATTGAAGTGCTGGTCGAAGCAGGCGATACCATCGCCGCAGAAGACTCACTGATTTCTGTAGAGTCTGACAAAGCCACCATGGAAATTCCTGCACCCGAAGCGGGTGTCGTCGTGGAAGTCAATGTTGCCGTTGGCGATCAGGTTTCCCAGGGCAGCCTGATTATGTTGCTGGAGCCCAGTGGTGATGCGCCTGCGGAAACAACAGCCGCAACACCGGAAACAGCAACAACACCTGTCGCCAGCAAACCGGCTGCCCCGGCATCACAACCCGTTGCGCCCCCTCCGCAACATCGGCTCTCTCCCACCGCAAAAATCGATGAAATCAGTTTTTCCCGTGCCTACGCAAGCCCTTCGGTGCGCAAGTTTGCGCGTGAACTGGGGGTAGACCTGGGGCGTGTTGCGGGCAGTGGCCGCAAGGGCCGGGTGATCAAAGATGATATAAAAGTCTTTGTTAAACAGGCGTTGACCCAGGGCACTGGCGGCGGTGGTTTGGCCGTCGCCCCCATGCCGGAAATCGATTTCAGCCAGTGGGGTGATATCGAAACCCAAAAGTTGAGCAAAATCAACAAACTCACCGGTAAATTTCTGCACCGCAACTGGGTGACCCTGCCCCATGTGACGCAGTTTGATGAGGCCGATATCACTGAACTGGATGCCCTGCGTAAAAGCATGGCCGCAGAATATAAAGACAAAGGCATCAAAATCACCATGCTGGCCTTCCTGATCAAGGCCGTGGTGGCCGGGTTGCGTGAATTGCCGCGTTTCAATGCATCACTGGATGCCAGCGGTGAAAACCTGATATTGAAACATTATTTCAACATTGGTATTGCCGTAGATACACCGGACGGGCTGGTGGTGCCCGTGGTACGCGATGCCGACAGCAAAAGTCTGGTGGATATCGCCGCCGAACTGGGCGATATCAGCCAGAAGGCGCGTGACAAAAAGCTTAAGCCAGCGGACATGCAGGGTGGCTGCATGACCATTTCCAGCCTGGGCGGTATTGGCGGCACGCAATTCACGCCCATCGTCAATGCACCGGAAGTCGCCATTCTTGGCGTATCCCGTCATAAAATGACACCGGTATGGACGGGTGAAAATTTCGAACCCCGGTTAATGTTGCCGCTGTCTTTGTCCTACGACCATCGCGTGGTTGATGGTGCCGATGGTGCGCGCTTTACCCGCTTCATGGGGCGAGTGCTGGCAGATGCAAATGGGCTGGTGAAATAAATCATGAGTAATGTAATCGAAGTTAAAATCCCCAATATTGGGGATTTCGACGGTGTTGAAGTCATCGAAATCCTGGTTGCTGCCGGTGACCCTATTGCAGCAGAAGACTCGTTGATATCCGTGGAATCTGACAAGGCCACCATGGAAATTCCTGCACCACAGGCTGGCGTGGTGAAAAAAGTGCTGGTATCTGTGGGTGACACCGTCGCAGAAGGCAGTGCGATTTTGATGCTGGAAGTGGAAGAGCCTGAACCATCAGTATCAACGGAGAGCAGCGCTTCTGCTGTGACTGTACCAGTAACGCCAGCCACAGCCCCAACGGCAAGCCAATACAGTGGCGATGTCGATATCAGTACACAAGTTGTGGTGCTGGGCTCCGGTCCCGGCGGTTACACTGCCGCGTTCCGTGCCGCAGACCTGGGCCTGAATGTAGTGATGATCGAACGTTATGAAAACATTGGCGGTGTGTGCCTCAACGTCGG
>JALSGT010000034.1 GCA_026982555.1 Chromatiales bacterium
ACACGACGCACTTTTTTCAGTTCTTCCATCAAATTGGACTGGGTATGCAGACGACCCGCAGTATCGGCAATAAGCACATCAATACCCTTGGATTTAGCCGATTGCACAGCGTCAAAGATTACCGAGGCAGAATCCGCGCCACTGTGCTGCGCCACCACAGCAACGTCATTACGACGCCCCCACTCCTGTAATTGCTCCACAGCAGCGGCACGAAAGGTATCACCCGCAGCCAACATCACAGACTTGCCCTCGTTCTGGAATCTTTTCGCCAGTTTGCCAATGGTGGTGGTTTTCCCTGCGCCGTTAATACCTACCATCAAAATCACATAAGGTCTGGCATTGCTATCAATAGCCAATGGCTGGCTGGACGGCGCAAGAATGGCGGTCATATCCTCACGCAGAGCAGTAAACAGGGCATCGGCATCCGCCAACTGCTTGCGCCGGACACGACCGGTCAGGTCAGCGATAATCTCCTGCGTCGCATCCACTCCCACATCTGACGTCAGCAGCAGGGTTTCGATCTCGTCCAGCACATCGTCGTCAATGGCTTTTTTGCCCAGCACCAGATCAGCCAGGCCATCGGTAATACCGCTACGGGTACGACTGAGACCCGCTTTGAGGCGGGCAAATAAACCCTTCTTTTTCTCCGGCTGAATATCAGATTGTGGTTCCAGCGCTGCCGATTGAGGCTCATCGACGACCGGTGTTTCGTCTGACGACACCGCCTTTTCAGGAGAAGGCTTGTTTTTTTTGAAACCAAACATGAATTTTTGCGGTCACAGCTGCTGGTAATTGGGTAGACTATCCTACCATTTGCGGGCGCAGGTCGTCAGCTACGTTAAATAAAGTATCGACCACCACGATTGTTGAACTCATAAAACAACGAGAGGCTTATGAATCCTTTATCAAAGATCTCCGCTGCGGCACTTACCGCTGCGGCACTTACAGGCTGTGCCACCGGCCTTTCCAAAAATGACAGCGCCGAAATGTCAGCATCATCCGCTGCCCTGTCAGCCGGTGCGGGAAAAACCGGCCACATCGTTACCATCGGTGACGTACACGAATACCGGCTCGCCAACGGACTGCAAATCCTCATAAAAGAAGATCACCGCGCACCCGTCGTCGTCTCGCAGATCTGGTACAAAACCGGAGCCAGTTATGAATCCAACGGCACCACCGGTGTCGCCCATGTACTGGAACACATGATGTTCAAAGGCACCAAAACACTCGGCCCCAACGAATTCTCACGCATCATTGCCGCCAATGGCGGACGTGAAAATGCTTTCACCGGACAGGATTACACCGCCTACTTTCAACAACTGGAAAAAAGCCGCCTGCCCATCAGCTTTGAGCTGGAAGCGGACCGCATGGCCAACCTCAACCTGCGTGCCGAAGACTTCGCCAAAGAAGTAAAAGTCGTCATGGAAGAACGCCGCATGCGTACCGATGACAAACCACGCTCACTGACTTACGAACACTTCGCCGCCACCGCCTTCGTCAACAGCCCCTATCATCAGCCCATTATCGGCTGGATGAATGATCTGGAAAACATGAATGTGGACGACATGCGCAATTGGTACAAAGACTGGTATGCCCCCAACAACGCCACCCTGGTGGTCGCAGGTGATGTTGATGCAAAAGCCGTTTTTGAACTGGCGCAAAAAACCTACGGTAAAGTCAGTGCCCGCCCGATTCCCACACTGAAACCACAAACGGACTTTGAACAAAAAGGTATCAAACGCATTGTGGTAAAGGCACCCGCACAGGTGCCATACATGCTCATGGGCTACAAAGTACCCGTAGTGGCAACCGCCAAAACCGACTGGGAACCCTATGCACTGGAAATGTTAGCCAACGTACTCGATGCCGGTGAAAGCTCTCGCTTTGCCAAAGAACTGGTACGTGGTCAGCAAATTGCCACCAGTGTGGGTGCCGGTTATGACCTTTATTCACGACTCGACAACCTGTTTATATTCAGCGGCACCCCCGCCAAAGGCAAAACCATTGACGAACTGGAAAAAGCCATTCGCGCACAAATCCAGAAAATCAAAACCGAACCCGTAAACCAGGCAGAACTGGATCGCATCAAAGCACAAGTCGTCGCCAGCAAAGTTTACGAAAAAGATTCCCTGTTTTATCAAGCCATGCAAATGGGCACACTGGCCACGGTAGGGCTTGACTGGCAACTGATGGATCAATTTGTGGAACGCCTGCGCGCAGTAACACCGGAACAAGTGCAAGCCGTGGCGAAAAAATACTTGATCGATGATTATCTGACCGTGGCCGTATTGAAACCACAGTCCACACCTGCACCCGCCGCCGCAAACGGAGGCCACTCACATGCCCATTAATTCAAAAAACTCAAAAAGCAAAAACATGAACAATAAATTATTTTTTGGCCTGCTCATGAGCAGCATTCTGTTTTTCACCGCACTGATCGGCACAACCGCCAGTGCCAGCCCCGACATAGAACACTGGCGCACAACAAACGGAGCCCGCGTTTATTTTGTACCGGCCCCCGAACTGCCCATCGTTGACATACGCATCATTTTTAATGCCGGTGCGGCACGCGACGAAGACATGCCCGGGACAGCAATACTCACCAACGGCCTGTTAGCCGAAGGTGCGGGCGGCTTGTCTGCCAATCAGCTGGCAGAACAATTTGAATCCATCGGAGCCCGTTTTGGCAACAGCGCACAACGTGACATGGCCATACTCAGCCTGCGCACCCTGACGGAGAGAAAAATATTCGACAGCGCAGTCAATACACTGACCACCATACTCACCCAGCCGGACTTTCCCAAAACGGCCTTTGAACGTGAGCGCAGCCGCCTGCTGACAACACTCAAACGGAATAAACAATCACCCGGCAAACAGGCCAACGAAACTTTTTTTAACGCTCTTTACAGCAAACACCCCTACCGTAATCAACCCACCGGCACAGAGGCTGGCATCAACGGCCTGGACACCGCAAAACTCAAGGCATTTTATGACAAATATTATGTAGGCAGTAATGCAATACTGGCCATCGTGGGTGATTTATCCCGCGCCGATGCTGAACAGCTCGCGCAAACCCTGATGGGCAAACTGCCGGAAGGAGAACCCGCAGACGACATACCTCCCGTCGAAGCACTGACAGACAGCAAAGAAATCCGCATTGATCACCCCTCCGCACAAACACATATTCTGGTCGGCCAACCCGGCATGAAACGCGGCGATCCTGATTATTTTGCCCTCTATGTCGGCAATCATATACTGGGTGGCAGTGGGCTGGTGGCACGTCTCTCCAATGAAATACGTGAAAAACGCGGACTGGCTTACAGCAGCTACAGCTACTTTGTGCCCATGCAACAAAACGGCCCCTTCACCATTGGGCTGCAAACTAAAAATGAATCCGCCAACGAAGCCTTAAAAGTGCTGCGTGAAACCATCGGCACATTCGTCAAAGAAGGAGCCACAGCAGAAGAACTGGAAGCCGCGAAGAAAAACATCACGGGTGGTTTTCCGTTACGCATATCCAGTAACAAAAAAATCATCGACTACATCGGCATGATCGGCTTTTACCAACTGCCCATGGACTACCTCGACACCTTTAATGAGCGCGTGCAGGCAGTCACCCTGGAAGATATCAAAACCGCCTTTCAGAAACGTGTTCACCCGGAAAAAATGATCACCGTTATGGTGGGTGGCGATGTTAATTCTATAGGTAAAGAATAAATCACCATAGCGATAGCTGATATCGTGGAAATTACATACGCAGTCAATAACAAACCCAGCATCGATGAATTTATCGATGTACTTGTTTCCTCCACCCTGGCCGAACGTCGGCCAATGGAGGATCGAGCCTGTATTGAAGGCATGCTGGAAAATGCCAACCTTGTAGTCACAGCACGCTACAAAAATAAACTGGTAGGTATTGCGCGTTCGATAACCGACTTTCACTACGCCTGTTATTTATCCGATCTCGCCGTTGACCAGGCACACCAAAATAGCGGCATCGGCAAACAACTTATCATGCGAACCCAACAACAACTGGCCATACGTTGTAAATTAATTTTGCTCTCTGCACCGGATGCCACAGACTATTATCCTAAAATCGGTTTCAGCCAACATCCACGCGCCTGGGTGTTGACTGAAGGCCAATCATTAAAATAAAGAGCACTCACATATGACACAAATTCAACTACAAATTCTCGACCCACGCATCGGCAAAGACATCGAACTGCCACACTATGCCACCGACGGCTCTGCTGGCATGGACCTGCGCGCCTGCATTGATGAAGCCCTGGAAATCAAACCCGGCGAAACTCATTTGATTCCCACCGGCATTGCCATCCATATTGGCGACCCGAAACTGGCCGCTGTATTATTACCACGCTCAGGCCTGGGTCACAAACACGGCATCGTGTTGGGCAATCTCACCGGACTTATTGATTCAGATTATCAGGGACAATTATTTGTATCCTGTTGGAACCGTGGCGACAAAACCTTCA
>JALSGT010000035.1 GCA_026982555.1 Chromatiales bacterium
TCGTTATCCCTTGCACGGTTATCAACAAGGCCGCACCGATTTGCGTGGCCGACGCATGGCGCTAATAGAAGCTGAATGGCGCTTCCCCATTGCACTGATTGAACGTGGCTTTATGGCCCCTCCCATTGGCCTGCATCAAATCCACGGCAAGCTGATTTACAACTGGGGAGAAAGCTGGGATCAGGACAGCAATGTACCTGCCCTGCGACGCGGTGCCGGTATTGAAATTACCACCAAACTGGTACTCGGTTACTGGCTGCCCATGAATCTGCGCGCTGGTTACGCCAAAGGTTTTGACATTGGTGGTGAAGAACAGGTTTATATTGAAGCACATGTACCCCTGCTTTAACCTAAAATCCGCAGTTGAATGGCCGGTAGAGCACAAAGCACTCTACCGGCCTGCCCGCACCAGCCCGCCCAGCCCTGCATCCTCCAGCGCAGCATTGAGAAAATGACGCACCAGATGTGCATATTCAAAGGTCAGCGCTTCTTTTAATAGCATGCGTGCTTTACGCCGGGTAAATGTACGAATCACCCATTTAACACGCGGTAAATTGGCGGCACTCATACTGAGGTTATTCACCCCCATACCTAACAGTAAAATAGCGGCTGCGGGATCACCGGCCATTTCACCACAAACACTCACTGGCGTTTTTTCATCTTTTGCACCTTCGACAATTTGTTGTAAGGCGCGTAACACGGCAGGGTGCAGCGAGTCGTATAAATCAGCCACACGGGCATTATTACGATCCACAGCTAACAGATATTGGGTGAGATCATTGGTGCCTACGGAAAGAAAATTAACCCGCCTCGCCAGTTCTCGCACTTGATACACTGCCGATGGCACTTCGATCATTACACCAACATGCGGCATGTTGATACTGACCCCCACATCAATCAGTTCTTGATAAGCACGACGCAGCAGGCACAGGGCGTCATCCACTTCGGCAACGCTGTTGATCATTGGCAATAACAGATTCATGTTGCTCAAGCCGACACTGGCGCGCAGCATGGCGCGCAATTGCACCAGAAAGATTTCCGGGTGATCAAGACTGATACGAATACCACGCCAGCCCAGAAACGGGTTGTCTTCTTCGATGGGGAAATAGGACAGCATTTTGTCGCCGCCAATATCCAGAGTACGCAACGTCACTGGCGCGGGTGAAAATGCTTTCAACACCTGCCGGTAAATTTTGCATTGTTCATCTTCACCGGGAAAACGGTCACGTATCATAAAAGGAAATTCAGTACGGTACAGCCCTATGCCTTCCGCACCGCTTTTTAATGAGGGTTTCACGTCTGCCAGCAGGCCGCTGTTGATGTACAGCGGAATCCCCACATTGTCAGGAGTGATTGCAGGTTTTTCACGCAATTCGTGCAGTTCTTTTGACAGTTCTGCTTCTTCGCGCAGCAGGTGTTTGAATTCACCCCGCACCGTAGATGATGGATTGATAAAAATACGTCCGGTGTAACCGTCCACAATAATGCTGCGCCCATCGATATGATTCACCGGCAATTCGTTCACACCCATGACAGCCGATACACCCATGGCTCGCGCTAATATGGCGACATGCGACGTTTGTGAGCCGCGTCGGGATACGACGCCTGCCAAACGTTTAACCGGCACTTCGGCCAGCATGGATGCCGTAATTTCATCCCCCACCAATACGGTGCGCATCGGAAATTTTTTCGGTTTTGGCGGTTCCTGGGAACGCAGCTTTTCAAGAATACGACGACCCAGGTCGCGCACATCTTCTGCACGTTCACGCAGGTAATCATCTTCCATGGCATCAAAGGCACGCATATGCTCGGCGATGGTTTCACGCAGGGCACCAGCAGCCCAGTTACCTTGTTTAATACGTTGAATCACTTCGTCGGAAATACCGGGGCCGTCCAGCATCAATAAATAAGCATCAAACAATACACGCTCTTCAGCAGGCAATACTTCGGTCATGCGCTTTAACATGGACTGGATGTCCTTGCGCACGTCTTTGACGGCTTTTTTAAACAGGCTGACTTCGGCTTTCACATCACCGGCAACACGGTCAGGGATGACCTCCAGGTTTGTCGCGGTAAAATTGACAACAGCGGTGCCAATGGCAACACCGGGTGCTCCCGGTTGCCCCTGCAAAGGAGCAGCACTTTGCGACCGGGGACGTAAACCATCAATACCGCCACTGGCTTCAGCATGAGCAATGGCTCCCGCCAATTGTGCTGCGATGGTCACCAGAAAAGTCACTTTGTCTTCACTGAAATGTTTTTTGCCATGACGTTGCACCACGAGCACACCCTGTAACTGACGATGATGAATAATCGGCACGCCCAAAAAAGCGTGATAACGCTCTTCACCGGATTCGGGAAAATATTGATAACGTGGATGCATGGGGGCATCATCAAGATTCACAGGCTCTTCCCGCTCACCCACCAGGCCAATGAGTCCCTGATTTCTTTTCAGGCGCACCATGCCGACGGCTTCATCATTCAAGCCATCACTGGCCATCAAAACATTTTCGTTCTGCACTTTATCGGTCATGTACACTGAACACACATCAACCGCCATGGCTTTTTTGACGCGCAGCACAATCACTTCCAATGCCTGATTCAGATCTCTGGCGGTGGTAACTTCCTGGATAATACGCCGTAACGTATTCAGCATGCATGGCTCCTAAAGGGCGCTATTGCAGATTAAACAATTAGATGAAACAAATTGAATGGGTCGGCCTGCACAAAGGGGCGATGCCAGTGGAATCTCCCACAAGTGTATTAATGCTTCGCCGCCCCGGGTATTTTTTTTAATGTTTGTTGTGCTGTATTTTGTTTTAAAGACAACAGAAAGGGCTCAAGTTCTTTCAATGCCCTACGGTAAACATCCCGTTTAAATGACACGACTTCTTCCAGTGGAAACCAATAATCCACCCAGCGCCAACCATCAAACTCCGGTTGTTCGCTGACATCCAGACGCACATCATCATCTTTGCCGATGAGTCGCAGCAAATACCATATTTGTTTTTGACCAATGCACAGCGGCTTGCTGCCATGGCGTAAAAATCGTTTTGGCAAATCGTATCGCAACCAACTCCGGGTCGAACCCACCAGCTCGACATGGTCGGAGGTCAGCCCGACTTCTTCGCGCAGTTCACGAAACAGCGCCTCCTTGCGCGTTTCGTTGGCTTTGATCCCTCCCTGCGGAAACTGCCAGGCATCCTGTCCGATGCGGCGTGCCCATAGCAAACGACCCTGCGCATTGCACAAGATAATACCCACATTTGCCCGGTATCCTTCAGAATCAATCATCGGTCAATCAATAACTTAAGTTCAAAAGTGGTCTTGATTGTTCCACATCCCCCACTTACCGTGCAAGGGGTGTAAATTTCCCGCCATGACGTGCATTGGTTATTATGGCGTCCCGTTACACCATGCGCACCTATTTACCCGGGAGATTTACACCATGAGCCTGGCCATTTTTGATCTGGACAACACCCTGCTGGGAGATGACAGCGACTACCTGTGGGGCCAGTTTCTGGTACAACAGGGACTGGTAGACGGCGAGTTTTACACCCGCGAAAACCAGCGATTCTACAAAGATTACCAAACCGGCCAACTCGATATCCTCGAATTCCTGGCCTTCAGTCTGAAACCGCTCAGCGAGCATTCCCGTGAAAAGCTCGATGCCTTGCACCGGCAGTTTATGCAGGAGGTGATCACCCCGGTGATGCTGCCCGCAGCCCATCTGCTGCTGGAAAAACACCGCACCCAGGGCGATATTCTGCTGATCATCACTGCCACCAACAGCTTCATCACCGCCCCCATCGCCGCCGCACTGGGTGTGGAAAACCTGCTCGCCACAGAACCCGAGATTATCCATGGCCGCTATACCGGACAAGTCAGCGGTACCCCCTGTTTTCAGGCAGGCAAGGTGGAGCGGCTAAAAACCTGGTTGCACGACAACCGGCAAAATCTGGCCGACAGCTGGTTTTACAGTGATTCACATAACGACCTGCCGCTTCTGGAATGGGTCACACACCCCGTCGCCGTGGACCCGGATGAAACACTGGCAGACCATGCCACCGCCAAAGGCTGGCCGGTGATCACTCTGCGGGGCGAGATTCCTGCGCCCATGGCAACATGAGTTTCGCAGGCCGGGGTGAGACACGACGCCCAACAACAGCCGGGGTGAATTTGACGCCGGGTTGTTGGGGGTCGTGCCTCACCTCAGCCTGCGCAGTGAAATGAACCCCAGGCTCATTCTCCCTCTGCTGATCCTGCTCACTCCCCTGAGCCTGCTACTGGCCCTCTCCATCGGCAGCGTACCTGTGAAGCTGGGGGCACTCTTCAACGATAGCGATGCACTCGGTCGCAGTCTGATTCTGGAGCTGCGCCTGCCCCGTGCCCTCTCTGCCTTTGCCGTGGGTGCTCTGCTGGCACTGGCGGGCACACTGATGCAGGTATTGTTACGCAATCCGCTGGCCGATCCGTACATCCTTGGTATTTCCGGCGGCGCAGCAGTGGGTGCTCTGCTCTCCATGCTACTGGGGCTCGGTGTCGGCTGGACCACAGGTAACGCTTTTGCAGGCGCGCTGTTATCCATGTTGCTGGTATTCAGTCTGTCCCACAGCCGTGGCAACTGGAGTCCCATGCGCCTGCTACTCACCGGGGTAGTGGTGGCCGCAGGCTGGGGAGCCATCATCAGTTTTATTCTCGCCATTTCCCCGGAACGCAATCTGCACGGCATGTTGTTCTGGCTCATGGGAGACCTCAGCCATGCCCCGCCACCATTGTGGGGCTTGTTCATCACCGGCATGGGCCTGCTGTTCTGCCTGCCCTTTGCCCGCGACCTCAACATACTGGCGCGCGGCGAACTGACCGCTGCTGCGCTAGGTGTTTCCGTGCAACGCCTGCGCCTGATGCTGTATGTGGTGGCCAGTCTGCTCACTGCCACGGCAGTCACCATCGCTGGCAGCATAGGGTTTGTGGGATTAGTGATTCCTCATTTATTGCGCCTGCTGGGACTCAGCGACCACCGCCGTTTGCTGCCCGCCGCCGTGCTGACCGGTGGCTGCCTGCTCGTGCTGGCCGACACCGTGGCGCGTAGCGCACTGGCTCCACAACAATTACCGGTGGGCGTCATCACCGCCCTGCTGGGCGTGCCGGTATTTCTCTATTTGCTGCACCGCCGTGGAAGTCATTTATGAACACAGCCCTGCTATGTACAAAAAACCTCGGCGTGGAAATCAGTGGTAAAACTGTGTGCCGGCAACTGGATGTGGCTATCAATGCGGGTCAACGCTGGGGTTTACTGGGCATCAACGGCGTGGGAAAAACCACCTTATTACACACGCTGGCGGGATTGCGCGCACCCACACAGGGAAAAATCAGACTGGACGATGAATTGCTCAGCACGCTGCCACGCCGTACCATCGCGCAACAAATCGGCGTGTTATTACAGGCCGATGACGATGCCTTTCCCGGCACCGTGATGGAAACCGTACTCAGCGGCCGCCACCCCTGGCTGGCGCAATGGCAATGGGAAGGCAAAAATGATCGAATGCTGGCGCTGGCCGCACTCGGTGACGTGGGGCTGGATGGTTTCGAGCAACGTCAAGTCAACACCCTCTCCGGCGGCGAACGCCGCCGTCTTGCGCTGGCCACCCTGTTCACCCAAAAACCACAACTGTTTCTGCTGGACGAACCCACCAACCACCTCGACCCCCACCATCAAATCAGCCTGTTAAACCTGCTGAGCCAGCGGGTGACGGACACGACACACAAACGGGCATCCGTCATGATTCTGCACGACATCAACCTGGCCACACGCTTTTGTGACCACCTGATATTGTTATTCGGCAAAGGGGAAGTGCTGTACGGGCCCGCAAAAGACATCCTGAGCATCGACACACTCACCCGTCTTTACGGGCACCCGGTCATTGCTGTGGAAGGGCCGAACGGGCCAGTCTATTTACCGGGCTGAACCACCAATGGGCACCACCCCGCCCAATTGATGTAAAGATTGCCGATCCGGCAACGCATCAGCCACCTCATCCAGCCATTCCACCAACGGCTGCCAGCGTTCCCGGTCCGGAACCGTACGACTGCCCTCCAGCTCGTGAATGCCCAGCCCCTGCTCCGCAGCACGAATGTAATTCTGACTGTCACGCAACGTCGCCACCAGCGGCAATTTCAGGCTGGAAAGAAAACGCTCCAAATCCCTGAAAATCAGCGTATTTTCCCGCACCCGGTTGGCCACCACGGCAAGCCGGATACCGGCAGTGCGAATCTTGCCCACCAGCAACAAATCCTGAATGAAATGTGCCGCCGCATGAATATCAATAGGGGACGCCAGTACCGGCAACAAAATGGTATCCACACGCTGTACATACTCCACCAATCTCAGCCCCGTCACCCCGGCAGGCACATCCATAATCACCCGCTCTGCCTCCACGGGTAAACGCATTTGAAAGGCACGGGTCACATCCCGACGGCGCTGAAAAGCCGCAATACCGTGAATCGCGGGACGCTCAGCATCACGCAGACTCAGCCAGCGCATACTGGAACCCTGCGGATCATAATCCAGCAACGCCGTCACACACCCCCGCTGCGCGTAATAACTGGCCAGATTGATAGCCAGCGTGGTTTTGCCACAGCCTCCCTTGGCATTGAGAATTAAAATACGGTGCATATCCTCATTTTACGGCCATTGAACCCCGGAACCTGAGACCACTCTCGCATTACACTCGACCAAAACCGACTAAAGAAACTTGACGCCCGCTGGCTCAATCCCTACAGTACGCGCCTGTTTCAGGTGTCCCTAAAGCTTTTAGTTGACGGGATGAAACGGGAAGCTGGTGCGCCTTCTGCTGTTTATTGACAAACAGCAAGGTTATTCCAGCGCTGCCCCCGCAACGGTAATTGAGTACGCGGCAGATAACACGCCACTGTGTCGAACACGATACGGGAAGGCATCTGCCGGATCGCACGATCACTCATAAGCCCGGAGACCGGCCTGATGCAATCGTAACAGTTGCGGTGGGCGACGGTGGCGGGTATTGGCGCACCAACACCTTTTATATTGCCGGTCTCCCTCACAAAAACCTCCCCACCACAAAAACACTACGCGCGCGGGTGTGCGCCTGACTTTGGGGAGTTTCATGAAATACGTCAAACCTGTTCTGCCAAACCTTCTAATAAGCCTTCTGACAACGGGCGGTTTTACACACAACGCCTTTTCACAAACACAGGTCTACACCCTGTCTCCCATTGTGGTCACCGCCACACGCAATGCACAAACTGTGGACGACTCCCTGGCCGCAGTGACCGTCATTACACGCGAAGACATTGAACGTACCCAGGCCAAAGACCTGCAAGAACTGTTATCAGGAAGACCAGGGATCGACATGACCAACAATGGTGGCAGAGGAAAAAACAGCAGCCTCTTTATGCGGGGCACCAACAGTGGACATGTGCTGGTACTCATTGATGGCGCAAAAATCGGCTCGGCAACACTGGGCTCCGTGTCTTTTCAACATCTTCCACTCTCACAAATAGACCGCATTGAGATCGTGCGCGGGCCACGCTCCAGCCTCTACGGCTCCGAAGCCATCGGTGGTGTTATTCAAATATTCACCCGAAAAGGCAAAAAGGGTTTTAACGCCAATGAAAGCATCACCATAGGTCGCTATCGTTCAACACAAATAACCACGGGCGCATCCATAAACAACATGAATACCGCACTAAGCGTACAACTTGGCTATGATGAAACGGGTGGATTCAGCGCACAAAAAGGCAATAATCCGGATGATGATGGCTATCAAAACACATCATTCAGCACCACCTTTGAGCATAAATTCAATAACCGAATATCACTGAATACAAGCTTTGTCCGGGCAGAAACAAAAACAGAATATGACAGCTGGGTTCCAGCAACAGACTATGAAAGCCAGGGAGTCCAGCAAGCCGCAGCCATCAAACTGAAATATGTCCCAACTCAGGAATGGAAAATGACTGTTGGCCTGGATCAGGGCCGCGATGAAAGCCAGGAAATTGAAAATGATCTGAAAACAAACCGCTTTGACACCACTCGAAACCGGATATACCTGCAAAATGACATAACACTGAATGACAATACCGTGCTCGTACTCGGCTTCGACCGACAAACGGATACCATAAACAGCAATATCGACTACGCTGAAACATCCCGCGATAACACAGGCGTCTTTGTGCAACATCAGTGGTTTATGCAAAAAGCAGATATCCTTTTTGCACTCAGAAACGACAACAACGAAGCCTTTGGTAACAAAGCAACAGGTAACATTGCCCTGGGTTACCCGCTTAACCACACAATAAAACTCCTGGCCTCCTATGGCACAGCATTCAGGGCGCCCACCTTCAACGACCTCTATTACCCCGTATCCGGCAACCCTGATTTATCACCGGAAGAATCCACCTCCTCCGAAGTAGGCATCACGGGCAATCAATACTGGGGAAACTGGAATATCAGTCTGTATCGCACCGACATTACTGACCTGATCAACTGGGCATGTGCAGTCAACTGCAATGACGCTGATTTTTTCAATGACATCTGGCGACCCTTTAATATCGGAAAAGTGCGCATTCGCGGACTGGAAGCCAGTACAACAACCCACATTCAGGACTGGAGAATAGCAACATCGTTAAACCTGACAAACCCGGAAGATGTCAATACCGGCAATAAACTTCAGCGCCGCGCGTTCCGTACAGCACGTATAGACATTGACCGAAATACCAGAAAGTTTTCTGCTGGCGTTACCGTTATTGGTCAAGGCTATCGCTATACCGATACGCTGAACTCAGACCACCTGAACAGTTATTACCTGGTAAATCTGCGTGCCGGTTATTCGGTTTCAAAACACGTAATGCTCCGCCTGAAGCTCGACAATGCGTTCAACAAAGATTACGAATTAAACAAAAGTTATAACACCGCAGGACGCAGTATTTTTGCAACCATATCTTATTCAACGCGATAAAAAACACTGATTTTCAGGCACATACATAATGCCAATAACGAATAACATCTATTTCTCAAATAGCCTCACACGACTTCAGCGCACCCTCTCAATCTGTTGGCACAACACCGCCGCGCCTTGCAAAATGCGCGGCGTGTGTCGTTGAATAATATCCGGGTTAACGTAGAATAAATGGTCATTTTTCACTGCCCGCAAGGCAGGCCAACGCCGCCAGTCATCTTTCCAGCCAGAATGATTAAGCGCCGAATTACCCGCCACAACCACCTCAGGATCTTTACGCAACACCGCTTCCAAACTGATTTTAGGCGCCAGTGCTGGCAGGCTTGCAAACACATTACGCCCGCCACACAGCGCGATCA
The DNA here is from genome assembly GCA_026982555.1 of Chromatiales bacterium. Lineage (GTDB taxonomy): Bacteria > Pseudomonadota > Gammaproteobacteria > SZUA-152 > SZUA-152 > SZUA-152. Next base: position 9,359 of record JALSGT010000035.1, read on the forward strand.
CTTCACTGATGATATGCTCACCATTAATCGTCATCAAAGGCTGGTGCCAGACCTGATAAAACACCGATACTTCACGGGCCGTATGGTACTGATTACGCAATTTGCGCAACGTACCCCGAAATGCCACACTGGCCGCATCAGCAATGGCTTCGTTCCCCGTCAGTTTACCAAGACGTTCGAGATTGCCAGCCACATCTTCCAGTTGCCGTGGTTCACTAAAAAACACCGGAATAGACAGAGCTTGCAATTTTTCCAGCGCAGCCGCCGGGTTGGCACTCTGCCAGGCAACAATCAAATCCGGTTGCAAAGCGACAATGGCTTCCAGGTCAAAAGCATTGTAACTGCCAACCCTCGGCAGTTCTTTTGCCGCCGCAGGATAGTCACTATAAGATACTGCACCAACGATGTATTTTCCGGCACCTGCGGCATACAACAGTTCGGTCACATGAGGTGCGAGACTAATGATACGCTGCGCAGGTGCGGCCAGCGTAACCACACGGCCAGCGTCATCCACCACGCTGACATCGGCATAACTGCGATTAGCAATAAAAAAAATAACCAGAATCAACAGACTCAAATGAAAAAAAACCGAACGTCTTCGAGGCACACACACTCCTTTACACTCATACAAAAAACAACCGGCAGTATACCGCAATGAATACAGAACTCATCCTCGGTGGCGCACGCTCAGGCAAAAGCGCACTGGCTCTGCAACGCGCCCAGACAAGCGGCAAGGCAGTAACGTTTATTGCTACAGCCCGTGCAGACGATGCAGAAATGGCTGCGCGTATCGAACACCACCGCACTGAACGTCCGCCACACTGGACGCTAGTGGAAGAACCCATCGCCCTGGCAAAAGTGCTACAGCAGCATGCCGCACCACAATGCTGCCTGCTGGTGGATTGCCTTACCCTGTGGCTGAGCAACCTGATGGGCAGCGAGGACGCTGACCATCAACAATTCGTCAGCCAGCGCGACGCTTTGCTCCAGGTTCTGCCCCAACTGCCAGGACATCTTATTATGGTCAGTAATGAAGTTGGTCTGGGCATTACTCCGCTGGGGAAAATCTCACGTCGCTTTGTCGATGAAACTGGTCGTCTGCATCAGCAACTGGCCACCCTCTGCGACCAGGTCACTTTCGTTGCCGCTGGCCTGCCACTTATCCTCAAACCTCAGTATCCGGGACCAATTCCGCCCACCACCCCGTAAAATATCATTACTGTAATAACACATTGATAAACATTATATTTTAAGCTTCTGTCGAGTGTACCTGTTGAATGAGCCGCCATGACCGGTATAGCACGCTATTACTGCTCATCGCGCCTCGCCAGCCATTCAACGACGGATTTTGGGTTAAAGCCAAAAAGCCGACGTACGATACAAAGATCAGCGACTCCTGGCTTTTCCAGACTGCGGTAATTAACCAGAATCAAATGGGGAATGCCGTAACATGAGGTATGAACAATGAATATTTCTGCCCTGAACACCGGTATTAATGGCATAAACCAAGGCCTGAATAATATGCGCCGCAACGCATCCACCATCGCGCAGGCAGTTAATAACGGTATCAGTGAAGGGGCTGTCAAACCGCCTGCGGAAGTGACTTCTGCGTTACTCAACCTGAAACAGGATGCGTTACAAATACAAGCATCCACTAAAGTCGTCGAAACCGTGCATAAGATGATTGGCAGCCTGTTGGATGTCACAGCCTGAAAGCGAAAAACCCAGCAATCGACAATAGCAGCACGCACCTCAAGCGCTGCAAACCAGGCAATTATTGATTACGTCGGCAGGAAGTCTATAGGATACGTCACTATCATTTCTTCGACATCCCGAGCGCCAAAGTTCAACAATTTCACCCGTGAAACCAGTTTGCGCTCCAGATTCTTGTCATTCAATTCGCTGGAAATTATCTTGCAGGCTATTACACGACCCGAAGCCGCAATGGTGATTTCTAACACTACCTTACCTTGCAGAGTAGGATCTTTACGCAAAGCGCGACTATATAACGAATAAATCGCGCCTTTGTTTTTATCAAATACCAGCGAAATTTCTTCGTAACTCCGGGAAGGCTTACCAGAACCCTCGCCACCTGTAACTTGCGGTCCTGTTTTGGCGACAATGGCAACCGGACTTTCCACCTGTGTGGTTTCCCGTCCGGCAAGTGCGCTACGGCCCACGCCTGTACTCAAACGTGACGTATCAATACCGCCACTACCTGCCGTGCCCGAGGTCAGGATATTGCGTTTCATCACCTTGGCTGAGGTTGCTCCTTTTGCCAAAGGTTTACTTTTATTTAAAGCCTGGGTAACCGGCTTATCACGTAAATCAGCCAGGTCATCCGCAAATGCCAGCAAACCCGATGACGCTGCCTTTTTTCGTGCCTCAGCAACCCGGTCAACCTTTGGCTTCTCTATTTTCTTTTTTGGCTCTTCTTTTTTCTTTTTCGGTTCTTTTTTCTTTTCTTCTTTCGGCTTCTCTTTTTTCTTCTCTTTCGGTTTTTCTACCTTTTTAGGAACAGGTTTAGGCTTGGGTTTCTGTTTTTCCAGCAGCAATTGCGCCAAACGTGGTGGCAAATCCTCAACGTTATCCTTGTCAACTTCGGGTACAGGAATCCACGGAATGACAACACTAAAAACAACCGCCAATGCCAAAATAATGATGACGATTTTTTTGAGTCGCCCATCATCCTCTTCCAGACGAGTCCAGGGCAATATAAATGAGCGATACATCAATACAGACACGAGTTAACCTTTATCCCGTTTGCGTAAAACAGCCAGCGAAATATTGCTATAACTTGCCTTTGTGCAAGTCAGCATGATTTTCTTCAATAAGGCGAAAGGAATTTTTTTGTCACCCATTATGGTGACTTCACGTAAAACGGGCTTCCCATCTGCTGTTTTAGTACGCACTTTACGTGCGGTTAAACGTAACAGCTCATCTTTCAACGACTTTATTTCGGTACTGCTGGAGCGCATTACATCTGCCACTGACGCAATTTTTCGCCCTTGCACCACAATATCATCAGCACCCACAACGATGACTATCGTTTCTTTTGGCAATTGATTAGAGACTGATTCGGGGAGTTTGATTTGCTTGGCGTTGGGTAAATCCTGTACCGATGAAGAACTTACCAACAGGAAAAACACCAGAATCGTAAAAATGTCCATCAAGGACACCATGTTCAGCGAGGCGGTACGCTTGGTACGTGCATGGTGACGTTCCATGCGTTTGGCGCGGCGCGACACACTCATGGTGCATCACCAATAGCAATCTGAGGAAACAGTTCTTTTTTCACCACGGAGGCTGCTTCTACCACTTCAACCTCACGCACTGTATCCATAGCCCTTACCAAAAGTTCATATTCAGTATCCGCCTCCAATAAAATACTGATATTTTGTTTTTCAGGAAACCGGGTTTTTATTTTCACCAAATACTCAGAAAGCGCTGCAAAATCGTGTTTACCATCCGTATTTTTAATTACCTTCAGTACACCGCCGATAGTATCTGCCACGACCAGTTTATCCTTGCGCACAATCACTTCGAAATTGCGCTCCTTTTTTTGATCCTTATTTGCCTGCGATTGTGCATCAGGCGGAAGATTGAGCTCCAGAATACTGAGTTGGGAAAATACCGCTGAAAGCAGCAGAAACGGAATCAGCACCACCATTAAATTCATAAAGGTGGTAATGTTGAGTTCTGGCACCTCGCGACGCGCGCGCCTGACACGGGCTCTTACGGACATATGAAATTGTTCCGCTTACTTTGCGCTACGCGCAGTTTCTCGACGTTGCTCGGTAATCGAGTTCAGAAATTTCACTGTTGCCATTTCCATACTATCGACTATTTCAGTTGTCTTCGTCTGCAACACAGTAAACATCAACAACAGGGGAATCGCCGCCATCAAACCAAAAGCTGTGGTATTCATGGCCACGGAAATACTGGCAGAGAGCAAATCAGCCTTGTCGGCCGGATTCGCATTAGCCACCGCAGTAAACGCCTGGATTAGACCTATAATAGTACCCAGCAACCCCAGCAACGTCGCAATATTGGCATAGGTGGCCAGATAATGGGTACGTTTTTCAAGGCGTGGAATAACCTCCATCAGCCCTTCTTCCATGGCGATTTCAATATCATCACGATTCCTGCTTATCTGTAGGCGGCTCAAGCCATAAGCCATAATTTTTCCTATTTCAGACTTTGAGCGGCTACTTAATGCCATGGCTTGCTGATAATTATTTGCCTTCATTAGCGGGGTTAGTTTATCCCACATACTACGATTGGTTTGTTTTGCAATCGTCAGATACAAGTACCGTTCAATCGCAATTGCTGCGCCCAACGCAAACACCAACAGAATGGGATACATAAACGGCCCACCCTCCTGGAAAAATTTCACAATCGCGTTAAAGAAATCCATACTTTTCTCCTCACATCACATAATTCGATTTTTTTATGCTACTCATTGGCGCCACACACCAACACTGTACATTTATCGCACAAGCCAATGGCACAAAACAGCGCTCCGGCATGCCATAAAATACGCCCGTGCTGAGCGACTCAATTCACCAAGCTCTGCACACGAAAACACACTGCACATTGCGGCATTTTAACGACATTCTTGAGTTTCTGATAGCAAAACAGGGAAAGTTAAGTCACTTAAAAAGTGTACCGCATCTATATTCATATTATTTAAACCACTATTTTTAGTTGTTTACCTTGGTGTTTTCACTGACATTGATTGTGCTCCAGCACCGTACAACATGTCATAGTATTCAACCTGACGCCGAAACACATCCCGGTCCAATGCTTCAAAAGCTGTATCAAAAGAATTGCTGCCAGCACCACCTTGCAACAAACCCAGCCGCGTGCTTTTCCAGGGAATAACATACAAAATTTTAGGTAGCTCACGACTACCCTGAATCGCGGTTTCATCCAGCTCAATTCTATCAGCGGAAAATGCATTAAGCGGTAACAACGCGAAAAACAAACAGCAAACAAGAAAAAAAGACCGAATCATTTTTTAACTCTGCGCCCCAGATCAACTATCCACTTTTTAACTTCAACATCCTCTTCCGGTGTCAATTGTTGATACCGCTGATAGTGTTCCAGTGCTTCCGGTAGTTTACCCATATACAATTCCAGCAAAATACCGAAGTTGAGATGAGCATAAGCGTAATCAGGATCAATCTGCAAGGCCTTTTCATAGTAAGTCCGGGCTTGCGCAAACTCGCCGGCACCACGACTGATAATTCCCAGATGATTCAGACTCACCACATTTTTTGGATTGATTTTTAATGATGCCTGAAAAGCCGCTTTTGCTTTTTCCAACTCATTTTGGTGGAAATACAAAATACCCAGGTTTGCCTGTGGGCCGGAATAATTCGGATATTGGGCGGTTAACTGTTGCAATGCCTTTTCAGCTTGCGCCGTTTTTCCTGCCCGCATTGCGGACAGGGCCGCTTCATAAGATGCTGCCACTTTCGGGTCAATTTTTGGCAGCTCTTCTTTCGCAGGTGCGGCCACATCACGAGCTGGCTCGGTCGTTGCTGCACAGGCTGCCAATAGCAAAACAGCTGTTATAAAAAACAAGCGGCCAGCACACTTCACACGTTTTTTCCAAAAACAGGAAATAAATGAATATCGCATTATAAATATCTTTTTAATCAATATCTTTTTAATCAAGATACAGGGCTGTTGATTCACTCTTTTCAGACTTGGCGTAACGCACAGGGCTCAACTTACGCAATTCTTCAAAACTCTTTTTTACCCATTTATCAAACGTGCCTTCACTCACACGTTCAACATTTGACTCGTGAATGTTAATCGACTTCTCTTCAAAGGGATAGGCTTGCTCTTCCAATAAAATGTCGTATTGCTCAATTTCGTCTTTGGATAAACCTTCCGGCCGTTCTGACTGCATCAATTCCCGTCCAAATTCATTATAAATTTCTGCCAACCAGTAAACAGAAGCAGTGGTCACCTCAGCAATCCCGTAATCTGCTGCCAAAGTAAAGGCATCAACAGCTTCTTTCATCTTCTGTTTTTTGCGTTCCAGGTTTTTCTTCAGTGGCCGCACCAGCTTAACCTGCTGGAAAGACTGGAGCACTGGCTCTGCCAATTCAAAAGCTGCCTTCGCAGCCAGATACTGTGTGCGCGGCGTGCTACCGCTGCCTGCACTCTTGTCGCTTTGAATGATTTCATTTAACCAGTGGCGTCGCTCACCCAATTGTCCCCTCTTGCCATAAATAGCGGCCAGTTTATGGCGTGCTTCAGTCGCTTGTTCCACAGGTTGCGGAAACATGCTCACATAACGTTTATAAGTTGTAATAATCTGTTGCTCACTGCCCGCTTCTTCATACAATTCCGCAGCCTGCCACAAGGCGGCACGTCCGATTTCCGGGTCTGCATTGTTTCCTGCCATATTTTCCAATTCAGCGGCAGCTTTAAGCGGCTGTTTGTTTTTCAAATAGGCCTTGATCAGGTTTTCAGATACCTTCGCCGCCAACGGATGCGCCGGGTTTTTATCGCGAAATGCCAAAAACTTGGTAATAGCGCCCTGCCAATTTCCAGATTCCATCAGGCTTGCGGCAATATCAAATTCTGCCGACTGAATAACTGCAGAATTCGGCGATACCTGCTCAACCCGGGAGAACTGGGCAATCGCGCCTTGCAGATTGCCCTTGGACTTCATGTACTCACCCTGTTTATAGACCGATGCAGCCAGCCCGTCTTTTAGCACCTTGCGGCTCGCATCATTCATGCCCGTCAAACTCAACGCAACCTTATAAGCCACTTCAGCCCGTGTGTAATCCCCCTTTTCAAACTCTGCACGCGCAATAATTTTCCACGCTGTACGCCGCGTTTCGGAGTTAGGTGCATGTGACAATTCCAGAATCTGCCGCGCTGCCACTGCTGCCTGATTATATTTTTTCAGTGCAAACATGTCCTCCGCAGCCCTGGTCAACACCTGCGCAGAACGTCTATCATCAGGAAAAGTTTTACCAAAACGCATGGCACTACCCACAGCTAGACGGCTCCAGGTCGCTTTTTGTTTCCCTTCTGCCTTTTTTTCTGCCTCACCATAGGCCAGCAGCGCTGCATAACCTGCCTCTGCGTCTTTGCCAAAACGCACATAACGGTAAGCCGTTTTTTCATATTCCTCAGCCGCTTTTTCAAAATTGCCGGACTCGAATAAAAGCTCTGCATAAAGAAAATTCAATTTTTGTGCGTTTTTGCTCTGACCAAACCATTTCAGATGCTGCCGGTACCCGATAAAAGCTGTCTGGTAGGCTACGGCTGTTTTGTTTTTTTGGGCTTCTGCATGAAGATGACGCACAACATCTTCTGAATTTTCCCTCACCGCCGTCTTTAGCTGTGCAAGAATAGTGTCTTCCTGCTCTTCATAACGCTTCCAATAGGCACCATTAACACGGTAGCGCTTGATAAAGGTACGCTTCTCTTCAATCAGCACACTGGCAAACCCGGCCTGGGTATAGGTCTCTATCGCTTTCAAGTCAAACTCAAAGGCTTTTTCATGCATGGGGTAAGCTTCAGCAAAGGCGTGATAGGTCTCTGCCGCGTCCCGTACACGATTTTTTTTCACATAAAACTCTGCCAGATCACGATAAACCCGGATTTCGTATTCGCGATGTCCATTTTTGTCAAAATAGGGTTTGATCGCTTTTCCACCACCCAACTCATTAAACGTGAGCGTCACAATGCGAAAAACATCATCGACGAGCTCTTTATCGCCACGACTCAGCTTGCGCGGCTCCGCCAAACCAACAGTCGGTTTTAATTTCCGGTCAACAAGGGCAAAAAAGGCTTTCAACGCTTGCTGATAACGCTCTTGTTTAAACAAGGCCCAACCCAGCTTTGTGGCTGCTTTTTCGTAGTAACGCGAAGAAGTACCCATAGAGATAATCTGGGAATAAGCCTGCTCGGCCAATTTGAATTTTCGCCAGTCAAACAACAACTCACCACGCCGAAATTGCAATTCATCACGATTTCCGGCACGCGGATTCAGCACGAGCAGACGATCCAATGCATCCAGTGCTTTTTCCTGCTGAGCCGCTTGCTCATAGGCCTTGGAAAGCTGATACAGTAAACCCGCAGAATGCGGACCACCGGCTGATAACTTCAGGGCATCTTCATAAAGCTTGATTGCGCTACGAAAGCTCGTTTCGCGCAAGAGCTGTATATCGGCATCATCATCGGAGGCATCACCCTGTGCCAATACCTCCAGTTTTTTCTGAAAACGTTCTTCGCTGCGTTCCATTTCCAAATCTGCCAGCCGCCGCATGGCTTCGATTTTTTGTGGGTCCTGTTTGCTTTCAGACATGAACTCCCAATAATTATCCATCGCCTTGTTGCGACTGCCGGCAATGGGAGATTCAGTATCAATCTTGATATCCAGCTCACCCAGGTCTTCAAGGGTTTCCTGCTTTTGGCCGCCAGCGCAACCCGCTAAAGCGATAATGGGCAGCCAGCACAACAACCGCATATTCATGGCTCACTACCCCAACGTTTGGATGCATAGTCATACATCTGTGCCATGGAAAAACGGGCTTCGCTGGCATAACCCAGCAGGCGCTGCTCATGGCGTTTCAATGTTTTCTGCGCCAATACTTTGAGGTGTGTTTGTGTACGCTCCAGAACTGACAACAGCTCACTCTGCACGCCCAACACCCTTTTTTCCAGTTCACGCCGGTGTGCTGGCTCCAAGCCGTTAGCGCTATCAATCTGTGACGACCATTGCTCCAGGCGCTCCAGAGACCGTCGTAACTGCACATAGTTTTTCAGGGTTTCCTGAAATTCATGTGTCGTGAACAGCTGCCACAGGTAACGCCCGCCGGGGGTATTGGGCAGGTCCTGCACCAGCCAGCGTTGCCCCGCAGGCTGATTGCTTACGGCGCGTGCCAGCGTATCGGCCAATGCATCACTGTTGACGGCTGCTTCCGCCTGGCGTACCTGCGCCACTTCGGCTTTGAACCTTTCCAAGGCCGACTGGTAGTATTCCAGCGCCTGCTTGAATGCTTCCAGTTTGCCAAAGGCAAAAGGCACAGCCAACAAACCATCCTGCACTGCGGGGTCACTGGCATCCATTTTGCTCAGTTTCAACCAGGGCACCAACGATTTTTTGTGTAACTCCCTGGAGGAATAAACACGCCCCAGACCCAATAGTGCCCGGCTGGACATTGGCCCCTGCAAGCGCGTTTTCACAAAATACTGTTGTGCTTTTTCCGGTTCATTTTTGTTGAGATGATGATATGCCAGCATCAAATTCGCCTTATCACGCAAAGCACGCTGCTCTTCTGTATCGGCTGTCCCGGAGCCTAATTTTTCCAACAGTGTGCGGCCTTCCTCTTCTTTCCCCTGCCGGAATAACGCCACCCCCAGATTGAAGCGACCATATGTCTCCCACACAGACTTTTCACGGAGCTGCCGTACCAGGGATTTTTTCCCCAGCTGGCGCAGATTAACCACAGCCTGATCAAAATTTTGTTGTTGCATCAGCAGCATAGCGCTCAGCAGTAAGCGCTCCTGCTGTGCCTGACCGGGTAATTCGCCATTAATGCGTTGCAGCGACACCAGCGCCTCATCCGTTTGTCCATGCTGGTACTGCACTTGTGCCAGACTCAGCCAGGCCAGATTTTGTACTCGTTGCGGTTGATCACTATTGCGCTTTCCATTACCCAGGGTCTCAAAAATTGAAGCTGCCTTGTGATGGGCACCGTTGGCAAGGTACAGACTACCCAGCACCAGTTGAGCCTGAGCTGGCCGATGCTTGATGCGCCCCTGGTCCAGGTCAGCCTCCAACCGGGTAATAGCCTCAAAAGGTTGACCCACCAGCAAATCAAACTGCGCAGCACGCACCAACGGATCTTCAATGTGATCCCATACCACCGGTGCCGCAACCAAAGCTTGCGCACTCAATAACAGACAAATCATACCGCCCAGCATTCTCGTCAGCACAGGAGTCCAAACATTGCCTCGTTCATGTGTGCAGCACAGTAGCAACACTTATTTCCACTCCTTAAGTCGCATTTCAGGAGAAGGCTGGTCTTCATTTTCACCCGGGGCAATCCGCAACTCCACCACACCACGTTCCTCGTCCGAAGTTATCACCAATGTCGATGTGCGCCGAAAATCGGATTCTTTCGGTGTCCGCCCCATCATCGATACTGTGAGTTTATGTTGGCCGACAGATACATCGTCCCGAAACAGTCGATGACTACCGCCCTTTTGCAGCGCAGCCAACTCGGTTTCGGTGTACTGGTGAAAGGAAACCATGCGCTCATCAATGTGCAATTGAATGGCGTCTAACTGGAAAAATGGACCAGGATCTACCGTCACCAGCACCAGCAACCGGGTTTGAGATAATGACTTCTGCGCCTCTTCCAATATGACCATTTGCGCACCCAATGCTGCTACTTCATTGAGCACCCGTTCTGCTGCGGCATCCAGCTGAACAAAACGTGTTGTCTCAGCCACCGAGTCTTCAGCGGCCGAAGCCGTGTACGCCATACCAGACGCCAACAATCCCAAACCCACAAGACTCACACAAAAAAACGCGAGCCCCCGCCGCACCACATTTATTTTTTTCATACGACTCCACTCAACATATGGTCTGCACGAGCATACCTCATCAGCCCAAGGCCAGCCACAAATTACCGGGAATAACTGCGCCAGCGTGCTTAAGCAGCGCTCAGCAAAAATGGGTAACCCTTATTCAAGTCCGGGTTTTTCTCTCACGCAACTCATCATAAAAATATTCGCTTGCGGGCAGGATTCAACATCTTCACAGATATGCCGACAACGTCTCCAACCCATATCAAAACAAAGGCAACCTTCAAGGCTAAACAGACGTTCAACTTTACTGGCGATGATAATTTCCCCAAATGACCGGACTGAAAACGCTATAGCTTCAAGCCGCTATATCGGCACGTATGCGCTATTTTTAACATGTTTCGCCATATCCGGAATTTCAAAAGCAGAACAGAAAGGAAATCACCCTGTCCGATGTTTCAATCCGATGAACACAGCACCCCGGTTGTTTACATGACCAAACAACCGCACCACACCACACAGGATACTGCCCCCGATACAAAAGCCTGGGCGGGCAACAAACGCAAACCACTGTTTGGCGATTTTTCGATAAAGTTTATTGCCTATAGCAGCGCCATAGTGGTTATTGTCCTGTTTTTGTCCGTCATCATCACCAACCTGTTACTGACCAAAACCTATTATCAAGACTCGGAAAAAAATGAATTCTCCCAGCGGCTGGCCGACAAAGCCCGCACACTGGAATCCCAGCTGGCTTTTTTTCAGCAGATTGTTGATCATGTGGCCACCCAGCCCACCACTCAGGATATTCTCGAAGACCAGGATGACACCAGCGCCCAGACCTGGGCTCTGCAAATGCGTCGATTTCTGCCTCAGGCCATGGGCGTGGCCCTGCTCAGTCATTCCGGACAGGTAATGGGGGCGCCCGCCGACGCACAACTCGGCCCGCAAAGCCTCACTGACCTCACCAGGCTCAGCCAGGGAGAGCCCACGAAAACACCGCCAGTACACAGGCTGACTGTCAGCACCAGTCATTTTGATCTGATTGCCCCGGTGCTGGATGAAACCGGCACCCCTCTGGGGATGGTCTTCGTCAGTTTCGGCCTGACAACCCTGCAACCCCTGCTGCAAAACAACACCAGCAACGGACAAAAGCTGGTGCTGCGTGATGGCAACAACAAGGCCATCGCGCAATACGACCGGCTTGGCCACTCTGATGAAATACGTCAGCAGGAAATATCCCTTACCGACAGCGACTGGCAACTCAGCCTCACTGAAAGCACCGAACACCTGACGCCCCGTTTTTTCAATCTGGCGATATTTAACATCTTTGCCTTGTTGCTCACGGTCGGCATCATTACTTTCATGGTGCGTTATGCACTATGCACCCTGAGCACTGATTTTTCACAAATTAAAACCCTGCTCAACAATCTGGCGAACGGTGAATCCCTGAACAGAAAATTCGATGCCCCACAATTACGCGAAACCGCAGAAATCCTGCCTGCCATCAGTCATATTCAACACGGTCTCGATAAAAAACGGCAACTATTGAAAACCCAACAACTCAACAACGAGATCACTGGCCTGCCGAATCAACGCCAGTTTGACCACGAATTTGCCCGTGCCTACGATTTTGCCCGTCGTGGTACATCGGTCTGCATAGTACGCTTGCACATACGGGGACTGAACAACTTCAACAGTCAACAAACCACCCGGGTGCTCAAATTACTGAGCAAAACGCTCAAAGCACATGTCCGCAAAGTGGATCACATTGCCCATCTCGATAAAGACCAGTTTGCATTATTGATGTTTGGCATGACAACTGACGGTGCCACCCCCTGCCTGGAGCGACTGCATAAATTCTTCTTTGAACAGCAACTACGGCACCCGGAAATACCGAACACACTGATTTGCGACCTTTTTTGCGGCTATACGCTGATCCATCCCCTGCGCGACAACAGTGCCGCCAACGTGCTCACACGTGCCGAACAGGCACTGAGCGATGCGCAAACATCCGCCAAACACTGTATTATTGCTGCATGATAGTGATTCACGACCGCAAAGGGCTTTGCACCTTGTTAACATTAGAACTCAGCAGTTTGCACGGTGCTGACTTGCGCAATGCCAATCTGGAAAATGCCAATCTGGTGCAATACGACCTGCAAGGTGCCGATTTGCGCGGCGCCAATCTGATTGGTGCTGATTTGCGCCTGGCCAACCTCAGTGGTGCTGATTTACGCGGTGCTGATCTCACCGCCGCCGAGCTGATGGGCGCTAATCTGGACGGCGTGAAAGCCGACGGTCCATTGTTTCCTGTTGTCTGACCCGGATAATTCGCAAGTCATATGTGATTTTGCTGAGACTTTACGTATCACCAAATCAGCAGTGCAGACCTTATGGCCATAAAGCGGCTTGACGGTAACATCAGCATCTAATATCCAGGGCATCAAGCTGGCGGAGCTATTACAGTATAATTTGAAATCGATCCGGAGTTATCTTTTGAAAGAGGAGTTTCAGTTATTCTGGCAATACGCCTCACCTTACTTGGGCTGGATGGTTTCTGGATAAATGGTGCAACAAGACCACCGTAAAATAGGACACCCATCAATCAAATGTCGTAAAATAGGACACCCATCAATCAAACGCCTCAAATACCCCCCCCGTCCGACTGTTCGATTTCAGTGGCGATGAACACAAAAACCAACCTGAAGGCATCACCTTTTCCTTCCCGGATTACCGAGAATTGGTGGACTGGACGGGTCGGGGGGGGTGTACGCGATGACAAAGCCGGGGCTATTTCCGATAGTCTTCCGCCTGTTTTGGCCAGACTGGGAATTGAACAGCAAGGTTGGCTGGATACCATCACCCACTACGAACAACGGTTTTTCCGAGCTGTAGGTAATATGGATAAACTCAAACAGTTGTCCGGTTGCCTGCGTTGTCGTAGCTGTAGTCTAGCGTGGTGCCGTCGAGGTTGTTTTCTTACGCCAGGCAGTTGGCTGTCGTAGGTCCAGGTGGTGGTGCCATGGGCGTTGGTTGCCTGAGTGCGGTTGCCGTTGGCCTCGTATGCGTAATTTGTGGTGATGCCTGACTGATTGGTTTTGCGGATGACCCGGCCCAGTGCGTCGTAAGTTTCAAGGGTGAAGGAGGTGTCAGCATAGGTGGTGCGAGTCTGGCGGGTCAGCATGATTGCGACTCTTCCGCGAAAAAAGAGACAGCCTAACAGCAGCGGGTGGTTATTTAAAGGGCTCTGACCCCTTTAGCTCACCATCCCTCTAGTCTGATTTTTTATCAGTTGATTTTTGCGTCAACGATATGTACGATTACCGGACATTTTAAAGAAAGAACAAAGGCCCAGCAACCCTTATGAATGGAAACCGGGCTTACACTATGGGACATCCCCTGCAAAGAGAGATGTGTATGTCCAAGAAGATCAATGAGGAACTCAGTCGCTTCGGCAAACGGCTGGCCAAATTACGTAAGGCCACCGGATACACCCAGCAGCAGCTGGCGAATGAAATCAGCGCAACGCGCCGGATGATTGCCTACTACGAATCTGAAAGTCAGCATCCACCGGCTAATATGCTGGTTGATCTGGCCAGAGCGCTCAATGTCAGCACTGATACACTGTTGGGGATCAAGCCTGTCGAGACGCCCCCCATCAACAGTCGGCTGGAACGCCGAATCAGACAGATTGAGAAGCTGGGGCCCAAACCCCGACAGCAGATCACGCAGTTGATTGATACCTTTGTTGAAGCCGAGCAGCTAAAACAAAAGGCCAATGCCACCTGATAGCACGAGAGGACACTATGGAACAGATTGCCAATTTACACATCGAGAAGTTACCGGAAGGTGTTTACCTGGCCACCAGTGATGATATCCCAGGCCTGGTCGCGCAGGGGCGCACCATCACAGAGACGCTGGAGATTGCCCGCGATGTCGCCAAGAAGCTGCTGGAGGCGCAAGCCGAACGCCATCAAAAGACCACGCTGGAGTCCACCAGGGATTCATTTGATTACCCGCTGATTCTGGGTACCTGATGGGCAGGCTGGCCGGATTCAAATACCGGCAAATCGTCAAGAAACTCAAAAAGCTGGGGCTCAAGTTTGACCGCCAGGCGGCCGGGTCACATGAAATCTGGTTTCACCCAACAACAAACAAATACACCACCATTCCCAATCATCCCGGCGACATGCCAGAGGGGACATTAAAAGCAATTCTCAAGCAAGCAGATATTACAGCCACTCAGTTTTTGAATGCGTAATGAGCAGCTAAAAAAAAGCCCAACCGGAAGGTTGGGCTTGGGGATGTTGTTCTTTTTTATTTTAAACAGGATGGTGGCTTTGTGGCTTTATGTTGGGTTTCATGCCTCAATCCAACCGGGCTAATCATCATATTTAGCTTCAAGATCTCTCCACCCTAACATCTCTAACGCCCACGCTGCCTTTCCTACAATTTGCTTCCAATTAAAATCTTCGCGTAAAGCTTCATAGTTGTCAGGTAACTTTTCTACAAGGCCATCATAATAATGATGGAACTCCATCAATATTTTCCACTCGTCATCAGAAAATGATTCTTTAAAAGAATTCGATTCCGGATGAAAAAAATCATCGAACCATTGACAGATAAGTTCAGCAGCAACATTGGCAATCGGGACATCTCGGCAATACTTATCCTGCTCTTCAACATTGGCAATAAGTTGGAGTACGTTGATCACATTTACTTTTTTTGGATCCATTAATAACTTCAACTCGAATACTATAAAGGGCTATTCCACTTCACCCACGTCAACCAATCTTTTAGTGGGATATGTGCATCAGCATTCTTAGCATCGGCAAGTTCTCGTCCATTTCTACCTATAACTTTATCCTTGCTAACTATTTTTACGTAGTCTTGCTGTTGTGCAGGATTCGAAGATTTTCTATTTCCTTTCATAACACGCACATGCGTGTCTTTACCGTTAGACCATCTCCATCCTGGTTGTTTCGCTGGTTGGCCCTTCCCTAAAGATTTAGGAATACGGGATTGAACTCTACCGACATATCGCGTCAGCCAAATTCTAGTCCTTAAACTAGTAACTCCTCTGACAACAGTACCATTCACTCTTGAAGCAACTAATCGACTAACATTGAACACCGCAGTAGTCACCGCAGTAGTAGTTAAGCGTGCAAAACCACTAATCCCTGACATCAATCCACCAAGACTGATATTTCCACTTGGATCAATGTTGTTTGCCGGATCAGCATTCGCATAAATATACTTATGCAAGGTAACCGGATCATTTTCCCAGCCCTGGAAGGTATCTTGCTGGGTAAACCGTCCAATAGATGGATCGTAATATCTAGCCCTCAAATAAATCTGATTCAAGTTAGCGTCAAACTGCTCGCCGGTATAGCGGTAGCTGTTTTCTGTTATCCCCGTGCTATCAATTTCGGTGCCATAAGCACTGTAGTCGTAGGTGTCGGTAATGGTTCCTGTTTCGTCGGTAAGTGCCCTGGTTGACCCCAATCCATCATAGAGGTAATAACTGTCATTCGCTGCCCTGCTCTGTTTGATCAGGTCATCGCCGTAGACATAACTCACTGTCGGGGTGTTGCTG
>JALSGT010000036.1 GCA_026982555.1 Chromatiales bacterium
GTGGGCTATGCTCTCTCGAAGCCTATGATATATTCGTGGCTGCAAAGTTCAAACAGCGGTACAACATACCAGCAATTCAACAAGGCGGCACACAGTATCCACATGTCTTTGACTTATTGTGAAAAATTTGGCTTTGATGCCAACAAAATTGCTGAGCGTTTGCAATGGCTGGAGCTGGGTGCCGCTGATCATGCCACTGTTCAACAACTCCAGAAGGACATTATCAAGCCTCATGCTGAGGCAATGGTAGCCACCTTTTATAAATGGCTCTTTACTCTGGAGGAAGCGCAGGTTTTGCTGGTGGATGATGAACTGGTAGCACGTCTCAGGCAAACACAATCACGATATCTGCTGAATCTGGGCATTGCTTTTGATCAGGCCGATTATTTCGAATCACGTTTGCGCGTGGGTCAGGCGCATGTGTGGGTGGGCTTGAGCCTGAGTCTGTATCAGTGCGCCTACCGCTATTTGGGCGATCTGATCCTCCAGCGCATCGATTACCGGCATAGCGATGCCCGCAAGCTCACCACCGTTGTACACAAAATTATTGCTCTGGATATGTCACTGGCCATTGAAACCTATCATCTTACTCATGTAAGAACGCTGGAAGAATCGCTGGAACGCTCGCAACGCCAACAGAAAACCCTGCGTATGGATGCTGCCACTGACTCACTGACTGGCCTGGCAAACCGTAAAACGATTATCAATGAGCTGGAGAGGGTGCTGCAACAACCGACGCAAGGAAGCTATCCGGTAGTGGCCATTATGGCGGACATTGATCTCTTTAAAGAGGTCAATGATACCCATGGTCACCTGATGGGGGACAAGGTGCTTGCCGAAGTGGCTAACCGGATTCGTTCTGCCCTGCGTGATTTTGATGAGGTTGGTCGCTATGGCGGCGAAGAATTTTTGCTGGTGCTCAATGGTGCAAGCCTGGCGACCTCAAAAAATATTGCCGAACGTATTCGCGAGCATGTACACAGCCAGCCCATTAATCTGCAAGGTTTGGAAATACAGGTCAGCATCAGTCTCGGCGTTGCTGCTGCACATTCCGGCGAAACAACCGATTCAATATTGGCCCGTGCCGACAAGGCGCTTTACGCGGCCAAGGCCGCCGGTCGTAACTGCGTTGTTATTGCAGATGCATAATTTTCTCATTTACGCATGCCGCTTTTAGGGATCGACACCGGCGGTACTTTCACCGATTTTGTGCTGCTCTCCGATGAGTCACCGGGTTTGCGCATACATAAAGTATTATCCACCCCGCAG
Source organism: Chromatiales bacterium (assembly GCA_026982555.1). Classification (GTDB taxonomy): domain Bacteria; phylum Pseudomonadota; class Gammaproteobacteria; order SZUA-152; family SZUA-152; genus SZUA-152. The sequence continues at coordinate 1,270 of JALSGT010000036.1, forward strand.
GCACCGGAACAGGCCATTCTGCAAGGCATTCGTGAACTGGGACTGGCTGATTGTGAGGACTTGCTGGTGGTGCATGGCTCCACTGTTGCCACCAATGCTGTGCTTGAAGGCAAAGGTGTGCGTACTGTGTTTGTCACCAACACCGGTTTGCGAGACCTGCTGACCATTGGTCGTCAGGCGCGCGCTGAACTCTACAATCTCAACCCGGCTCCTGTTGTTCCACCTGTGCCTCGCGAATTGTGTCTGGAAACCGGGGGGCGGCTGGATGCCGATGGCCGTGTGCTGGAAACGCTTACCGAGTCCGATTTGCGCACCTTGCGCAGCACGCTGGAAGCACTGAAGCCACAAGCTGTGGCCATCAATCTGTTGTTTTCCTGGGTGGACGAACGTTTTGAAAAACGTATTGCTGAAGTCGTGCCTGACGGTATGTTTGTCTCGCGCTCATCACACATTTTGCCGGAACCCCGTGAATACGAACGTGGTATCACCACCTGGCTTAATGCCAGCGTCGGCCCGCTGGTGCAAGGCTACCTGCAACGCTTATGCGCGGGTGTTTCGCAGGCGCAGGTGGCTGTCATGCAAAGTGCGGGCGGTACCATTGATGCTGCACAGGCGGGAGAAGAAGCCGTACACATGTTGTTATCCGGGCCTGCGGGTGGTCTGGCTGGTGCGCAATATGTGGGCGGTCTTGCAGGCTGCCATCGCCTCTTGAGCTTCGATATGGGCGGCACTTCCACCGATGTGGCATTACTGGACAACACGCAGAGCGGCAACCTGCCGTTGACGACCGAAGGCCGTATTGGTGCTTATCCTGTCGGTGTACCCATGGTGGACATGCATACCATCGGCGCAGGTGGCGGGTCCATTGCACGCATCGACAGTGGTGGGCTGTTGCAGGTAGGGCCGGAATCTGCGGGTGCTGACCCCGGCCCTGCCTGTTACGGACAGCGTGCTGCCGGCACCGGCTTGCAGGCCACTGTCACCGATGCTAATTTGCTGTTAGGCCGCTTGCGTAGCGATGCCTTTCTCGGTGGTCACATGACCTTGGACGAAAATGCCGCACGAACAGCCATTGCACCGCTGGCCAAAAGGCTTGGCCTTTCCCTGGAACAAACAGCACAAGGCATTATTGACGTCGCCAACGAACACATGGCGCGTGCTTTGCGGGTGATGTCGGTGCAGCGCGGTGTTGATGCGGCACAATTGACATTGACCTCCTTTGGCGGTGCCGGAGGGCTGCATGTCTGTGCGCTGGCCGAAGCATTGGAAATGTCACAAGCGCTGGTACCCGCCCATGCCGGTGTGTTGTCGGCGCTAGGCATGCTGGTGGCGCCGCGGGCACGTTATCTGTCTCATACACTGCAACAGCAACTTTCAGCGGTGCCCGATGGGCCGTTGCTGCGTGACGTGCAGCAGGCGATAACCACATTGGCAAAGCGGGGTCGTGAAGCCTTGATTGACGAAGGCGTGGATGCAGACAGCATCAGGCTATCGCCCAGCATGGATCTGCGTTACCGGGGGCAGTCGTTTGTGATCAATTTGCCGGTTGCATTATCGACGAACAGCAAAACATCGCTCAACACCCAGGCCATTGGGCAGGCGATAACCCGCGTGACCCGACAATTTCATGAACGGCACGCTGCGTTGTACGGCCACAGCTTGCAGCAGCCTGTAGAACTGGTGACGCTGCGCGTCAAAGTACACAGCCCACCTTCTCAAACACTGATACTGCAATCAGACCACGAAACAACGTTCGCCCACAAAATACCCGCCACGTCCTATGTATCGCTGGCCGGCGTCAAAACACACGTACCGGTTTATGCACGGAAAAATCTGCCTGCTGAAATTCGCGGGCCAGCATTGATCACCGAAACCGTCTCCACCACCTACCTCGCACCGGGCTGGTTTTGCCAGCGCGATGCCAGCGGTTGCCTGTTGCTGTTAAAGAGGTGAACACATCATTCGTGCCATAGCCTTTAGCCTAAAGGCCGCAGTTGAGCGCTTCGAGAATGTATTAACATGTTGATAAATAGCTTGTTGGGTGGTTTTGGTGTGCTCACTTGTTGAATGAGTCGCTACGACCTGTATAGCACGTTGCCTTTTGCGCCTGGCCAGCCACCAACCTACGGCCCCACTAATTTGTTAACTTAATGGCAGTAACGCGGAGCATGGGAACCAGAATGAACTCCTGACAGGTTGACCGTAAAATAAATCGTCAGCAGATGATTATGCGCCAATCTGACGAACAGGTACCATGGTTGTGCCTTCCCATTTCATCAGGGTCAACGGTTGTAGCTCTGCCAACAGGATGAAATGTTCCAGTGCTTTGACACGTTGAATCTCGTCGAGATTACCGCCGCCACCCAATACCTGTGCGGGGAAAAAACCAAAACACTCGCCGGGTTCCAGTGAGCCATGTTTTTTCACTGCACGGGAAAATAATGGTTTTCCATTTTCATCGACAGTGTCGTAATCTGTATCAGCGTCGCCAAGAAAGGGGAATGTTGCAAGTCTATCCGAATCATCTGCGGATTTTCTATCTGTAAGGCCATCAACAAATGCCCATCCTTGAATAAGGTCTATATCGATAACTTGAAATTGTTCCGACCAAATATCCAAACTTCCAAAAGCTGAATAGGCGATAAGGTGACATTTTTCATGGTCAATTTCTGAATCACCTTCAAAGATTAGCTTCATTAATGGGTCAAAATCATGAGGGTTCGGGAGCCATAAACGGCCTTCTAAAAAAGAGCTCCAGCCATAGATACGCCAAAAATCGATCAGCGGTTCAGGAATATGTTTCGACCAGGTATCAAACTCGCTGGTCTGATATTTATCATAGGTTGTCGGTTCACCAAAATCTTCGAGTACATCCTGAAAGTCTTCGTTTAACGTCATTGCTTTATCCTTAGTCGCATAGCTTCATTTCAAAATTCATTTTACGCTTGGGTGGGCCCAGCGCATCCGCAATGGCTTTGTCCAGGTCGTCCAGTCGGCCTTTTTGCATCCATTGAGAGCCCATAGAGCGATTGACGCTTCGGTTTTGCAGCCCCGAAATTTCGTTGGGAGCACCACCAGCGACAATATCCAGTGCATGTGTGGCATCCAGTCCTGCCATCATTTCAGCGACTTTCTTTTTTGCACCTTTTTGGCGAAGACTTGGTAAAAGCTTGCGAGTCTCACGTTTGCGAAATTTAGCTCTCGCAGCATTTTGCGACGTACTATCCCGTAATGACCCCAAACCTTTTTTCTGCTCCTGTAGCGCTTTGACCATATCACGCCGCCGTTTCAATTCTGCCGGGTCCATGCTGTTGATTCTGTTTTGTTGCTCTTTGATTTGTGCTGACATTTCTTTGTCCGAGACTTTTCCGGATTTGGGTTTATTAAAACATTTGCAGGCACGTTTGGGTGCTCTTGCCGCCAGTTTTGGTCCCTCAAGTCTGTCTGCTTCTACCTTCGTTTTATTATCAACACCGACTTTGATTTTCTTGTTCAGTTGCCTGCGTTTGAGCAATTTGCCGAGGCGACGAAGAAGATCGCCCAGTTTACGCAGTCTGCTGATGTGGCGAATTTTACTGCCTGCTTGCACAACAAGCCCTGCGCCGCCCGTGAAGGCAATCAGCAGTGCAGCAAGGGTGATTTCAAATACACCGCCACCAGCAAATTCTGCCCAGTCAAGACTGGACTGGGCACCGGCATAGGCTTTGGCGAAGTTTTTCAATATATCCAGCGTGGCATCATCTGTGGCGATGAGGGCGGTAATTTCGTAGGCTTCGGTGATCAGTGTCAGGTCAATTTTGCCCGGATCAAAGCCAAGAAGCCTGGTCAGGTCTTCAAGCTCTCCCCGCTTCATGTTGTCCAGCAGACTTTGACGCCATTTTTCTTCGGTCAGGCTGCCGGACTGGTAGCTTTTGTAGCTGGCCTCAAGCAGGTTATTGAGGCGTTCGATGGGCGACAGATACCAGGCCACTTTTGCGGCGGTGACCACGGTATCTCCAGCAAACTCAATGAGCCCGGCGGCACTGTCCCAAAACCCCCTGCCAGCGCTGGCCAGCAAACTTCCGCCTTTTCCGGCAGCGCTCATTCTTGCCAGTCGGGCATTGGTCTGTTCGGTTTCGGCGTGTTTTTCGGCCAGAATTTCACTCAGTACATCTTTGATTGTTGTGCGAAGGGTGGTGAGTGTGTCGCCGTCTTTGGGTGGAAGAAGTTCAATGTCTACCGGCCCGGCAGGCAGGTAGTTGAGGCACAGGCCGCCCTGATCATTGAGACGGCCACTGTGTTGCAGGCCATCGCTGTCGGTGGCGATGTAATCGCCTTCGACGGGCAGGCCATCCGGGTAGCAGTAATTGACTTCCAGCCAGTGAAGCTCTTCCTCATCAATTCGAATAGTGGCAACCTGCGCGCCTTCGCCTATTTCGGTCATGAGAATAACCCCCCTGTCTGCATTGGCGCAGCATGCGGAATGGGCGATGATGCCTGAAATGCAGTCAGTGGCAAAGGCTCAAAGCAGACGGCGGCACGATACTGATGGTCGGATGAACAGTAGATCAGGCTGGGGTTTGTCGAGTGACCTGCAAGGAGTGCCTGGGTGACATGATTGATCAGTACGCCACCAGTAGCAGCCCCCAGGTCGCCATGACAATCCGCAGAGTGGTGTATCGCGGTCTCTGATTCGAACATGTCTGCATTGCGGATCATTGCCACACCGTATTCTTTTGCCCAGAAGTGTTCACCATTCATACTGGAGTGGATGTCTTTGATTTTGATGTGGCCACTGTAAGCAGCGAGCGCTTTTTTGAAGGCCAGATCCAGACCCTTGCCCCGATAAGGCTCATTACTGAACAAGTGGCCGGGTTCGTCAGCCACTCCTGGTGCTAGCAGACTGGGAAGGTGAGTGGCGCTGCGCAGGGCAAATGCCGGGTTGCGAGTGAGTAATACAAATCCTGCACCTTCGCCCGGGGCGAAGCCATTCATGATGCCGGGCGCGAGCAAGCGCTTTTCTTCATTCAGAGCAGCGATCAGATCAGAGTTTTGGTAGCTGTCGCTGCCACCGATCAGGACAAATTCGGCACCTGTGTCGTAAAGGTAACGGAATGCGAGGTCAAGTGCGTTCAATACCCCTGATCGCCCGGTACCCATTAACCGACTGACGGTGGGATCAATGAGCAAACCGGTTTGTTGATGCAGGTAGTGAATAATGCGTGTGGGAAGTGGCTCGTTCAGTCCGGCGTTGTTAGCGGGCGCTGAGAAAAATAGTGGAACAGGGGTTTTGCCCGTGTAAGTTGCCATGGCCTGCGTTGCGGCGACATGACACATTCTGAGGATGCGACGGTAACGGAACGGGATTTTTCCCCGGAAATCAAGCTCACCCTGTAGCGGAGGTAACGCACCATCAGGTACCAGAGCCATGCTGATGCGTTCACGTTGCCGGGTAAAGTAATCGACGGACTTGTACTGACAGATGCCAGCTCTGACGGCATGATAACTTGTGTTGGTATCTCCTCCGAGTGCCGTTATTGTTCCTGTTCCGGCGATGTAGGCACGAGGTTTGTCATCCATAAACGTTTCTTGGGTTCAAAATAAAGAACTCTTTGTGTCGATCTCTTTATCATTAATGCGCAATGAGGCTATAGAATGACAAGGAGCCGACCCTGAAGCATTTATCCAGCCACTGCAAACAGTGATTCCCGTTGATAGTCAATGCCCTGTAAATACAGGGCGATGATTGTTAACGGGAAATTTTGGTCAGTTGTTGCCCTTGCTTCTGCAAACCATTCCGCCAGTGATCCCGCACCACGCATATCGTCGTAAAATGCGGGCTCGGTATGCATCACCAGGCAGGGGCATGGGAGCCAGAAACATCACAAAAATCGCCGACTCGACAATATAAAGTGGTTGATGGACGTACTTAGCGACCTTTTTTATCTTCAACCAGCTGATGAATGCGTGGTGCAAGGATCAGCTCCATGGCAAAACCCATTTTGCCACCCGGTACCACGATGGTGTTGGGGCGGGACATGAACGAGTCGCCGATCATGTTCAGCAGGTAAGGGAAATCGGTACCATCGGGGTCACGGAAACGAATAACGATAAAACTTTCATCGGGTGTAGGGATGTCGCGAGCGATGAAAGGGTTGGAGGTATCTACTGTGGGCACGCGCTGGAAATTGATGTCGGTGCGCGAGAACTGCGGTGTGATGTAATGAACATAGTCATCCATACGACGCAGGATGGTGTCAACAATGGCTTCGGCGCTGTAGCCACGTTGCGCATTGTCGCGATGAATCTTTTGAATCCACTCCAGATTAACGATAGGCACCACACCCACCAACAGGTCGGTGTGTGAAGCCACATCCACGTCACCATCCACTGCGCCACCGTGCAGACCTTCGTAAAACAAGACGTCAGTTTCTTCGGTAATGTCTTCCCAGGGGGTGAATTGGCCGGGAGTGAGGTCAGTGCCCAGGCGTGCATTGTGCTCAGCGGCTTCTTCATCGCTGTGCAGATAATAACGACGGCGGCATTTGCCGGTCTCTCCGTAGGCTTTAAAGGTATCGGCAACCAGATCAAAGTGGTTGGACTCCGGGCCGAAGTGACTGAGTTGTTTGTTTTTGGCAGCAAATTCTTCGATAGCCTGTTTCATTGCGGCACGGTCATAGCGATGGAAGCTGTCACCTTCCACCACTAGAGGGTTGATGTTTTCGCGGCGGAAAATGTGCTCAAAGGCATTTTTAACCGTAGTGGTTCCAGCGCCGGAAGAGCCGGTCACAGCAATAACAGGGTGCTTTTGGGACATTATTGTTCTCCTCAAACTTTTATTTCGAAACTTTTAGTAAAAAAACGGGGCGCGCCGGGTTGCGGATATTTCCGCGAACCTGCGCGACACGATTACCCATGGCGATTGAATGACGCCGGGTAACGGATATCTCGGTGACATTGCGAGGCAGCATTTTTTTAGAGTGCCGCAAAATCGAACCGCGTATCTTAGCGGTTTGTGCCCTTGCAGGGAAGGTTTGGGAAAAATGCCTGTATTGTGGAACTGTCAGTTTTTATTTTTGGTGCTATCTGTATTGCGCAGTTGCGAAGTCGCGAAAATCTGTTCTGTTGTCTGATTTTGCACCACGGCATCCGCCACCGTAAATTGATCCAGCAAGGCCAGAAACTCGCTGACGGCCCGCTGCAATACGCCTTTGAGCGCGCAGATTGGAATGACGGTGCAGGGTCGATTGTCATTGCTGAAACATTCGACGAGATCAAAGCTGGGCTCCATGCGGCGTACAACCTGGCCGATGGAAATCAGCTCGGCGGCACGCGCGAGGCGCATGCCGCCGTGTTTGCCACGGGTGGTATGAATAAAATCTTCCTGTGCCAGATGATGAACTACTTTGACCAGATGGTTGCGTGAAATACTGTAAAAATCGGTGATCTCACTGATGGTTGCCAGCTCGCTGTCTTTTTGTGCCAGATAAATAAGTACGCGCAAGGCGTAATCTGTGTGTAACGTTAATTGCATGCTCCTTCCCCCGAGGCCTGGGATGATAATAGAACAGGAGGAAAGGGGTTGACAATGGCCACAGGACAATTAACATGTATTGACGATACATTATTTGTCTTGTGCATGTCGTTTTTGGCGTTGTCACAGTGCTTTGCCTGGACATAAAAATGTACTGGGTGCGGTTTTATTTTTTTTGGCCGCTATGCTCTGGTCTCGTTATTTGTTTGGTACGGGTCTGATACAGACTGAATTAAAATTGAAAACACGTTAAACAGGAGAAAAAACCAATGAGTGATGCATTATTTGACCGTCTTGGTGGTGAAGCCGCAGTCGATGCCGCCGTGGATATTTTTTATCGCAAAGTGCTGGCAGATGACCGGATTAACCGTTTTTTTGACGGTGTAGACATGGACAAGCAGGCTGCCAAGCAAAAGGCATTTTTGACCATGGCTTTTGGTGGTCCCAACAATTATACCGGTGAAGATATGCGTAAAGGTCATGCCCATCTGGTGGAGCGCGGTCTGAATGATAGCCATTTTGATGCGGTGGTGGAAAATTTAGGGGCAACGCTGAAGGAATTGGGTGTGGCTGACGATCTTATTGGTGAAGTGGCTGCCATTGCCGAAACCACGCGCAATGATGTGCTGGGCAAATAGGCATATTGCGAATATTGACATAGCACTACCCAACGGAAACATCATGCCAAAGGTACTGTTTGAGGGTCAGGAGTATCCATGCGAGCCAGGGGAATCGGTGCTTGATTGCCTGATCCGGCAGGGTGTTTCCGTTAATTATTCCTGCAAGGCGGGTGTTTGCCAGTCTTGCATGATGGTGGCCGTGGAGGGTGAGCCAACGCCTGCCTCCCAGGTTGGCATCAAAGAAACACTCAAGGCCCAGAATCATTTCCTGATCTGTTCCTGTGTGCCTGTCACTGATATGCAGGTGGCAACGCCGGACCGGGCTGGCAGCAGTTTTGATACCTCTGTGTTATCACGAGACAGACTCAGTGCTGATGTAGTGCGATTGCGGCTGGTGCGTCCTGATAATTATGCCTATCTTCCCGGGCAGTTTCTTAACCTTAGCAATGATACCGGGGTGACCCGCAGTTATTCCCTGGCCAGCGTGCCTGCGCTGGATGATTTTCTTGAGCTGCACATCCGCCATGTGCCCGGTGGCCTGGTGAGCGGCTGGGTGGCAGAAAAATTACAGACGGGTGACACCGTCACGATCAGTCAGGCGGCAGGGCAATGCAGTTATTTGTCCGGCCGGGAAGCGCAGTCGTTGTTATTGGTCGGCACAGGCACGGGACTGGCCCCATTGGCGGGGATTGTGCGTGATGCCCTGCAACAGGGGCACAGTGGGCCGATCCATTTGTACCATGGCAGCAGTAGCGCAGAAGGCTTGTATCTGGTCGCTGAATTGCTGGCGATGGACGAGGCCAATGCGGTTTTCCATTATCATCCTTGTGTGTCGCAAGGTACGCCGCCGCAGGGTATGCAATCCGGGCGCGCAGCGGATGTGGCATTGGCGGATTTTGCCCAGCTGTCGGGTTGGCGGGTGTTTGTGTGTGGCCGCGAAGACATGGTCAAAACAGTGCAGAAAAAGAGTTTTTTGGCAGGGGCATCGATGCAGGATATTTTTGCTGACCCGTTTGTTGATTCAGCAGGTGCTGGTGCCACAGACGTGCAAAAGCAAATTGCCAGCGGATAAAAAGGAAATTCCGGCTCTGTAGTGCCACATTTATCATGCATTAACCTGAAAGCATGCGGCTTCCCGCTCGACAAAAAGACAATGCAATATCTGCACGCTTAATACCATGAGCAATACCCACTCTAATTTCATCAACGCATAATATTCATCCATCGTTTCAATGTGTGTGGCGTCACAAATTTGCTGCAAATAACCGGCAACCGTGTCCGCACAAAAATAACCTGTTTTCTGCAAGGCGTCGGGTGATAAATATTTGTCTAATTCAGGCTGGCGTTCCGCAGTAAAAAACCAGTCCCGTATTGGCGTGTAAAAAGCGCGCTTTTTAAACCGGGAGGGATGTTCCGGCAAATGAGGCATCATGACTTTGCGCAGGATGTATTTTTCATCCATACCATTCAGCTTGAGACCGGGCGGCACCCGGGCGGCCAACTCCACCAGCGGATGATCCATAAAAGGTACCCGTGCTTCGACACTGTGCGCCATTGACAGACGATCACTCTTCCACAAAATCCAGCCCGGCAGGCGAGTCTTGGTTTCAATATACAGAGATTGATTCAGTGGATGCAGTCCCTCAATGTTGTTGCGCATATTTTCGCTCAGAGCATCCATTGCGGCATCATCTTCTGTTTGCAAGGCATCACTAAACAGAGGAGCGCTGATATCATCGAGAATCTGCCAAAAGTCATGCCATGCCGGATAACAGCCAAACCGGCGAATCACCGCGCGCTGTTTTTTGGGCCGGTGTTGCTCGAATAAAAAACGCACATGGGCATCGGCAAAATTCTGGCGGTATTCGTTAAGATAATACCGCCGCCGTTGTCGGCTGTTTTTTTGCTGATTGCCCCAGATGCGCATCGCATCCTGCCGGTAACAATCATAACCGCCCAATATTTCATCAGCGCCATCACCCGTAAAAACAACTTTCTGTCCATTCCGTTGCACCAGACCGGACAGCATAAAGTGGGGCACATCCAGTGCCATTCTTTGTGGTTGCTCAAGGTGATAAAGACATTGTTGAAATTCAGCCAGGAAGCCCGCTTCGCGTGCATCATCCAGTAGAATCGTTTCATTGGGCACACCCAGATGGTCGGCAATATTTTTTGCCAGGGCAGACTCATCATTGGCCGGATTGCTGAAGCGAATCGTATACGATTGCACTTTGTCCGTTGCCGTTGTTGGCGTGTGCGTGTTTAACAGATGAGTGGTGGCGGCGGAATCAATACCTCCGGATAAATAAGCACCAATGGGGACATCGCCAATTATATGCGTCCCTGCCGCATCATCCAGGGCGCTGGCAAAACGCGCTGACCAAAATGCCTCATCGAGACTTTCGTATTCGTCATCCTGAGGGAAGGCCAGATCCCAATATTGTTTGAGCTGTGGCTCGCCACCCGCTGTCAGTGACAGAGTGTGGCCGGGTGGCAGTTCGACAATATCCTGAAACAGGGTTTGTGGGCTTACTGCAAATTGATAACGAAAATAGGCACGAATGGCATTAGGGTTCAATTGTGCATCGATGTAACCACTGGCAAACAGTGCTTTCGCTTCCGAAGCTGCCAACAGCATATCGCCATCCCAATGGTAAAACAGCGGTTTGATACCCAGACGATCCCGTACCAAATGTAAGTGCCCAGTGGCCAGGTCATGCACTGCAAAGGCAAACATGCCACGCAAGGCTGATACACACGCCAGCCCGTCACGCTCAAACAGGCGCAATACCACCTCAGTATCAGAATGGGTTTTGAAGGGTATGCCGTCTTTTTCCAGTTCAGCACGCAGTGCTTGATAATTATAGATTTCACCATTGAAGACCAGGGCGAAGCGCTCATCATCGCTTAACATGGGTTGATCACCTTCTGAGATATCCACAATACTCAGGCGGGTATGGCCCAGAGAAACCGGGCCGCGCATGATATGTGTTAACGCATCAGGGCCACGATGGGCAAGAGATTTAATCATACGCCGGATGATCGCCTCATCGGCCTGCTGACCATCGGCGTGATAACAAAGAGTGATTCCACACATGTAAAAATGTCGTCCTCAGGCCTTATTCAGGCGGTGTAGCACCTTCTTGCGGAGCCCGTATTGTGGCAGAAAATCTGACCCTAGATTCCGCAGTTGACCGCTTCGAGGATGTATTAACATGTTGATAAATAGTTTGTTGGGTGATTTTGGCGCACTCCCGGTTGAGTGAGCCGCTACGACTGGTATAGCACGTTGCCTTTTGTGCCTGGCTGCGTTGCGCATCGTCGCAATAGCGGGCTATTACTCCTCATCGCGCCTTGCCAGCCACAACATTCAACGCACTCTACAGGCCGTTCAACTGCGGAATCTAGGCTGACCGGTTCAGTCAAACCCGAACTCCAGATGCAAACGACCATTTTCAATTACAAATGATTTCAACTCACTTTTTGCCAGAGAGTGGTTCAAATCCCGTTCTTTCACGGTGTAAATGCGCACCAGAGGCAAGGCATTTTTGCCCATAATATCGACAATGTCCCGTAAATCCGCCGCAATTTTTTTACTCACGCCGGGTATTTCAAATTGCGCAATACGTGGCTGAGCAAGAAATAAACCACCGAATGCTGCTTTGTAACTCAAACCCACCAGCATGGTCACACGACCCTTGTGTGTCCCTTCTCCCATCATCTTTGCCACGATAGGAATAATAAGCACAATATCCTTATTGGTTTTGGACAGGCGCACCTGCGGTACATCCATGGAAACCCGCGCAAATGCCGCATACTCATCAATGGGAAAATAGTTTTGCAAAATGCTTTGTATTCGCGTGTCAGGTAAATCCACAACAAATGCGGCATGGGCCAACGAGGATAAGCCCAACAGTGCAAACCCGGCAAAGAATATTTTGAGCACTCGAAATATCAACCGTAGTCCTTCGTCATCCAGTGCTTCAATTCTGATTCAAGGGTTATATACTCACAGCATTTGGGATTTTCCAGGAAATGACACGGCTGACAAGACTTACACCCGTCGCGCCCACCTGCGGGAACTCATGATCATAACAAAAATTGATACTGAGGCTAACACGGTAAAATCTGTTAGAATCACCGCCATGCGCCCGTAGCTCAGATGGATAGAGTACTGCCCTCCGAAGGCAGGGGTCGCGCGTTCGAATCGCGCCGGGCGCACCATATCTCACTATTAATCAATAAGTTACAAGTCTAGCCATTTTAGCTTATGGTTTTCTACTTTAGGCACAAGCGGGGCACAGCCATCATAATTTTAGCTAACGGTCATTTTTACAATTGAGTGTTAGCTGAAATAGTGGGTTTTGGGTCCATTTTGGCCTGTGCCCAAATTGTGCCCGTCCTGTGCCATGTTTGAAATTCCGGATTTTAACATTAGGCAGTTTAAGCTAAATTTTGATTGTTAGCCTCCGTTGGGCACAGAAACCACCTGTTAGGCCTCGTAAAACCACAACAGCCTACGAACAAACGAGTACGCAGTATCGCTTTCCAATAAAGAGCATCTGACTTGCATCCAAGGGCCAGATTACCGGGTATTGAGAAAACGGCGAAAGTGGAAAATAAGGCTCCCCTGGGTTCTGAGGGATGGAAAAAAGGTTATCGAGCGAAAGGAATTGTGAAGTGGCTCCCTACAGCTGGTCAACCTGAGGCGAAGTTAAGCTCTGAGGGTTTAGTTTCCCGCAGCAAGCTGCGGGGTGGTTTAATCCCGCAATCATGAAAAAGTGATCTTTGGGTTTGTGGGTGGTTTTAATCAACATCTGGTGGAGCGCGCAGGGTTCAAGTACATTTACTCTATGAGTCTCCCTGCCCTCCACTCCCGTTATAGTCGCCTGCAATCCGAGCATGCTGCCTGGCGTCTGCTGCGGGCCGCTAACGCACCTTTGATTATGGCGTTTATCACAGAGCTGTTTCGGGAAGAGAGTGAAATCCCCTTCGGGCGTGCGCGGGTCATGCTGCAATCTGAGTTGGATCGCCTGGCGGACGATGGGCGGGAGGTGGAAAAAGGAGCGGGTACCTATCTGCGTGAATGGATTCAGGCTGGCTGGTTGCGTGAACTGGATGATCAGCTGACCGGTACCGATGCCTGTGATGTGGCTTTGCGTTTTTGCCAGAATTTGGAACAGCGTGAGGTGAATGCCTCCGCCTCCCATCTGCGTATTGTGCAGGATGCAGTGACTCAGCTTGCCGTCGATTTAAGCCCTAATCCTCAAGAACGCATTACGCTGCTGGAGCATAAAAAAGCAGCTTTGCAGCGTGAAATCGATCAGTTAATGGCCGGTGTGGTACATGAGCTTTCCGATGCTGAACAGCGGGAGCGTATTCGGGAGGTGTATCAATTGGCATCGGTATTGACCGGTGATTTTCGTCGTGTTGAGGATGATATTCGCGGCCTTGATCAGAGCCTTAGGGTACAGATGATCGAGTCCGGTGGTAGCCGGGGTGATGTCATCCTGGCGCTGATTGAGCAAGAGCAGATGTTGGCTGATTCGGACGCCGGGCGGGCATTTGATAGCTTCTTTCAGTTATTGTGTGATCAACATCGCAGTGTGGAGTTCCGCGAGCAGTTGCGTTCGATATTAGGCCGGCCGGCTGCGGAACACCTTTCGATGGAGGAGTCGCGCTTCCTTGGCTATTTGGTGCGTGAGTTGACGCGGGAGAGTCAGCGTGTCTTTCAGGTGCGTCGGCGTACGGAAGAGAGCCTAAGGTCTTACATTGAAAGTGGGGCTCATAGGGAAAACCTCGCGGTGGAGAATCTGTTGCGTCAGTTAGAGCAGATCGCGGTTCGATTCAATGAAAGTGATCTGTCACTCGACAGAGCGATTTCTTTGGCGCTGACGAGTGGCAATGTAAAAGTAGGCTCTATCGATAGTATGCGTTTACGGGTGCCTGAAGAGCAGTTGGATATTCACAATATTCAGGCGCAGGAAAACAGTTCAAACCCGAGTAGCGCGATGCTGGATTGTTTGGAGAGTGTTCAAGTTATTGAAGTTGCAACACGGATGCGCGATACCTTGCATGACAATGGCTCGATGACGGTGGGTTGTATGATTCAGCAACACGCGGTTGAGGCGGGGCTGGAAGAGTTGGTGGCCTATTTGCGGGTGGCAAAAAATGTGGGGGCTGCGCTGCTGGAAGAGAAAGAACAAGTGACGATTAAGGATCGAACCGGAACCCATATTCGGGCGGCCATCCCTTGTTACCAGTTAAGTGCCAAGATGTTCCCGGAAGATATTAGCGAGGTGGTGGTATGAGCGATCTTCCAGACACTGAGCCGAGTTTTTTTGATCGATTGGCTGCAACAACTGGAGAGCAGCAGAGCGAACCCGTTTCTGAAGCAGGTGATGTGGAAGAGACCGCAGCGGATGAATCCCTGTTGCCAGATGGTGTTGATGATAACTCTGCGAGCGCTGCTTCAGGTAAAGGCCGTTTTTCTCCGGAGCTTCGCCGCGCCCTGGTTGAGCTAATGCGCAGCGGTGTGGTGTTGGCCAGTGTTAAGCCGCAGATATACGAATTGTTGTGTCACCACCACGCCTTGATCGAAGATCATCTGGCTGATATGTATCTGCGTCTGCTGATAGATCAACCTGCAGGCGTGGCGCTTCTGCTTCAACAACAGGATCAAGTGGACTTCGAGGATGAAGAAGAGCGCTCGGCGCTGATCAGTCGCAGGACGCTCTCTCTGTACGATACCTTGCTGTTGCTGGTGTTAAGAAAGCACTATCAGGAACGTCAAAGTGTCGGTGAGCAACAGGTGATTATCGATATTGATCGCATCGAATCCCAGCTTGCTCCTTTTCTACCCCTGACCAATAGCAGTCGCAGTGACCGCCGTAAGTTGAGCGGTGCAATTACCAAGATGAAAGAGAAAAAACTGTTGAGTCCGGTAAGAGGTGATGAGGAGCGCCTGGAGATTACGCCGGTGATTCGTTATGTGGTGAGTGCCGAGTTTTTGGAGCGGATGCTGGCGGAGTACCAGTCACTAGTGGGCGAATTTGAGGCTGAGGCATCGTGAGTAACACGACCTCTGAGCTTTTCAGTTGTGGTCAGATTCGGCTGGCGGAACTATCCGTTTGTAATTGGGGCTCGTTTCATGGGCTACATACTGCGCGTATCGACCCTGAAGGTACGCTCATTACCGGCGATAACGGCGCAGGCAAATCGACGGTGATTGATGGCCTGATGGCACTGCTGTTAAGCAACAAGGCCTCTTTCAATATGGCGGCCGCTCAAGGTGATCGTAGTGATCGTTCCCTTGTCTCTTATATTCGCGGTAGTCACGGTTCAAGCCATGATGGTGCCCAGACAAAAACCAACTACAAGCGTGAGGGTGCCGTGGTTACCGGGCTGCGCGCCCTGTATCAGGCCGACGATGGTTCCGTGGTTACTCTGGCCGCCATGTTCTGGAATACCAAGCCTACCAGTGTGGCAGCTGACTTTAAGCGTATCTACCTCGTGGCAAAGCGCAATCTGAGTCTGGAGGAGCTGTTAAAGGCATTTGGCGAGGGAGAAGCCAGACAGCTAAAAAAGGTACTGCGTGATGACCCTTTAATCGCACCATTTGAGTCATTCAATGACTATCAGGCTTATTATCGTGTTTGCCTGTACATGGATAACCGCAATGCGCCTAATTTGCTCTCACGGGCATTGGGGTTAAAGAAAATTGATGACTTGACCACGTTGATTCGTGATCTTGTGCTTGAACCCAATACTATTCGTGAAGATGCACGAAATACCGTACGTGAGTTTGATGATTTGGTGGCGACGCATCACCAATTACTGGATGCGCGCAGTCAGCATGAAAAACTCAGTGGCCTGCCTGAAATTGAAAATACGCTGAATGAGTGCCAGCGACAAATTGAATCGTTGAGCGCAGAGCGTGATGGACTTGCTATCTATTTTGGCGAGATTTGTGCCGATTTATGGCAGCAACGGATGGCGCAAATTGAGCATGAATTGGCCGCTGTTCGTCAGAAACTGACTGAGCTGCGTCGCCAGGAAGGTGATGCAACAGAGCAGGTGGAGCAGCGCCATGCGGATTATGTCCAGGCGGGTGGTGACCGGGTCGAAGCGGCTAAGGATAAATTGGCGCAGACGAAACGCCGCTTGGGTGAGGTGAGTGCGGTTGCCGGGCAGTATCAAAAAGAGGTTGTCGAGGCGGGCTTGGATAATAGTCTCTCCGAGACAATGTTTAATGCTAATAAACAGCATATCGCAGCCGCCCTGGAAAATATCGGTGAGGAGAACGAAAAAGCGCAGGATGGCTTTGCCGATGCCGCGAACAAGCTGGCAAATCAACAGGACAAACTCCGCCGCTTGCAACAGGAAATTCGTGAGATTGCATCCAATCCCGATTCAAGTATTGATCCCCCTTTTCTGGCACTGCGCAGTGAAATTCTTAAGTATCTTGAGCTCGATAAAAATCAGTTGATGTTTATCGGCGAACTGGTGGACGTTAAACCAGAACACCTTGCCTGGAAAGGAGCGATAGCACGCGCTCTGGGTGGGCTGCGAACCACGCTGGCCGTACCGCAAGCACATTATCCACTGGTGACCCGCTGGCTCAATGGTCGGCACACCGGGCTGCATGTCCGTGTGCAGGTGGTAAAGGAGGTGTCAGGCCGTGCCCGGTTTTTCGATAATGGTTATCTCAGAAAGCTTGATTGGCGTGATCACGCCTACCGTGAGTGGTTGAAACACCATCTGGCGCGTTTTGACCTGCACTGCGTGGAGAACACCGGCACGCTGGATGCCACGCCTTTCTCCATGACAAAAGCGGGGTTAATTCATATGGAGAGAGGGCGCTTTGAGAAAAAAGACCAGACAAAAATTGACGATCAACGCCGTTGGCAACTGGGGTTTTCCAATAAAGACAAACTGGCTGTACTGCGTCAGGATGAAAAACATATTCAGCAATATATCGAAATGTGCGAGAAGAATGCACGTCTTGCCCGGCTGGATTTGAATACGGCTCAGGCGCGTGTTCGGCTTTGGGAGAAGCTTGAAACCTACCAGTGGGACGATATCGATGTGCCCCGTTGGCAGCGTCAGGTTGAACAGGCTCAGGCAGTGCTTGATAATTTAACCCGTTCTGGCAGTGATTTAGAAAAGGCACAGCAAGCATGGGATGAGGCAAAGGAGAAACTTAAAAAGATCCAGAGTGATAAAGGTGTCACACAAAAAGCGGAGGGGACGATTGAAAACAGGCTGGCAGAAGCGCAGTTGCAACGGGAAAAGGCCAGCCGTGCCGCAGCGCCTGGGTTAGCCGATGAGGTTCGCGAAGCATTACAAAAAAGAGTGGCTAAACGGGATGCGCTGGATATTGATCACATGACCTCCGTTGAGCAGCAGTACCGGCGCGATATTGAGCGTAAATTAAGCCAGGTAAACAACAAGCATCAATCCGCGCAAAACCGTGCCACCGGTATTATGTCCTCATTCCGCACTGGATGGGAGGTGGTCGCCGCAGAGTGGGGGGCTGACATGAGAAGTCTGCCCCAGTACCTTGAGCATCTGTTGCAGCTTGAACAGGAAGGGTTGCCCGCATTGGTGGAACAGTTTCAGGTGCGTTTGACCAAGTGCGCCATGCAATCCCTGGCGGGGATACGTTCCAGTATGGATTCAGAGCGGGAAGAGATTAACGAGCGTATCGATACGATCAACCGGGTGCTAAAGCGCACCGAGTTTCGCCAGGGAAGCCATTTGAAACTTCGCACCAAGCGGGATAGCTACCCTCATGTGGATGAATTCAATCGCCAATTAACCCGTGTGCTGGGTAAACATCACGATGATGATGAGGCGCGTTTTCAACAGCTAAAATCGGTAATTGAAATACTGGATAAAGCCAGCAACCCAGCAACGGCCAATACATTGGAGAGTCAGCGCTTGCTCGACCCCCGCTTTCAGCTCTCCTTTTTTGCTGAAGAACTGGACTCCCAAAATGGTGACGTGCGGGATGTGTTGCATTCTTCCAGTGGTAAGTCTGGCGGAGAGAAAGAGTCGTTTGCTGGAACCATCGTGGCGGCAAGTCTGGCTTATGTGTTGACGCCGGATGGTTGCGACCACCCTGTCTATAGCACGGTATTTTTGGATGAGGCTTTCTCCAACACGGCGGAAGCGGTGAGCCGCCGGGTGTTGCGGGTGTTCAAGGAGCTAAAGATTCATGTCAACTTGATAACGCCCTATAAAAACCTTAATCTGGCTCGCGAGTCTGCCCGTTCACTATTAATTGCCGAGCGCAATAGCAGCACCCATGAGAGCCATCTCTGTGAAGTCACCTGGGAAGAGATTGATCGTCAATTAGCGCATCATCGCCAGAACAGGCTCAAGGGTGAGGCTCAAGCCATGGGCGTGGAGCTGGATGCCGCACTATGAGAAATTGGGGCTTGTTGCCTGAAGAGGTGAGAAATAAGCTGAGAAAAACAGAGTGGGATCATACTCAGCATCTGAAAAAACGGCTTTTGGGCGAACGCCCGTTCCCCATCACTATCAATCTTCGCTATCCCACAGGCAAACAGGCGCTGGATGACCTGGCAGGGTTCCATGCTTTTATCGATGCCTGGCAGGCATGGCCAAAACAAAACCAACTGGTCTGGAAACAGATTCAATACCCTCAGTTGGGTGAAAAACGTGTGCCATCACAGCTCACCCTTGACGCAATCCAGGCGTTGATCGAATTCATCGGTGGTGATGCTGAAAAGCGCAGCCAGCAGTGGCAACAACGTATCTCCCCTATTTTGGATATCAGCCAAAAACTGTATCCCCCGCTGATTAAACAACTGAAAAAACTGGAATCGTTGAGCCTGGACGAGGCCCAGATGATTGGCCAACTCTTGCCCCAATTATCTCAAGGAATGGGACAAGGTGGCTATCTGCGTGCCTTGCCGGTTATCGGTGTGGATACCAAGTTTATGGAGACCCATCAGTCATTCATTGCTCCGTTGCTGGATGTTTTGCATGATGGCGCAATCAGTGAGCATGGCGGCTTAATGGCATGGCTGGGTTGTATTGACGTTCCTGGCGACTGGCTTTTGGTTAGACCGCTTTGCCCGGCCACAACACAGGCGATGGGTGGCCTCTCCATTTTGCGGATTCCTACCGGGATGTTGCTTTCAACCCCGTTACCTGGAGAGCGCCTTATCGTCGTGGAAAATGATCAATCGGGTTATGCTGTGCCAGCGTTGCCTGACACGGTTGCCGTCATTGGCGGTGGCCGGAATGTCGCCTGGATGGCGGCACCCTGGTTACGCCAAAAACAGGTTGGTTATTGGGGGGACCTGGATAGCTGGGGTTTTCTGTTTCTGTCACAAGCGAGACAACATCAGCCTCACGTTGAAAGCCTGCTGATGGATCGGGAGACGCTCTTAAGTCATCGCAAACGTATGGTGGAAGAGCCTGATTCTTATTCAGGCTTGCTGGCGTATCTGACTGAGACCGAGCGAATGGTGTTCCAGGAAATCAGGGATGGGACTCATGGCAATACCCGTTTGGAGCAAGAACGACTATCGGCTGATCACATATTGAACCGGCTCTTGTCTTGGTAAGATAATCCCCGCCTGAATGAGGAAGACGCGAGCGATCAACATTTGTCTTCATTTAGAGAACACACCTATTTCAGATCCCTGTGGCTTACTGTGAGAAGCTGTATTCTGTGCAAACCTGAAACCCGGCACGTAATTAACAAAACAATATGGAATAACAGAACTAAAAATGAATCCGCCTCCATCCAGACTATCAGTACGCCAGCATGACTTTATACTGTTTGCCATCATGGGCATTTTGGCGGGCTGTGGGCTTATTTACGAATATTTACTGTCACATTATGCCGGGCGTATTTTAGGCGCGGTTGAGCAGGTTATTTTCGCTATGATTGGCGTGATGATTGTGGCAATGGGTTTGGGTGCTTTTGCTGCGCGTATTTTTAAATCCTATTTCAATGCTTTTGTCTGGCTGGAAGTTGGCATTGCCTTCATTGGGGTCAGCTCGGTATTGGTGCTGGCGGCGATAACAGCAATGGCAAATATACTGCCGCAAATTCTGATGGAAACATTCTTATTGCCACCTGATTTAATTCCCCGTGGCGGCATGATTCTTTGGGCGCACAAGACTGCCGCCATCATGCCCTATGTGATGGGTTTTATTTTGGGCTTTTTTATTGGCATGGAAATCCCGTTAATTGCCAGCATCCGGGAAACTATTTATGGGGAACATGTCAAACATAACGCAGGCTCGGTCTATGGTGCGGATTACATTGGCGCAGGTATAGGCGCAGCCATTTGGGTTCTGTTTATGCTGGGCTTGCCGCCTACCACCGCTGCGGTGATCACTGCCAGCGTCAACTTGGTGATCGGCCTGCTGTTTTACAGCGTATATCGAAAGCGAATTCGTTTAAAGGTATGGGTCATCAGTGCGCACTTTCTGGTGGGCGGGGTTGTGGCGTTGATTGCACTGAATGGCATCGACTGGGACAATGCCATGGAGGATCTGCTTTACAAGGATAAAGTCATTTTCAGTTATAACACCCAATATCAGCATATCACTATTACCGAACGCATAATGGATCCGGCCAAACCCAAAATTGTGTCCATGTTTATTAACGGTCGCTCCCAATTTGCCAGTAACGATGAAATTATTTACCACGCAATGTTAGTCGCGCCGGTCATGCATGCAGCTGCCCGCCACAACAACATTTTAATTATTGGTGGCGGGGATGGTCTTGCGCTACGGGATGTATTGCGCTGGCAGCCACAATCGGTTGATCTTATCGATATTGATGCCGCCGTTGTTGAATTTTTCACCACGCCGCGTGTGGTCAAGGGCGAGACCATTAATCAGGCATTGTTGGATTTAAACCAACATGCGTTCAATGACCCACGGGTGCAAACCCATTTTGGTGATGCCTTTCTGAAAGTGGATGAGCTTATTCAGCAGCAACGTTTGTATGATGCCATCATTGTGGACTTGCCTGACCCCAGTCATCCGGATCTGAATAAATTATACTCTGCCCGCTTTTACGCCAAGCTTAAAACATTATTGACGGGAGATGGTGCTATGGTGGTGCAATCCACTTCACCGTATCATGCCAAAAATACCTTCCTGTCTATTGGCAAAACGGTGAAATACGCGGGCTTCATGCATGTGGAACAATATCATCATAACGTGCCCAGTTTTGGTGAGTGGGGGTGGACTATCGCCACTAAAAATGGCGTCTCTGCCAAGGCCAGGCTGGCGCAAAAAGAGGGTCTGGAGGTGAATGATGGCTGGTCCACTCAAGGTGTTTTATTGGCGGCATTTGAGTTTAACCGGCATTTTTTTGATCCGCTGAAGAACATAAAAGTGAATAGAATCAATAACCAGGTGGCTTATCAGTACCACAAAGCCGATTGGGAAAAACAGCAAGGTATCTATGTAATTGAAAAGTAATTGAGAAGTGGCTGAAAAATGATTGACATAATATGTCGCTGGGACATATTATGTCCTACCCTTGAATACCGGAGGAAATATGAGCACTGAAAAGTTAGAACAATTGATGAAAGGTTTGACGGACAATCAAACATCCCATGGCGTCAGCCTGTCGGTTGAAATGTTTGATGCCGACGATAAAGTGGCCTGCATCAAACTGGAAGACCGGGAAGAGTTCCCTATCTATATGACCGCTGATGAAGGACAGATACTGTGCATCAGTTATTTGTTTGGAGACGAGCAGGTTGATCCAGACAAACGGGCCGCCATGGTGGAAGCCATGTTAATGATGAATGTATCGATTCCATTATCGGCATTTTCGAAAATTGGTGATCAATACATCATGTTTGGTGCGCTGTCGCCCAAAGCCAGTATTGACGAGTTATTACACGAAATAGAACTGCTCAGTGACAATGTATTAGAAGCCATTGAAGCAGTATCAGATTATTTAAAGGAGGCTGCGTAAGCCATGGGTATATTTAACAAGTTATTGACCGCTGTGCGCGGTGGTGCAACAGAAGTGGGTGAGGCCATTGTTGATTCGCAGGCAATTCGTATTTTGGAGCAGGAAATACGTGACTCAAAGAAAGCACTGCATGACGCCAAAACCGGTCTGACATCCATTATGGCTGAAAAAATGGGTGTTGACCGAAAAGTCAAAGACCTTGGCGAGAAAATTAAAGAGCATGAAGGCTATGCGATTCAGGCGATGGACAAGGGTGATGAAAACCTGGCATTGGAGATAGCGAACAAGATTGCTGAATTTGAGCATGAACTATCCATTCAGCAAGGCATACGTGATGGTTATGACACCAAAGTGGTCAGCCTGAAAAAAATGATCCGTCAAAGCGAGCGTAATATTCAAGCCATGGATCGCGAAGTGTCGGTGGTTAAAACAACGGCAAAAGTACAAAAGGCCAATGATCTGGCTTCAGCCAAGTTTTCAGGCTCAAATTCATCACTGAACAGTGCAACGGATTCATTGGAGCGCATCAAGGCGCGCCAGCAAAAGCGTGAAGATCAGGCGGCTGCGGCAATGGAATTGCATGCTGATGAAAACGGTGATGACCTGCAAGCCAAGTTGAAAAATGCCGGTATTGTAGATTCGGGCAGCTCAGGTTCATCGATTCTGGATCGCTTGAAAAAACAGAAAGAGCAAAGTTAGCCATGGGTTTGTTTAAATCATTATTGGGTGGTGGCGATAAGTCACCACCCGCCCGTACCGTTGAATCCCCAAAAGATTTACAACCAGGGGATATGTTGAAAATGGAATTTTCGGAACAAGCGCTGATATCCGGGCAGACATTAAAAGTGTCTGAACAGGTGTTTTATGACATCAGTGCCGTCGAAAACTGCAAAACCGTTTCCACTCTGGAAGGGGCTGATCAACGTGTATTGCTATCTGTCAGCACGGTGAACCCGGACCGGCCTCTGGAACTGGCTATATCCGTCCTCCCCGAAAAGGTCTTTGAGCTTTTTGGCCGTGATCAGTTTGTTGCTATTTTTGATGAGCCGGACAATACAGATCATCGTCTTCAGCGCCGCACCAACGTGGAGCTGGGTGAGCTACAGGGGTTTGTGGGTGACTCGTATTTTCAGGAGCGTACCAACGAAGCCTATCGCAGCAAAAAAGACTGCCGCAGTGAAACATTAACCGATGCCGACTGGGGTGGATTTGATTATAAATTGCTGGTCACAGATGATCGATGCCATGCAGTACGTATTGAAGTGTATGACGGTGGTCGCACCGATGTCTATTTGATTGCCTATCTGGCATTGAATAAAGTGGAAGAATATTGGCTTGCCTAATATGACAGCAAAAAAAAATATTCCCAGTGCCTGGACAAAATCAGACAAAAATATTCGTGCCGTTCAGGTAATATTCGAATTGGAACAGGAGCAATTCAAGGCGGTACGCATCAAAGCCATTGAGCAGAACCTGAGTCCGTCAGACTATATTCGTGATATTGTCGGTTTGCCACGAAAAAAGCCCATACGCCCCAGGCTGAGCATCAGCCTGTCGGCTGAAGATTATGAAATATTAGCCAAGCGTTACCAGCTAACAGCTGACATGAAAGAAAAAATTCGTGAAAAAATCAAAGAGGAATTGGTTAACGCAACAAAAAAATGAGCCTCTGGTTTAACCGTGCATCGGTTAAATGAGTACATTCGCTGAATAAAAACCCCCGTCGCAAGCTACGGGGAACTATGCCCATGGCGATTAAAAACGAATAAAATTCACCCTATGCATTCAATACTGCGTTATTTCATAAAAAAACGTAACCAGCTGAAACACGGCGCACAACATGAACTGATTCAGTCGATCAGAAAGTCGTGTTTTTTGTTAACGGTTATCTTCATTTTGCACATTGGTTTTATGGTGCATTATGAAGGCTTAAGCATGGGGGATGCCGCATGGCTGACGCTCACAACAGCCACTACGGTAGGCTATGGCGACATGTCGGCCGGTACCACTCAAGGGCGCATTGCCACTGTTCTTCTGATTTATCTGGGCGGTATTTTTATATTAGCCAAAGTGGTCGGCGACTATTTTGATTATCGTTTCGCTGTGCGTGAACAAAAAACCAAAGGTCATTGGAGTTGGGACATGAACCAGCATATCGTTATTTTGAATACACCCACATATTCTGGCGAGCGTTACCTGCAACGCCTGATACAACAGTTCAGAGCAACCGCTCACTACAAAGAAACGACGATTTATCTGTTAACACGACAATTCCCGCAAGGCTTGCCCGACTTTATTACCCAGCTTGATAATGTGGTGCATTACAGTGGCAACTCCAGCAATCCACAGGATTTAATGTCTGTTTGTGTGGCACAAGCCCGTGAGGTCATTGTGCTGGCAAAAGATGAAAACGACGAAAGCTCCGATGGAAGAACGTTTGATATTTTACATCGTTTAAAAGACTTGAATGTCAATGCCAACATTCTGGCAGAGTGTGTTGAAGATAATAATCGCAAGCGGCTTGAAGATGCAGGAGCCGATATTGTGATACGACCCATACGCGCATACCCTGAAATGATTGTACGCGCTTTTGACACCCCGGGGTCAGAACGCATCATCGAAAATATGTTTAATGGTGAGGGGGATGAGTATCGGCGCTACGATGTGGAAATAAGTGATATGGACTGGTGTGATATAGTCGCTCGCTTAGTCACACATGATGTGGGCATTGCGGTGGCCTATGTTGATCGCCATAGCCAGGAGCTGGTATACAACCCCCCTGCCCGCACAAAACCGGATATACAGGCACTAATCACCATCAGTAAAGATGCTAGTATGCACAGCACTGCCGATGTAAAAGCATTGATTTCATAGGAGTCAACAATGCAGACCAATAAATCAAGGATATTGACTCATTCATTTGGGCTCCTGCTGATCGTTATTTTGTTATCAGCGTGCGGCAATCGCTTTGAGGCACAGCTGGGTGAAGCCCATAAAGCCGCACAATCCAGTCTGGCATATTTAAAGAGTCAACTCGATGCAGGCGAGCTAAGCAATGCCTTGTTAATCGACAAGTACGCCACCACAATAATTCAGCAAAAGCCGGATTACACGGATATCGCCACATTATTGAAAAAAGAAGCAACCTCTCAGGGAAAAGCCTATACCGCATTAACCCAAAGACTGGCAGCCGTCAGCCTGACACCGACCAGTACAGAAGCCGCCGCCAATGGCTTGCAGGAATTACAATTAATTAATACGGCTGCTGATGTTTATGAATTCAACAACAGTCTGGCAGATGTAGTCAATACGCTTGCCGCATTATCCGACGGCCAGCTGGCCGTCATTAATGTGCCTGCCTCACAGCGGACCAGTGCCCAGCAAACCAATGCGCTGGTCGGCAATCCAGCCTATGGCAGCTGGACACAAAATAGCAGCGGGCAATCGTTTTGGGCCTGGTATGGCATGTATTCCATGTTTAACAACGTATTTGGCGGGAATCGTTATGATTACGGTTCATGGTCGTCACGCCCCCATTACAGCTATTACGGAAATTATGGCCGTGACCGCTGGGGCTCAAACACGGATATTGCCAAAAACAAAAAATTAAGCCAACGCTATCCAAGCAGATACAACAAACCCAGTGCCGCAACCAATGCCCGTTATGCAACGACGGCCAAGCGCTCATCCAGTTATGGAGGTGCTCAGTCAAAATCGTCATCAAAATCATCCTCATCCCGCTATAGCTCGTATGGTTCCAGTAGCCGAAGTTCGTCCTATTCAGGCTCGCGCAGCTTTCGCTCAGGCAAATAAGGAAACAAACAATGTTCATGGATTTTGTTAATGTAGACGTAGGCTTGGCCTCTTATTATCTGGTGGATTTCCTGATCGCCGTGGCATTACTCAGTGCGATGCGTTTTTTCGCCGGCTTGATCGGTAACGTGTCCGCCACCAAAGAAATCTCACATAATGACAATAAAGCATTTGGCATATCATTGGCGGGAGCCATGGTAGCCGTCAGTATTATGCTCATGGGTGTTGTTTCCGGTGAGGCTGGCTACAACCTGATCAATGAAGCGCTAACGGTGATTTCCTTTGGTGTCATTGGCATAACACTGATGTGGTTGACACGCATTGCCTTTGATCGCGTCTCATTCCCCGGATTATCCATTCACGATCAAATCATGAAAGGCAACATCGCTGCCAGCATCATTGATGCCTGCAACATGATCGCCACGGCCATTATTATCAAAGGGGCCATGATCTGGGTCGATGGTGATATGACAACAGCCATTTTTGCTGTCGTCATCAGCTTTATTGCCTCACAAATCATCATGGCGCTGGCAACCCTGTACCGCGTCAAAGTTTATGAAAAACGTCATAGCCATAAAGGAAAACAGCTACACGATGCCATTGAAGAAAATAATGTCGCTTTAGCGCTTCGCTTCAGTGCTTACCGGATAGGTATTGCCATTGCTGTGAGCGCAGCCTTCACTGCGGTGGAATATGACGCCGATGCTTTCCTGTTCGTTTTTATGCTGTGGTTTGTGGTTGCCTTGGTGTTGTTTGTGTTGTTAACGCTGATCGCCATTGTGATTCGCCACGGGGTATTACCTCGCATTAATATCGGTGAAGAAGTGGGCGAGCAGAGAAACATTGCTGTTGGCGTTATTGAAGGGAGTATTTATATCGTTGTCGGTTTATTGCTGGCCGGACTCATTGGAGCTTAGACATCACCGCCATTCAGTTAGTGGTTCTCGGCCCCATGCTCCTGCGTGGGGGTGCAATCGTGCCGACGTTTTGTCGCGGTATGGGTTCCCACGCGGAGCATGGGAGCCAGAATGGACGCTTAACTTAATGACAGTGGATTAGGACATGGGTGCGTAAAGCCGTTATATGACATTAACATCACGCCAGCGACTGCTTCTTTTTATTGTTATCGCCTTTGTTATTGATTACCTTCCGTTTGTCAATTTGCCTTTTTTATGGAGTGAAACGTTTTTTCATGAAATAAGCCATGGGCTTGCAGCGCTCGTAACGGGTGGCATGATTCAAAATATCATTTTGTCTTTTGATGGTTCCGGCGTTTGCACCACCCGTGGTGGTTCACGTTTTTTAATCAGTTTCTCCGGCTATGCAGGCAGCGCGCTATGGGGGCTGCTTATATACAGCGTTGCAGATACTCTTTCACCGAAGCATGCCAGGTTTGTGGTTGGCACGATGGTCATCATGCTGGGCGTGACTTTAATATTGTGGGCGCGCGATATATCGACCATTATCATTCTGCTGATTTTGTTGCTGATGTATACCCTGCCCCTGGTGAAATCACTGTGGTTCAGTGTTACGTTTTTCATTCAGCTGGTGGGCATTTTTGTCATGCTGGATGCCATTCGCAGCCCCTTGTATCTGTTGGATGGCCGTGATCTTGGTGATGGTAGCAGTTTGGCACAACTAACCGGCTTGCCTGAATTTTTTTGGGTAGCATTATGGTTTGTTATTGCAGTTGGCTGCTTATACCGCTTGTGGGCAAAGCGCTTGTGACATCATATTACATCCTGCCAAACAGAGACCGGTATTTTTGTGACTGACCGGGTACTGTCCTATAATGGTGGGCTGCATCCATCTTATTACATCGAGTCAGGTTTACCGTCATGTCAAAAACAAACATCAAAAAAGTCGTTCTTGCCTATTCAGGCGGGTTGGACACTTCCATCATTCTCAAATGGTTGCAGGATGAATATGATTGTGAGGTGGTGACCTTCACCGCCGATATTGGTCAGGGCGAAGAAGTCGAACCAGCACGGGCCAAAGCGCAGGCGGCAGGCGTCAAAGAAATTTATATCGATGACCTGCGTGAGGAATATGCACGCGATTTTGTCTTTCCCATGTTTCGCGCCAACGCGATTTACGAGGGTGAATATTTGCTGGGTACGTCCATAGCACGCCCTCTGATTTCCAAGCGCCAGATTGAAATTGCCAATGAGACCGATGCCGATGCGGTGTCTCATGGCGCTACCGGCAAAGGCAACGATCAAGTCCGTTTTGAGTTGGGTTATTACGGCCTCAAACCAGATGTACAGGTTATCGCCCCCTGGCGTGAATGGGATCTCAATTCACGCGAAAAACTGATGGCTTATGCCGAAGCCCATGGTATTCCCGTAGAACAAAAACGCGGTAAAAAATCACCTTATTCCATGGATGCCAACCTGCTGCATATTTCCTATGAAGGTGGCGTGCTGGAAGACCCCTGGGCTGCTCCGGAAGAAGACATGTGGCGCTGGACGGTATCACCGGAAAATGCGCCGGATACAGCGACAGTCATCGAGCTGGATTTTGAAAACGGTGATATCGTTGCGATAGACGGACAAGCTATGAGCCCTGCGCAGGTGATGGCTCATCTCAATACAGTCGCGGGAGCCAATGGCATTGGCCGGGAC
Organism: Chromatiales bacterium; assembly: GCA_026982555.1. Lineage (GTDB taxonomy): Bacteria > Pseudomonadota > Gammaproteobacteria > SZUA-152 > SZUA-152 > SZUA-152. Next base: position 29,824 of record JALSGT010000036.1, read on the forward strand.
GATATTGTGGAAAACCGTTATGTCGGCATGAAATCACGGGGCTGTTACGAAACTCCCGCCGGTACGGTAATGCTCAAGGCGCATCGTGCCATAGAGTCCATTACTCTGGATCGTGAAGTGGCACACCTGAAAGACGAACTGATGCCACGTTATGCCACGCTGATTTATAACGGCTACTGGTGGGCACCGGAGCGCAGGATGTTGCAGGAAATGATTAATGCCTCCCAGGTAACCGTCAATGGCCGGGTGCGGCTTAAGTTATACAAAGGTAATGTTATTGTTGAAGGTCGTGAGTCCGCCACAGACAGCTTGTTCGATGTTAACATTGCCACCTTCGAAGATGACGAAGGTGCCTATAATCAACAGGATGCCGAGGGTTTCATCAAACTCAATGCTTTGCGCATGCGCATTGCCGCCAGAAAAGGCACCTGACCCCCCCCCTTATGAATCATCGGTAACATAATTATTTTTTGTTAGCGTGTTTTTGCACACACTGTAGGTATTGTGATTCGTCCGGCGCACGATTATTTCGCTGTGCCTCCCACAATGACTCTCCTAAACATTCCATGATTTGATGCTCCACCTCATGCATATCCTGCAAACGCAGCAATAGTTTTTGGTAGGCCAGTACGATGCCATCTGGTCGATCAGTGGCCAGTTGTTCGCGAATTGCAATATGCATACCCATGTGCATAAAAGGGTTGGTTTCACCCATTTCAGGTAAAAAGTCCTTGTCCAGCGCATCTTCGCACTGCTCCAGCAGGACATGGTATTCCGGATGCAGTACAACCACTTCGGCGATCATTGCTTCCAGTGGTTGCATCAGTTCACCACCTTGCTGTTTGCGCCAGGCGTCGAAGTACATTTGTCGAAGTTGATTGCGATCCTGTCCAAACATTATTCGTATACCTTTTTCTTGTATTCACATAAATCTTCGATCACGCAGGAGCCGCAACGCGGTTTGCGGGCAATACAAGTGTAACGCCCGTGCAGAATCAGCCAGTGATGCGCATCCAGCTTGAACTCGTCCGGCACAAATTTCAGTAGCTTTTTTTCCACTTCCAGCACGGTTTTACCCGGTGCAATACGAGTGCGATTGGACACCCGGAAAATATGCGTATCGACGGCAATAGTAGGATGGCCAAAGGCCGTATTTAAGATCACATTGGCGGTTTTTCGCCCTACCCCGGGCAATGCCTCCAGCGCAGCACGGTCCTCCGGTACCACGCTGTTGTGCTGTTCGATCAGTATTTGACAGGCCTTGATAATATGTCTGGCTTTGCTGTTAAACAAACCAATGGTTTTGATGTATTTCTTCAGGCCATCCTCCCCTAGAGCCAAAATGGTCTCAGGGGTATTAGCCACCGGAAAGAGTTTGTTTGTGGCCTTGTTAACACCTTTGTCCGTAGCTTGTGCAGACAAGGTCACCGCCACCAGTAGCTCAAACGGTGTGTGAAAGTGGAGTTCAGTAGTGGGCTCAGGGATGTGCTGCCGCAGTCGTTGGAATATTTCTTGTCGTTTTTGTGCGTTCATGGCGCGGGCATTCTAAACTGTTTTTGGCTGCAATGTTGTCATATGGCTTGCGTTGCCGGGCAGACCGGGTCGCCGCCCTTTTTGTGTATGCAATGATGTGGCCTGGATGCAAAAAACACCCCGCGCCGCCGCAAGCCTTGTGCTATCAGGCGAAAAAAATGTCAAGACTTTTTGGGTTTATACACAATATTTTTTCCGGGTGAAAATAACCGTAATGTGTCGCAACAAATTTGACGGCAAGTTGTTGATAGCTTGTAACTCATTGAATAATATATAAAATACAATGTGGTCAAAAAGTGACCATTTTAAATGTGACACTGGTATTACAGCATGAAATGATTTTTTACCGCAGTTGTCCACAAAGTTATCCACAGGTTTTGTGGATAACCGGGAAAGCGATTGTACGACAAGCAGTTAGCGCCAGATGCTGACAATATCAGTGAGTCTTGATGGCTAGCGTTGCACTTGTTTGTGATCAGAAAGTATAAGGAAAGCCGCCATACGACCAGGTTCAGCCCAGGTCTGTTAAAGTGGCGCGGATGTCCACAGCCAATATTTTTTTACGGGTCGCCATACCCTCCCCTTTGCGTCGCTGTTTTGATTATCTTCCACCGGCGGCTTGCGATTTGCACACACTACAGCCGGGCATACGCCTGCGAGTGCCGTTTGGGCGTACTACCGTGATCGCTATATTGTTGGCAATCAGCGATGAAACGGACGTACCCAAATCACGCCTTAAACGAGTGAATGAAGTGCTGGATGTAACGCCGCTGTTGTCACAGCCACTGCTGAAGCTGCTGATGTGGGCAAGCAGTTATTATCAGCACCCTATAGGCGAAGTAATGAGCAATGCTCTGCCAGCTCTGTTACGCCAGGGAGATACACCTGAAGTGAAAGGTGAACCGGTCTGGCAGTTAACAGATGATGGACACGCACTGGATTCGTCAGCACTGGAGAAAATCCGGCGTCGCGCCCCCCGGCAGGCCGCATTGCTGCAATTATTAAGCAATGCGCCGGATACTGCCATGCCGGCATCGCACATTAATGCCGTACAAAATAACTGGCGGTCTGTGATGAGCAAACTAATCGACAAAGGCTGGGTAGACGTGACAGAACGTACCCATTTGTTGCCATTACCTGCCGGTGAATCGACAACAGCACCTCAATTAAATATTGCTCAAACTGAGGCCGTTGCAGCCATTACTGAAAAACTGGGGAGCTTTGGCGTGCATCTCGTAGACGGTGTTACCGGCAGCGGCAAGACCGAGGTGTATCTGGCACTCATTGAATCCGTGTTGCTACAAAACCAGCAGGTGTTAGTGCTGGTGCCGGAGATTGGTCTTACACCGCAACTGGTATCGCGTTTCCAGCAACGCTTCGCGGCGCCCATTGCGGTGCTGCATTCAGGGTTATCGAATCGTGAACGTCTTCGTACCTGGCTGATGGCCCGCAGCGGGGAAGCCGCTATCGTTATTGGTACCCGCTCAGCAGTGTTCACACCGTTTGCCAGGCTGGGGTTGATGATTCTTGATGAAGAACATGATGCCTCGTTCAAACAGCAGGAAGGTTTTCGCTATTCTGCGCGCGACGTAGCGGTAAAGCGTGCCCATATTGAAAGCCTGCCTGTGGTGCTGGGGTCAGCTACGCCGTCACTGGAAACCTTGCACAATACCTATCAAGGGCGGTACTCCCGGTCAGTGCTGGCAGAACGGGCCGGTGTCGCACAACCTCCGCACATTGCTGTACTCGATGTACGTAAACAACCGATGTTCGACGGTCTGTCCACTGCGCTGATTAATGCTTTGCGTCGGCACCTCGACAGCGGAGGACAGGTACTGGTGTTTCTTAATCGGCGAGGTTATGCGCCGGCCATGTTATGTCACGATTGTGGCTGGGTGGCCAAATGTCGGCGTTGTGATGCGAACATGACCTTGTTTAATGGTAATACACGCCTGCGCTGCCATCACTGTGGCAGTGAACGACGTGCTGATGCATGCTGCCCGGATTGCCAGAGCAATGAATTGCGGCCGGTGGGAGCAGGTACCGAACGGCTGGAGGCCGCACTTAAACAACAGTTTCCTGATACCGGCATCGTGCGCATCGACCGTGACACCACGCGCCGTAAAGGTGCCATGCAAAGCCTGTTAAACAGTGTGCATGACGGCAGTAAGCGCATTCTTGTGGGCACACAAATGCTTGCCAAAGGGCACCATTTCCCAGATGTTACCTTGGTGGGTATCGTGGACATTGACCAGGGACTGTTCAGTGCCGATTTTCGTGCCACTGAGCGCATGGCGCAGTTGCTGGTGCAAGTCGCCGGTCGTGCAGGGCGGGCGGAAAAACCCGGACAAGTGCTGATCCAGACTCACCACCCCGACCACCCATTGCTGCAAACATTGTTACACGAAGGATACACAGCCTTTGCAAAAGCCGCGCTGGAAGAACGCCGACAAACACAGCTTGCACCCTACAGTTACATGGCTTTGCTGCGCGCCGAAGCGGTGGACAGTCAATTGCCGCTGCAATTTCTTAAGCATGCCCGCCAGCTTGCCGAACAACGTGGAGCAGCCTTTGGTGCGAATTTTGGTGAAAGCAGTGTGCAATTGCTTGGTCCCATACCTGCACCCATGGAACGCCGTGCCGGACGTATTCGTGCGCAACTCTTATTGCTAGCCTCTGAGCGTGCAGCGTTGCACCATCTGCTGGAGCCTTGGCTGCAACAATTAGAGTTCGACAAACTGGGTCGCAAGGTGCGTTGGTCCATTGACGTGGATCCACAGGAAATGTTTTAGATGAACGAAATTTTCGTTCTGGATGGTTTATACACAGACCCGTCATGGCGTTATTTGGCAACCCAGGAACAGAGTGCCGGAATATTTTACATGCCAGGCTGGAAAGCAATGAGCAAGGCGGTATGCCATTGTTTATGATGATAATTTTTTGTGGCGTAAAATGTGCTTCTGCTTCTTCGGCATCAATGCAGCAATGATATTTAAGACAAATTATTTTTAGAGGTTAAAAATGTAATGAAAAAATATCTGTACGGGTTTTCTGCGGCACTGGTTTTGGCGGGTGGCTTTATAACATCGGCACATGCAATTCCAGTTACCATCAACATGACAGCAGACAATATCGCCAGCGTTGGCGGTTTGTGTGCTGATGCCAGCTGTCAAAGCAATACCGGCTGGAATGCACTAAACGGCGGCCCCCTGGGAAGCGACAGGCGGAATTGGAGGCAGCCCAATTCATTGACTATCGACCTTGGTCCTGGCACCTATTATTTTGCATGGCGAGTACGAAATGTCGGTAGTAGATCACCCTATAATCCCGCAGGCTTGCTGGCTGAAATTCTTTGGGATGGAAACGCGAATTACTCTTCATCCGGCTGGGAAGTATTTGACCGAAATACCGGCACTTTTCTGGCTAATGCCACGGACTACGGACTCAATGGCGGCGCTAACATCTGGACTAATGTTAACGGTGGCCCGGTTTCCGGGATCAGCACAAATGCCAGCTGGATTTATACGGCGAATAATTTTGCCAATGCTGACCGGACTGCATGGTTTCGCACCAGCATTACCATTACTTCCGTATCTGAGCCCGCTGTCCTGGGGCTATTTGGTATAGGTCTGATTGGGTTGGCCATGGCGGGTCGCAAACGCACTGTTTAGCGTTTATCTGACAACCGACAAAAATCCGCCCGAATGGGCGGTTTTTTGTGAGTTGCTATTTGTTCCACCCTGCCATTTTGCGCTGCACTGAAGAGAGCGGAACAAAAAACCGGTAATATCCCAGCTTCACTCCCTTCCCTCATGTTCTCTCCAAGGCGCAAAAGGCAGCGTGCTATACAGGTTGTAGCGACTCATTTAACAAGTGAGTACGCCAAAACCACCCAACAAGCTATTTGCCAAAATGTGAATATATTCTCGAAGCGGTCAACTGCAGAATTTAGGGTTAAGCTTTACAAGACAGAGAAAAAATCAGGTTACGACGCAAAAACGCCACTCATGTTGAGTGGCGTTTTTGCGTCAATCAAATTCGGACAAAGCCGATGGTTTTATGCGTTATTTTTACGGCGGAAAACACTAAAGCCAAGCAATCCCAGTGCCAGCAGCGCGACAGATGAAGGTTCCGGTACGCTGGTGGTTGTGCATTGATCCTGGTTGATCGAGAAGTTACCCACTCCCCAATACTCTGGATCAATCGTAACGGATGTAATAGCAGAACAGCTACCATTACTATTGTTGGCGTAAATACCAAAACCGGGTGTGTTGTCACGGTTAACATTGAACCAATACTGATTGTCGATCCCCAGTCCGCTGGACTCTGTTGCAGTAAGCCATGCGTTGTTGTTTGTGCTTCCCAGGTTGGCACCAACGCTAAAAGAAAAAGCGCGGGTATTTTCTGGAAGTAAAATCGTTATCAGATAATTACTCGTTGTGTAGATATCATAGTCGCTGGTTTCACCATTGTTCCACCAGCTTACATCATCAGCCAAACGACGACTCATGCCCAAAGGGTTGTTGTTTTGGTCAAGAAAATTCAGAGAGCCACTGATGGGAGACATAACATTTGTTGTGCTGCCGCCCATGCCATTGGTGACAGCAAAATCAGTCATCGCGTAACCGCCAATTGTGGTGGGTGTCGCTGTGCCAGATGCATATGAATCAAGAATCAACGAGGCAGATGCCTGTGAAGACAGGCCAAGTGATGTTATTGCAAAAAGTGTGACGGCGGTTAAATGTTTAAGCATGATACTTCTTACCTCGATAATGAAACTATAAGTTTTCCTTCTGTTTGAGCAATAAGCATACACTATGCCAAATAAGTTATTTGTATTGTTTACAGTAAGATAGCTGCTTATAGCATTGCCGGAAACGATAATCGTAAAGAATTTCGACACACGAAATCTGCCCGATTTTAACGTCTTTATGATACTGCTGGTTTAATGGTTGATCAGGGATGGCTGATTGTGCGTGAGCTTATCGACAACGGGTATGCTTAATCCAGCGGTTTTCCACCCATAAACACCAGCGGTTTACCCGGTGGAATAGATGCTCAGGTTTTATTCATGCGGTCATCAGGACAAGTGATATTGTTGAAATCGATACTGATGCCGTCATGCACCAAATGCGCTTTTGCAAAAGGCGCTTTATGCACTGATGGACCACAGATCAGTGGCGCAACAGGTAAACAACAATTCTCCGTTACTCATTCTGCGTTGTCGATTTGGTATTTCTCCCTTGTGCCGAGCAAGCCTCACGAGCGATAATGCCGCGTTTTCCCCGCCATGACTGTCAACATGAAACAACAGCTTGCCTCTCTGATTCAAACCGCTATCGACACACTGAAATCTCAAGACGTGTTGCCTGCGGATCTGTCCCCGGATATCCAGATTGATCGCACCCGCGATGCCAGTCACGGTGACTACGCCTGCAATATTGCGTTGATGTTGGCTAAACCGGCGCATTGCAAGCCCCGTGACCTGGCAGAAAAAATTGTTGCTGCATTGCCAGCGGCGGATCAGGTAGCAAAAATCGAAATCGCCGGGCCGGGTTTTATTAATTTTACACTCACTGATGCGGCAGCTTATGCGGTAGTGGAGGCGGTGCTGGAAGCGGGCGAGGCCTACGGGCGTTCCGCTATTGGTGACGACAAATCCGTGCAGGTGGAATTTGTCTCTGCTAACCCCACTGGCCCGTTGCATGTAGGCCACGGTCGTGGCGCAGCTTATGGTGCGGCAGTGGCAGATTTGCTGGCGGCGGTGGGTTTTAAGGTGCATCGCGAATATTACGTCAACGATGCCGGGCGGCAAATGGATATTCTTGCTGCCAGCGTATGGCTGCGTTATCTCAATCTGTGTGGTGAAAATACCAATGATGAATTGCCGTTTCCCGTTAACGGCTACAAAGGCGATTATGTATGGGATATCGCGGCCATGTTACGGCGTGAACACGGTGATGCTTTTCGGCATGCTGCACAAATTGTGTTGACGAATCTGCCCGCTGACGAGGGTGACGGCGGCGACAAAGAGCAGTATATCGATGCTGTGATCAATCGTGCTAAAGAGTTGTTGGGTGATACAGCCTTTCGCACGGTGTTTGATGCCGGGCTCAACAGTATTCTTGACGACATTCGCCGTGACCTTGAAGATTTCGGTGTGGTTTACGAAGAATGGTTTTCCGAACGTTCGCTTACGGAGTCGGGTGCGGTAGGCCGTGCCATTGAACGCCTCAAAGATGCCGGTCATCTGTACGAGAAAGACGGCGCATGGTGGTTTCGTTCTACTGACTTTGGGGACGAAAAAGACCGCGTAGTGGTGCGTGACAACGGCCAAACCACCTATTTCGCGTCAGACATTGCGTATCATATGCAAAAGCTGGAGCGTGGTTTTGACCGTGTCATCGACGTGTGGGGGGCAGATCATCACGGTTATGTGCCGCGTGTTAAAGCTGCGCTCACTGCGTTGGGCGATGATGCCGGTAAGCTCGACGTGCTGCTGGTGCAGTTTGCCATTTTATATCGTGGTGGCGAGAAGGCACAGATGTCTACCCGCTCCGGTGAGTTTGTTACCTTACGTGAGTTGCGCGAAGAAGTGGGCGACGATGCGGCACGGTTTTTCTACGTGATGCGCAAGTGCGAACAGCACATGGATTTTGATCTCGATCTCGCCAAGTCTCAGAGCAGTGACAACCCGGTGTATTACATTCAATATGCCCACGCACGAGTTTGTAGCGTATTCCGCCAGCTGGCTGAAAAAAATCTGACTCATAATAGTGATAATGGTCTTTCCAGTTTGGCGGTATTAAGCGAAACACATGAACAAGCCTTGCTGACGCGGCTTTCACGCTACCCGGAAGTGGTGGAGACTGCGGCGCTGAATCATGAGCCGCATCAGTTAGCGCATTTCCTGCGCGAGCTGGCCAATGATTTCCACACGTATTACAACGCCCACCAGTTTTTGGTAGATGATGCCGCCGTACGTGATGCTCGTCTGTGTTTGATTAAGGCGACACGGCAGGTGCTTGCTAACGGTTTGGCGCTGTTGGCCGTGTCGGCACCGGAAACCATGTAAAGCACTGTCCCGGTTATGGCCAAAGATTACAAAAATACTTCCAGGCCCAGATCCAAAGCCAAGCCTCCCAAGCCAACGCCCGGTTGGGTGTGGATGCTCGGTGGTTTGTTGATTGGCTTGTTGGTCGCGCTGCTGGTGTATCTCAGAGATGATTTACAAACGGGCAGTGAGCGTACAACACCAATACCTGTGGAGGAAAAAAGTCAGCCTGCCCCCAAACAAGCAACAATTAATGACGAACCGAGGGAACAAACAGACAAAAAACCGCGTTTTGACTTTTATAATTTGTTGCCGGAAATGGAGGTATTTATTCCGCCACAAGAATTAGCGACGGAACGCGAACGCAAAACTGTGGATTCCATTGCTTATTATTTGCAAGTGGGCTCTTTCCGCCGCATGGAAGATGCTGACCGCATGCGGGCCCAGCTGGCATTAAATAACATTGAGTCTCATATTCAGCGCGTCACCATTAATGACAGCCAGACCTGGTATAGGGTGCGAGTTGGCCCCTTCCAGAGTGCGCGCAAAATGGACATAGTACGTAACCGCCTGCGGGCACAATCCATGGATCCGATTGTGCTCAAGGTTAAATAAGTCCTTTTTATGTGCTTTCACAGTTGACCCTCAGGGTCAGCTTCTGACACTCTGTGACACTCGTCACGGTACGGTGAGTTGGCCAGTTTTACACGGTAAATCCGAGGTTTTTGCTGTAAACCTTTCGCTTTCTCTGCCGTTATACTTTGCAGGGAAAGTCGCTGACTTTGCTGCCTTTTTAGCCTGCCAGAACCGATGATTAAATAAATGAGCGCTGCCAAACAACTGCTGGATCACAAGTTGCTGAGATCGTTGTCGCCGCTGTGTGACCTGTCCCCTGATATGCTGGCTGAACTCAGTGGTAAATCACGAGTGACCCAGGTGGTGGCTGGTGCAACAATTTTCAAACAGGGTGAGCGGGATCACCGTACCCTGTATCTTGTGGCTGGCAAACTGGAGCTGACTGATGCTTCAGGAAAAACGACGAAATTAGTTGCCAACAGCAAGCAGGCACGCCAACCGCTGGACCCCGTATCCCCACACACCGTTACCGCTGTTGCGAAGACACCGGTTTCCCTGCTGAACATCGATACTGACCTGCTTGAAATGTTGCTCAACTGGGGCGGAAAACAACAATCCTATGAAGTATCCAGCCTGGCAGTGGAGGAAGAAGATGATACCGACTGGCTGAGTCGTTTCCTGCAATCCAAGGTCTTCCTCAAGCTGCGCGCCGAAAACATCCAGACCATGATTATGCGTATGGAGGAAATCAAGGTGCGCGCAAATACCGTCGTGATCAATCAGGATGACGATGACGACAACTATTACATTATTGCGAAAGGAAAGGCGAAAGTTGCCCGCCGGGTGGCTCCGGGTGCGCCGCTGATGAAACTGGCGATTTTGACGCCAGGCACAGGTTTTGGTGAAGAGGCGCTGATCAGCAACGGCAAGCGTAATGCCTCGGTGACCATGATGGAAGACGGTACGCTGATGCGGCTGTCAAAAGAGGATTTCATCAGTCTGCTGGTCGCCCCTATTCTGCAATATGTGTCGTTTGATGAAGCCAAAGCCATGACAGGCCCGGATGTGCAATGGCTGGATGTGCGCAAACTGGCTGAATACTCCCGGGGCAGTCTGCCAGGCGCACGCAATATCCAGTTAGCTGAAATGCGTTTGCAACTGCGCAAGCTTAACAAATTACATAAATACATTGTTTTCAGTGACGGCGGCAGTCGTGCGGCGGCAGCTGTATTTTTGTTGAACCAGTATGGCCTGGATGCTTTTGTATTGCGTGATGGCCTGAATGCTGTTTCGGCATCTGCGCTGGAAAAAAATGTGAGCAAATCACCTGCACAAGCCAGCATACCGGCAAAGTCGCAAGACGTACCGACTCTGAAGCCAGAAGATAACGTTGTCAGTCTGCATGGCGAAGCTGCAACCAGCGTGGAAAGCGACGGTCGCGTGGAAGCGCTGATGAGTAAGGCCAAGCAGCGCGTGCAACAGGAAATGCAGCGCACTCAGGCGGCAGACAACGCCCGCAAACAAGCATTATCCGAAGTGGCGAGGCTCAAAGAAGAGGCGGCAGCGGCACGAAAAAAAGCCGAAGACGAAGCGCGACGTGCAGCAGATCACGCACGCAGTGAGGCGGAACGAGCAGCGGCACAAAAACGGGCTGATGATCTGGCCGCTGAACAGGCAGAGCGCGAAGCTGCCGTGCAGCGGGCAGAAGCAGAAACCGCGCGGGCCGAACAGGCTATGCAGGCGCAGAAAAAAGCTGAGGAGGAGATTGAGCGTCTCAAGCAGGATGCTGCCAAAGCACGTCGCGATATGGAAGCTCAGGCACGTCAATCAGCGGATACTGCGAAAAAAGAGGCAGAAGACGAAATTATTCGTCTCAAGGCCGAAGCTGAAATGGCGCGTCGGCGCGTTGAAGAACAAGCCAGACTGGCTGCAGATGCAGCTCGCTCCGAAACAGAACGCAAAATGGCTCAGCAGCGTGCTGAAGAAGTCAGTCGTCATCAACAAGAGGCTGAAAGCGCGTTGCAAAAAGCCGAAATTGAAGCCATGCGTGCGCAACAGGCTGAAGCCGCACGGCAACAGGCTGAAGATGAAGCCGAGCGCATGCGCACCCGTGCCGAAGAAACCCAGCGCGAAATGGAAGAACAAGCCCGTTTAGCCGCAGACCAGGCACGTTCCGAAGCTGAACGTGATGCAGCCCGGCAACGCGCGGAAGATCTGGCTGAACAACAGGAAGAACTGGAGGATGCTGTAAGAAAGGCTGAATCGGAAGCCGCGCGTGCGCAGGCAGCAGAAAGCGAGGTGGAGCGCCTGACAAAACTGGCAGATGAAGCACGACTTCAGGCTGAGGCACAGGCACGCATGGCAGCAGATCAAGCGCGCAGTGAGGCAGAGCGCGAAATGGCTGCACAACGTGCGCAGGAAATGGGACGCTTGCAGGCTGAGCGGGAAGAAATGGCAAGAAGGGCGGAAGATGAGGCATGCCGAACCCGGGCTGCTGAAGAAGCCCGCTTACAGGCTGAAGCCGAAATTCAGCGGTTGAAGGTAGATGCTGAAGTGGCGCGCATGCAGTTGGAGGAACAGGCGCAACGGGTTGCTGATGCGGCGCGCTCTGATGCAGAACGCGAAACCATGCGTGCGCAGGCCGCTGAAGAAGCCCGTTTACAGGCGGTGCATGAACTGGAGCGCCTGGAAGCTGAAACAGAGCAAACACGTCTGGCCGCTGAGGCGCAGGCACGCCTGGCCGCTGATGCTGCACGTAGCGAAGCAGAGCGCGCAGCGGCGAGCCTGCGAGCTGAAGAGCTGGCTCAGCAACAGGCTCAGCTGGAAGAAATTGCCCGTCGTGCTGAGGAGGAAGCAGCCCGTGCCGAAGAGGCTGATGCCGCACGGCAACGGGCCGAAAATGAAATCATCCGTCGTCAGGCCGAGGCAGAAGAAGCCGAACGGCGTGCAACTGAAGAATCGAATCGTGCCCGCGAGGCTGAAACAGCCCGCCAGCAAATGGAAAAAGAAATGGCGCAGTTGCGCGCCGAGGCGGCGGCAGCACGCGAGCAAGTGGAAAAACAGGCACGATTGTTTGCGGCGGCACAAAAGATTGAGGCAGAAGAGGCGCAGAAAAACAACCTGGCAGCCATGGATGCCGAGCGTAAAAAACGTGAAGCTGCCGCAGCGCTTGTACAGCAACAGGCTCAACAACAAAGAGAAGCCGAGGTATTAGCTGAACAGGAGCGTTTGGCTAACGCAGAAGTCATGCTGCGCAAACAGGAAATGGAAGATGTTGCACGCATTGCCAAGGAAGAGGCTGTACGAGCGCAACAGGTCGCCGAAAAAATGCGCTGGGAGGCAGAAGAAGAAATCAAACGCCTGAAAGCGGAAGCGGAAACCTCGCGTTTACAGGCTGAACTGGAGCACAAACGTTCCATTATCGCTGCGCGGCGTGAGGTGGATAAAAACAAAATCAAATTGGCAGCACAGGCCAAGGCAAAAAAGGCCGCCGCCATTCAACAGCGCAAAAAAGCCGATGCTGATAAGGCACGCCGGGTCCGCGAAGCGAGAGAGGCAGCACTGAAGGCAATTGGTAAAAATGAAGAAAGTCTGGATGATTTTATGGAGCTGGAAGCTGCGGCGGAAGAAATTGCCGAAGTGGAAAATGCCATTATTGTGGATGAAAAAGAGATTGCCGAACGTGCCAAAGACCGGTCAAACCTGATTGATCCCCGGGAGGTGATGAAGGTCGAAAAACAGGAACAAAAACGCCAATGGGTATCAGATGATTTTATCTGGGAAGCAACACTGGGCTATCGTGATGATCCGCATGTAGATGCTGTTGGTTCACCAGCGGACTCCGTGGGTGTTGAAAACGAGCGCAACCAAAAAGCAGAGAAAATTGCCGAGGAAAAAGTGCGGCAGAAAGCTGCCACACAAAACCCGTCAATAGTTTTGGAGGACAAACAGGCAACGCAAAAATCATTGTTTGAAACGCAGGAAATCAATCGGTCGATTCGACCACAGCAGGATGTAACAATACGGAAGTCGAAGCGTGGTCCAGGTGTGAGGTGGATGGCAGGCGCGGCGTTGTTTTTGGTGATCGTTTCCGGAGTGGGTTGGTTTTATCTTTCTGGTGGTGATGCGCCGGAAAGATTGAAAGCAGTGGTCAATCAAGGGACAGAGACACTGGGTGAGCTTACCGACAGAGTAACCTCAAGCATTGGTGAAATAGGTCAGCCTGAACCTGAAGCATCTACTCGTTCCGACGACCTGGCGGATGTCAAAAGCAAAGAGACCATAGCGCGTTTACGTGAACGCCTGGAGTCAATCAAGGCTGAAGCCGCTCAAAAAACGAATGTGGAAACGAGGGCTGTGGTGGCACCAGTGGCGACGCCTGCTGTAGAGGTGGTGTCCCCCATAAGTGAATCTTCTGTGGCTGAAGTGTTAGAGGAAGCACCATCAATGTCGAATATTCAGGCTGAAGAACCAGCAGCAACAGCAGAAAAACAAGCGGAAGAAACTATAGAAGAAAACACGCTGGAGACGGTTGATGATGTGATGAAAGCATTGAATACGCCAGAGGCTGTTGCCGGGACAATAGAACCTGAAACTGCACCGGAAACTATTGAGCCCGAAGTGATAGAGACCGAAACAACGGATGTTGTGATTGAAGATGAGATCAGCACAGTGGAGTCGGTGGATGGCTTACCTATTGTCGATAAGGTGATTGACGTTGATGTGAACACCGCCGGAACAACAGCTCCTGCTGTCATAGGCGATACTGTCGCAGAAGAGCCGGAGAATACAATTTCGGGCAGTGTGGATGTGTTAGTACCAACAGAAGCGTTGCCAATAGAAAATAATGTGATACCCTCCAGCCAGTAGTTGTCCGGGCAGGTGTAAGGTTTATTCTGGAGCAGGTATTGTTGCCGTTACGTATTCAAATGTGCTGGTGTGCAGGGTTTCACCTTTCTCGTTGTTTACCACTACTTTCCATATGCCCGTCCATTCAGGCAGCAGATTCTTGCTGGAATAAACCCGCCAACGTGCTCCGGCACCAACTCTAAAGGTGATCTCAGCCATGACCTGACCATTGTGTTCCCAGCGATGGGTAACAATTTGCCCGCCAAGCCCGCGCAGGTCTGTAAAGAAAAAAATCCGGCGGGTATCTGTCGAAAACGTGTCCAGTGTGTCGATTGGTTCTCTGTCAACAATGGCGGTGGTGAAAACGGCCCGTGCAACATGATCAGCTTTGTCGGCTACCGGGCTGGCTATTGCGGGCGTTAGTGCTGTTGCTGTTTCAATCTCGCTTGCTGTTTTTTCCGCAATTGCTGCAAGACTGGGGGATGTTATGACCACCCCGGTCAGTAGCGCTAACATCGTATTACGGGTTATCCGTCCAGTGGAAACAAGGTAGGGGGCGAACATGAGACTGACTCCTTTACTATCTTATTTTGGGGTTTCTAGCCGGTGTTGTGTCCCGGGCTTTTGGTTATATATCGGGTGGTTGGCAGAATGAGTGTATCAGAGTTCGTGCGTACGGAAACGGCTGATGGCGTGGTTGGTAAAATTGCCGCTGGGGCGGCTTGCTATTGAATAGCCTTTGTTGTACCGCTATTTTCCGTTGAATTTCTAGTGTTTTTATTTGCACCATTGATCAGCGACTTTTTGTGCTTCAAGTAAGCGTGCCTGAATGTCTGCATCACTGAGAAAGCGGCGTTCTCCCTGATCGGTGATTTCGTACTGGCGACCGCCAAGTTTCAGGCTGATGACACGACGTTTCGCACGGGAACAATTTTCATCCCGACGTTCTTTTTCTGCTGCGGCCTTGTTTGCAGCCTCTTTTTTATCTTTGCGTTCTTTGGCAAAGGCATCCAGCAGCTTATTGGTAGCATCCTGTTGATTGACCGGTTGGGGAGCCTGTGTGCGGGCCGGGCCTTTGGGCACCGTGATTTGTGTGGCCTGTTGACTGGGGGGGCGTTCACCGTAATGGGTATTACCTTCACTGTCTGTCCATTTGTAGATTTTATTGGCAAAACTCAGAGGTGACAGGCATAACAGGAAAACAGTTGTCAGGGTAATCAGATGTTTCATGCATAACCTCATCGAGGGTGGACGTTGCAGGGAGCATAGCGTGGAACAGGAAGCCTGTAAATTTAACGGCGCTTCAAGTGCAGACTTTAGCAGGTCGTTGATCACCCAGCGTTTTCAAAAAAACATAAATACACTCATAGCGGTTGGGATTTAGGCCTGAATCTCAAAACACGCAACTGACATTTGACCCTAATATTTTGCATGTACTGTTACGTATCCACCTGTTTTTTTATTGTCCCGTAACAATATATCCATCGTTAGCATTGCAGATATCCTGGGGGTTTTTCGATGAGACGCCATGGAAACTATTTCGGCGTGCAATGGATGGAAAAATAACAATGAAAAGTTTTGATGTAAAACTCAATATTATTCCTCCAAAAATGTCTGCAAAAAAAGCGCCCGGCGAAGGGCGCTTGACGTTGTCTGTTTGCGGACAGACTTATTGTTGTGTTGTTTAACCTAGGTTTAAGCTATTTGTTGGTGAATTCGGGATAAGCCTCCATACCACACTCGGTAAGATCGACTCCCTCATACTCCTCTTCTTCCGTGACGCGCACACCCATGATCATTTTGATGATTATCCAGGTTATGTAGCTGGCCACGAATACCCAGATCAGAATGGTAAGCATGCCTACGATTTGGCCGCCGAAGCTGGCACCGTCGTTGGTAAGTGGTACGGCCAACAGACCCCATATACCAACGACGCCATGCACTGAAATGGCACCCACGGGATCATCAATCTTCAGCTTGTCCAGGCCAATGATGGCGAATACCACCAGCAGTCCACCGAAACCACCAATCAGAGTGGCTTCCAAAGCAGAGGGTGTGGACGGCTCAGCAGTAATTGCCACCAAACCCGCTAACGCGCCATTAAGCGTCATGGTTAAATCAGCCTTGCCGAACAGCAGTTTGGCCACAATCAGCGCAACGATCACGCCACCCGCAGCAGCGGCATTCGTGTTCAGAAACACCATGGCCACCGAGTTGGCATTGGCAATATCGCCCAGTTTGAGCACGGAACCACCGTTGAAGCCGAACCAGCCCATCCACAAAATGAATGTGCCCAGCGTTGCCAGGGGGAGATTGGCACCCGGGATTGCGTTAACCGAGCCGTCTTTGCCGTATTTGCCCTTACGAGCACCCAATACCAGTACGCCGGCTAAAGCCGCAGCTGCACCTGCCATATGCACAATGCCGGAACCGGCAAAATCGGAAAACCCGAAATCATCGCCCAGGTTATACATGCCAAACACAGAATTGCCACCCCAGGTCCAGCTGCCTTCCATGGGGTAGATGAAGCCGGTCATCACTACCGCAAACAACATGAATGCCCAAAGTTTCATGCGTTCTGCAACGGCACCGGAAACGATGGACATGGCGGTTGCCACAAAAACCACCTGGAAGAAGAAGTCAGATGCATTGGAATACACGGCACCTCCATCAAAACCGGCTTCGGCGGATTCTTTTAATACCGCGCCAACCATGGCGTCTGTATTTTCAGCCCCGTCCAGTACGATGTTGGCCAGGAACATACCGCCGTCATACATGATGTCGTAGCCGATAGCCAGATACATAGTGCAGGCGATGGCAAACAATACAACGTTTTTGGTGAGAATTTCCGTGGTGTTTTTTGAACGGACCAAGCCCGCTTCCAGCATGGCAAATCCTGCTGCCATCCACATGACCAAGGCACCACACACCAGAAAATAGAAGGTGTCCATGGCGTACTGCAAATGAAAAATATTAGCTTCCATTATTATGTGCTCCCCGTTTTAGAGTGCTTCAGTGCCGGTTTCACCGGTACGAATACGAACCACCTGCTCCAGCGGAGCAACGAAAATTTTGCCGTCACCGATTTTCCCGGTATTGGCGGCTGTGCTGATTGCCTCGATAACCTGATCCAGAAGATCAGCGGCAATGGCCAGTTCAAGTTTTACTTTAGGCAAAAAATCCACGACATATTCCGCACCACGATAGAGTTCGGTATGACCTTTTTGGCGTCCGAAACCTTTTACTTCGGTGACAGTGATGCCTTGAACCCCTATTTCTGACAAGGCCTCACGCACGTCGTCCAGCTTGAAAGGCTTGATAATTGCTGTGACTAGTTTCATGGGAAAACTCCCTCCTAAAATATGCACCGGTGCTCGGCAGTGTTGCAAAGCGCGATATTACTGATGATTGCTACTGCTTACTGCGAAGTTGCAGTCCGAAAGAGTCGCCTGGGTTTATTTGATCTCATTATTTTTTTCATATTTTCTCCCCAAATTAAGAGTGTGTTAATGGATTGGAAAATCTCCAATCACCTGTAGCATCGACTGTGCCAAGATACGTAATGGTATTTTTTTCAGTAAGTTATGATAATTTTACAGGTTCAGCTGATGCTGCCCCGCACCAAAATGAGGAAATCGACAAAGGTGCGCACCATCATTGAGCGCTATATTGGTGCAGACATTTTTTGGGCATGCAAAATAGGCTACATTGGGAGTTGCGTGGTGAGCCACTGGTCAGCACCCGTCTTATCTCGTTAAGGTAATATGTGACCTAAATCTTGTGAGCACGATCATTTGCAGGATGTGAGGCGTGACAGATGCGACGCATTTGTTGAGACAATCATGAAGGAGATCAACAAGATGTTTGAGAATCGTTTAGACCCTAAAAAACTGGATGAACTGGCTCGCGGCGTGTTGGACAAACTGCCTGCTGGTTTTCAGACCATGCAACAGGATATGGAAAAAAACCTGCGGGCAGCCTTGCAAGCTGCACTAGCCAAAATGGAGTTGGTAACCCGCGACGAATTTGAAGTGCAAAGCGCGGTATTGCAGCGTAGTCGCGAAAAACTGGAGGCGCTGGAAGCAAGGGTGGCTGAACTGGAAAAACAACTGAAGTAGTTTTTTCCCGGAAGAGACATACACCCAACAAGCTCCCGGCATTCCTGGCATGAGGTAGAATGCCATCATGTTGTTACCGGCGGACTGCCATGCCCAATTCAAATAAAGAACACGAGCACCGCACCAAACGATTGCAGGCATTCACGGATTTGCTCCGTGATGGCACGCTTGCCCGCGTGAAACGCGAATTGCACGAGTTGCATCCGGCAGAAATTGCTCATTTACTGGAAGCTCTACCGCATGAGCAGCGTGATGCAATATGGGAGCTGGTTTCAGCCGAGCAGGAAGGCGACGTGTTGTTGCAAGTCAACGATGATGTGCGTGAGCGACTGATTCGTGACATGGACAACAGCGAGTTGCTGGCTGCTGCCGAAGGGCTGGAAACGGATGATCTCGCCGATATTCTCAGCGATTTTCCTGATGCGGTGACGGATCAGGTGTTGGAAGCTATGGACGCCCAGCACCGCGAGCGCCTGGAAGCAGTGATGTCTTATCCGGAAGACACGGCTGGCGGGCTGATGAATATCGACACCATCACTGTGCGTGCAGATATCAGTCTCGATGTTGTCCTGCGTTACCTGCGCCGCATTGGTGAAATTCCGGAAATGACCGATCAGCTCATCGTGACCAATCGCGAAAATAAATATCTCGGGCTGTTGCCACTGACAACTCTGCTGATCAAAAATCCCGATACGCTGGTTGCAGAACATATGGATCGTGAACGGGAGGCGATTCTTGCCACTTTGCCGGAGCAGGAAGTCGCCAGCCTGTTTGAAAAACGTAATCTGGTGTCTGCACCCGTGGTGGACGAAGAAGGTCGGCTTCTGGGTCGTATTACCATCGATGATGTGGTGGATGTGATTCGTGATGAAGCCGAGCATTCGTTGATGAGCATGGCGGGTCTTTCGGAAGAGGACGACATGTTTGCACCCGTGGCCACCAGCTCACAACGCCGGGCTGTCTGGCTGGGTGTGAATCTACTCACCGCTTTGCTGGCATCATGGGTCATTGGCCAGTTCGATGCCACCCTGGAGAAAATGGTGGCACTGGCCATTCTCATGCCCATTGTTGCCAGCATGGGTGGTATCGCGGGTAACCAGACTCTGACGTTAGTCATTCGTGGTATGGCGCTGGGGCAAATCAGTCGTTCCAACGCGCGACGGCTGTTTAACAAGGAGCTGCTGGTCGGCGGGCTCAATGGGGTGATTTGGGCGCTGATTGTCGGCGGTATTGTTATGGCCTGGTTTGGTGATGCACAGTTAGGCGGCATTATCGCCGCTGCAATGCTGATTAACCTGATTGTTGCTGCCATGGCCGGGGCGACCATTCCGTTGATGCTCAAGCGTGTTGGTATTGACCCTGCGCTGGCGGGTGGTGTGTTGCTGACCACGGTCACGGATGTCATTGGCTTCCTGGCCTTTTTGGGGCTGGCAGCCCTGCTATTGTATTAGTATTTACGGTTGCGGATAATCAGCCGATGCCTGCGCCAGAAACGCCCAAACTGACCGTCGATATTATTATCGAGCTCATCGACCAGCCTGGTCGGCCCATATTGCTCATCGAGCGTAAAAACCCGCCACACGGCTGGGCACTACCCGGTGGTTTCGTTGATGTGGGTGAAAGTCTGGAGCAGGCTGCCGTGCGGGAAGCAGCGGAAGAAATCTCACTGCCGGTAAAACTCATCACTTTGTTGGGATGTTACTCGGAGCCAACCCGTGACCCGCGTGGTCACACCGTTTGTGCCGTATATACCGCTGAGGCCAGTGGCGAACCCCAGGCTGCTGATGATGCCGCGAACGTGCAGGTGTTTTTGCCTGAAGATCTGCCTTCACCTCTGGCTTTTGATCATGCGTTGATTCTTGCGGATTATCTGAATTATCGGCAAAACGGCGAACGGACACCGTTGCGAGGTTAAGAGGCTAAAAAAACCGCTCTTTAAACACAGGCAACAACCTAAAGCCCCTTTGGTGCCTGCCGATACCACCGGTATTAAACGAGCACCTGGCCTATGCCAGTGACCACTTGCAAGGATTGCCACCGTGTCCGATTTTTTCATTGCCCGCCAACCCATCTATGATCGCAAATTGTATGTGTATGCCTACGAACTGCTGTATCGTTCCAGTGAAAACAATTACGCTGACGTGGTGGATGGCGACGACGCGACTTCCCAGGTGCTGATCAATGCGCTGATGGAGGTCGGCCTGCCTGAACTGGTAGGACAATCACTGGCCTTTATCAATCTCACGGAGCGTTACATTGTGGAAGGCCTGCCGCCATCGTTGGCTCAGGACAATCTGGTGCTGGAGGTATTGGAAGACATCGAACCCACGGAAGCCGTGATTACCGGTCTGAAAAAACTGAAAGCTGCGGGCCACGTCATCGTTCTCGACGATTTTATTTGTGATGAGAGCAAACGGACATTGGTAGAGCTGGCAGATATCATCAAATTTGATCTGTTCACTTTGCCGGGAAGTGCATTAACCGAACAGGTCAAAAAACTTCGCCCAACCGGTGTACGTTTACTGGCAGAAAAAGTTGAAACCCCCGAAGAGTACGAATATTGCAAAGCGTTGGGTTTTGATTATTTTCAGGGATACTTTTTTTGCAAGCCGAAAATTGTTAAAGGCGCACGTACACTGACAAGCCGCATGGCCATCATGCAATTGTTGACCAAGTTGCAGAATCCTGAACTGGATTTCGGTGAATTACAAACATTGGTGGCACAGGATGTTTCTCTGTCATACCGGATTTTGCGTTATATCAATTCCGCGCATGTCAGTGTTGGACGAAAAGTTGAGTCCATACAGCAGGCTATCAGTTTGTTGGGTCTTAATACCATCAAAACCTGGGTAGCGATCCTGGCCATGTCCAGTATTGATGACAAGCCCTACGAACTGATTCTCACAGCACTGATTCGTGCGCACATGTGCGAAATACTGTCCACGGGCACACCTGTATCTGCTGAAAACGCTTTCACCGTGGGTCTATTCTCAGTATTGGATGCCTTCATTAATAAACCACTGGATGAAATTCTGGATACCTTGCCGCTATCCGATACACTGCATTATGCGCTATTGGATAAAACCGGTGAGCTGGGGCAGCTGCTGTCACTGGTATTAAGTTATGAGCGTGGTCAATGGAACGATCTGAGCAACACACACTATGACGGTGGCACTTTGCGTACAGCCTACCTGGCATCGATTCGCTGGGCGGGTGACATCAGTGATTCACTGATTACCAAAAAATAACGTTATCTGTCTGTCAGCAAAAGTCAGTCGCCGCTCAGGCATTCAATAAGCTGGTCTCCCCGGAATCCTGACCCGCACAAAATATGTGTGGAAATAAAAATCCCCGAACGACCCCGCCCGCAACTTGCGGTACAATCCGCTCTCATTTAAATCGGACGCATCAGTAATATTCTCGTGACCAACCTACCTTTAGGCAAACACCGATTTGAGCCCCGCTGGCAGGCGTGGTCACCTGTTGCCCGCCATGGCGCACCGCCTGAGCTGCTGGCGTGGTTGCTGGATTCCACTTCGTTGACCCGTCGTTTGCAGCAGACATGCCGGGGTCAGTTTCGTGTCGAGCCTGCTGAGCAACACTGGCAGCGACCCATGTTGAATGAGGCACAGGCGCTGGGCGCATTGCCACATGAGCGCTGTTTTGTGCGTGAAGTGCGTTTGTTATGTGATGATCAGCCATGGGTGTTTGCTCGCACGGTGATTCCGGTGCGCACCTTGACCGGACCCCGCCGCCGTCTGTCACGGCTGGGCAAAAAACCATTGGGTGCGGTGTTGTTCGCGGACCGCTCTATGGTGCGCAGTGGCATTGAAGTTACGCGGTTGTCGTCAGATCAGCCACTGTTTACGCGCGCCACAACAGGTTTGTCGCAATTGCCGACGAATATCTGGGGGCGGCGGTCAGTTTTTTTTCTTAACCAGCATCCATTGCTGGTGAGTGAAATTTTTCTCTCCGCCATCTGCCGGCATCAGAATTAGTCGGCTACAGTATCTGCCCATGAACATACCAACCGTAATATCGGACCTGAGCTGGGAGCGCATTAAGGATCGCAGTTACCAGTATGCGTTATTGATGCGTTTGCACCGTCCCATTGGCACTTACCTGTTGCTGTGGCCGACCGCGTGGGCGTTGTGGATGGCGGGACAGGGCAACCCGGATACGGGAGTGACGCTGGTGTTTGTGCTGGGTGTGGTGCTGTTGCGTGCGGCGGGTTGTGTGATTAATGACTACGCCGACCGTGAATTTGACCCGCGTGTTGCGCGTACCAAAAGCCGCCCCATTGCGGCGGGTAAAGTAACGCCCCGGGAAGCATTGATACTGTTTGTGGTGTTATGTCTGGTTGCTTTTATGCTGGTATTGACGACGAACGGGCTCACCATTGCTTTGTCGCTGGTCGGTGCAGTGCTGGTGGCAATTTATCCCTTTACGAAACGCCATACATATCTGCCGCAGGTGTTTTTGGGACTGGCTTTTGGCTGGGCTATTCCCATGACATTTGCAGCACAAACTGGCGAAGTACCACTGGTGGCGTGGTTGCTGCTTATTGCCACCGTATTATGGGCCACGGCGTATGACAGCATGTATGCCATGGTGGATATCGAGGACGATTTGAAAATCGGAGTTAAATCCACGGCGATTTTATTTGGTGATGCTGACCGCATGATTATTGGCAGCATTCAGGTGATGTTGCTCCTTACTTTGTGGATCATCGGCAACAAGCTGGAACTGGGTGTATTTTATTTTCTGGGTCTGTTGGCAGCGACAGGATTGGGTGTGTATCAACAATGGCTGATTCGTGACCGCAGTCCTGAAGGTTGTTTCAAGGCTTTTCTCAATAATCATTGGTTTGGTGCTGTGATTTTTGCCGGACTGGTGTTGCATTACTGGTTTGCGGAAGGATCTGCGGAGTCCATTGTCAGTGCCGTAAGTGGAGGTTTTTAAATAGATGTGGATGTCGTGGTTGGCTGTGATTGCTGGTTTGGTTTTTTTGGTATGGAGTGCTGAACGTTTTGTGCTTGGTGCGGCAGGGCTGGCGCGTAACCTGGGTGTGTCGCCACTGATTATCGGCATGACTATCATGGGTTTTGGCACCTCGGCACCCGAAATGCTGGTTTCCGGTATGGCCGCCAGCAGTGGTAATCCCGGAATGGGGATCGGTAATGCACTGGGCTCCAACATCGCCAATATTGCGCTGGTTTTGGGGGTAACAGCACTGATTATGCCGCTAACAGTGGATTCCGGCATTTTGCGTCGCGAATTCCCAGTGCTGTTTGCAGCGACCTTGCTGGCAGGTGCCTTGATGCTTGATGGTGAATTGGGTGTGCTCGATGGCGCTATCCTGCTGGGGTCTACGGCCTTGTTGATTTTCTGGATGATCTGGTTGGGCAAACGCTCACAATCTGTGCCTTCTGGTACCCCGGCAACAGCATCGCTGGCGGACCCGTTGACCGGTGAGTTTGAAAGAGAAGTCCCCACCAGTTTAAGTACCGGACAGGCGGTATTCTGGGCTGTTCTGGGCCTGGTGGCTTTGGTGCTGAGTTCCAGGCTGTTGGTGTGGGGTGCGGTGAATATTGCCCAGGATCTGGGCGTGAGTGACTTAGTGATTGGTCTGACCATTATCGCCATCGGCACCAGCCTGCCAGAACTGGCTGCCTCGGTAATGAGCGCTCTCAAAGGTGAAGACGATATGGCCGTGGGTAATATCATTGGTTCTAATATGTTCAACTTGCTGGCGGTACTGGCTTTGCCGGGATTAATTGCCCCCAGCGTATTGGAGCCGGCAGTGTTGCAACGTGATTTTCCCGTCGTGCTAGGATTAACCTTCGTGTTATTCCTGATGGCCTATGGCTTCAGAGGGCCGGGCCGCATCAATCGTCTTGAAGGCGGCTTGTTGCTGGCCTGTTTTGTCGGTTACATGACGTGGCTGGGCATGACGGGCCTGGGCTGATAAATTTAGCACCCAGGTTAAACAGAATAATCAAAAAATGATGAGTCCCGTTAAACTTGAACAAATGGCCCTTGCGGTCATCGATATTGAAGCCAAAGCGATAGCTGACCTCGCCGGTCGCATTGGCCCTGATTTTGTGCATGCATGCCGTTTCATGTACGACTGCGAAGGCCGTATTGTGGTGCTGGGTATGGGTAAGTCAGGCCATATTGGTGAAAAAATTGCTGCTACGCTGGCCAGCACCGGCAGCCCCGCTTTTTTTGTACACCCGGGTGAAGCCAGTCACGGCGATATGGGCATGATCACTAGCAATGATGTGGTGCTGGCGTTGTCCAACTCTGGCGAAACCACTGAAATCCTCACCATTCTGCCGCTGATCAAACGCCTGGGAGCCCCGCTCATCGCGCTTACCGGCAAGATTGATTCCACTCTGGCTGAGGCCGCCGATGCCCATCTTGATGTCAGCGTGGAAAAAGAAGCGTGCCCATTGGGACTGGCTCCCACCTCCAGTACCACAGCGGCACTGGTGATGGGCGATGCGCTGGCGGTATCACTGCTGGAACAGCGTGGGTTTACTGCGGATGATTTTGCCTTGTCGCATCCCGGCGGTTCACTGGGGCGACGTTTATTGCTGCATGTGGAAGATATTATGCACGGCAACGATAGCATTCCCTGTGTGAGCAATACCGCCAGCCTTAGTGAAGCATTGCTGGAAATGACGCAAAAAGGTTTGGGGATGACCGGTATTGTTGATGCGGGTGGCAGGCTGGCAGGTATTTTTACCGACGGTGATCTGCGCCGGGTGCTGGATCATGGCGAAGTTAATGTTCATCAAACCGGCATTGCCGAGGTGATGACGCGCAATTGCAAAACGGTGCGACCCCGGCAGTTGGCGGTGGAAACACTGAGCTTGATGGAGCAGTACAAAATTAATTCACTAATGGTCGTGGATGAACAGCAGCGACCCGTTGGCGCGCTGAATATGCATGACTTGCTGCGTGCGGGAGTGGTTTGATAAAACCCTCCTCTGAAAAGCCAGGAACCAAACCCAGGAATTATATGAAAGATATTCTCGCCCGCGCGGCCCAAATCAAACTGCTGATCTTTGACGTAGACGGCGTGCTGACCGATGGTCGGTTGATTTTCGGTGATGATGGACAGGAATACAAAGCCTTTCACTCCCGTGATGGTCACGGTATGAAAATGCTGCAAAACAGTGGTGTGGCGGTGGGCATCATCACCGGTCGCACATCAAAAGTGGTGGAACACCGCATGGCCAACCTTGGCATCAAGCATGTTTATCAGGGCAAGCTGGAAAAACTGCCCGCCTTCGAAGAACTTATTGCCAAGCTGGGGCTCGACGCAGAGCAGGTGGCGTACATGGGTGATGATGTGGTGGATTTACCGATTATGCTGCGTGTGGGGTTAGCCGCAGCCACTAACGATGCCCATGCCCTGGTAAGCAAGCACGCGCATTGGCAAGCCCCTCACAATGGCGGACAGGGGGCTGCGCGTGATCTCTGCGAGCTGATTATGGAGGCGCAGGGAACACTGGATGCCGCCATGCAGTATTATTTGCAGTAGGTTGTTTGCCGGATCAAATATTGCCGGATTCCTGCAGGCGCTTGTACTCGACACAGGCTTTTAACCTAAAATCCGCCGTTGAACGGCCTGTGGCGTGCGTTGAATTTTGTGGCTGGCGAGGCGCAACGCGGCCAGACGCAAAAAGGCAACGTGCTATACAGGTCGTAGCGACTCAACAAGCGAATGCACCAAAACCACTAAATAGACTATTTGCAAAATGTTAATACATCCTCGAAGCGGTCAACGGCGGAATTCAGGTTTAATCCGTACAGCGGTATGAAAATTTTCGGCAATCACAAGCAGGATTACGCTCAGCGTTGTCGATTGCCCTACAAGTCAATATCGTTCACTGCGCAAGCACAATCACTTGCAGAATCCAGGTATTGAACGTTGTTTCAGCGTTTGTGGAAATCCTTCGCCCCCCTGCTGGTTGTGCTTGTCGCCGGGCTCAGTGTGTGGCTGTTTCAAAAGCAGCCGGACAAGGGCGCAGTAGTGACACCTCAAACTCAGGATGTGCCGGACTCGTTCATGGAAAATTTCACCACACAGGTTTTAGACGAACAGGGGCGGCCGCAATATCAACTCCGGGCCATACATATGGCACACTACGCCGATGATGATCGCAGCGAGTTTACTCAACCACAATTTACCGCTTTCCAGCCTGATGGCCAGCGCTGGACGGCAGCGGCGGAAACCGGTCGCGCAGAAAATGGCAACGAACAGATTTTTCTGGATGGCTCAGTGACCATCCAACGCTACCCTGATGAGGCGGCGTCGGCCAATTTACAGATTCGTACCCGCGATGTGCGCGTGCGGCCTGCGGATGATTATGCAGAAACGGATCAGGCAGCCACCATCGTGCAAAATGAAGACACCTTGAAAGCAGTGGGTCTGCAAGTGTATTTCCGCAAGGGGCAGGTACAGCTATTGTCGCAGGTACGGGGGGTTTATGCGCCTTAAACTCCTGTTGCTGCTGATAAGCTGTGTGTTCAGCACACTGGTATTAGCCGGTAACGATGACAGCCAACAGCCTGTTCATATTGAGGCTGATCGGGCAGAGATTGACGAAGCACTGGGAGTAATGACTTACACCGGCCATGTGATAGTACGCCAGGGCGGCATTGAGATGCGTGCCGATAAAGTGGTGGTGTATAGCAAAGAGGGAGAATTGCAGCGTATTACCGCACAGGGTCAGCCAGCACATTATTTGCAAGAACGGGCGGACGGAAAAATCGTGAAAGGCAGCAGTCAGCGCATGGAATACAATGCGAACAGCAAACAGGTGTTACTGCTGGACAAAGCACAGTTCTGGCAGGGCGGCAATCGTTTTAGCGGTAATCGCATTCAATATGACCCCGATGCTGAGCGAGTACTGGCCAATGCAGGTGCGGCCAGCAAGACAGGTGAGCAGCAAAGGGTGACTGTTACCTTGCAGCCGCGCCCTAAAAAAACGGATTCCCAGCCATGAGCGATTTGGTCGCCATCAACCTTGCCAAGCAATATCAATCACGGCAGGTGGTAAAAAAAGTCTCCGTCACCGTAGGCAGTGGCGAAGTGGTGGGCCTGCTGGGCCCCAACGGCGCAGGTAAAACCACCTGCTTTTACATGATCGTCGGTCTGGTGGCTTGTGATCATGGTCAGATTCTCCTCAATGATCATGATGTCACCCATTATCCGTTGCATGCACGGGCCCGTTTGGGCATCGGTTACCTGCCGCAAGAAGCCTCAGTGTTTCGCAAACTCAGTGTTGCAGATAATTTATTGGCCATATTGCAGACCCGCGCCGAGCTGACGCGACAGCAGCAGCAATGCAAGCTGGACGAACTGCTGGGTGAGCTGCACATCAGTCACATTCGTGATTCGCCGGGTATGAGTCTCTCGGGGGGGGAGCGCCGACGGGTGGAAATTGCCCGCGCATTGGCCACTGAGCCCAAGTTCATCTTGTTAGACGAACCTTTTGCCGGTGTTGACCCCATTTCTGTGCTGGATATTCAGCGTATAATCAGCCACTTAACCGAGCGCAACATCGGCGTGCTGATTACTGACCATAATGTAAGAGAAACCCTTGGGATTTGCCACCGTGCCTACATTATGAATGCTGGTGAAGTGATCGCTCAGGGTGTTCCGGAGGACGTGCTTAAAGATTCTCACGTCAGGGACGTTTATCTGGGACAGGACTTTAAACTTTGATATATAACAACGTCTATTGAAGATATAAAAAATAAATACCTGCCAAGTCTTCAACATCCCGGGGTTTGGAGTAAACTGACAATAAATAACAGGCAAAAAGATCGTTCCCCTTTAGGAGAGGCGACTTTGTGACCAAGGCCCGACTCACATATCAATGAAGCAAACCTTACAGCTTAAACTGGGTCAGCACCTGACCATGACTCCCCAGTTGCAACAGGCTATCCGCTTGTTACAGCTCTCTACGCTGGAGCTGCAAACGGAGATTCAGGAAGCACTTGAATCCAATCCGATGCTTGAGATTACAGAGGAGGCCGCTGCGGAACGCCGTGAAAGCGACAGTGGTGAGCGAAGTGATGGCGAAACGGGTATGGCCACTGATAACAGTGGCGGTGAAAGCCGTAGTGAAAGCCAGGGTGAAGACAGTGAAAGCATTGATGTAGCTGACCGTGCTGTGGACAAACAGGAACAGGAAATCCCCAACGATCTACCCACTGACAGTGAATGGGAAGACTCCTACAGCGATACCTACGTCGATTCCTACAGTGCTGTTTCGCGGAACAATGACAGCGAGAACTTAAGTTACGAACAAGCGGATAGCCGCAGCGAAAGCCTGCAAGATCATTTATTATGGCAGTTGAATCTTTCCCCTTGCAGCGAGACCGATCAGGCCATTGCCACAACCATTATTGACGCCATTGATGATGATGGTTACCTCAGTACATCGCTGGAAGAGCTGCATCAATCCCTGTCCGAAGGTAACGATATTGAATTGGATGAAGTAGAAGCAGTATTACACCGCGTGCAGGATTTTGACCCGCCGGGTATTGCCGCCCGTGATCTGCGCGAATGTATGCTGATTCAACTGAAATATTACGATGCGGAAACGCCCTGGCTGGCTGAAGCAAAAGTGTTACTCAAAGAGCATTTTGATGCCCTGGCCAAACGTGAATATCCACTGATTATGCGCCGCATGAAATTGACCGAAACACAAATGCAGCACGTCATTCAGCTGGTGCAAAGCCTCAATCCACGACCTGGCGGGCATATCACGGGCAGTCAGCCTGAATATATTATTCCCGATGTTTTTGTGAAAAAGATAAAAGGCCAGTGGCGCGTGGAGTTGAACCCGGACATTACGCCGAAAATCGGCATCAACAGCCTTTACGCAAAAATGGCACAACGTAATAACAGCAAAGACGCCACTTTTTTGAAAAATAATTTACAGGAGGCACGCTGGTTTATTAAAAGCCTGCGCAGCCGTAACGAAACATTATTGAAAGTAGCAACAACCATTGTTGAGCGTCAACGCGGCTTTTTTGATCATGGCGAAGAAGCCATGAAACCTATGGTGATGCATGATATTGCAGAAATTGTTGAAATGCATGAATCAACCATTTCCCGG
Organism: Chromatiales bacterium; assembly: GCA_026982555.1. Taxonomy (GTDB): domain Bacteria; phylum Pseudomonadota; class Gammaproteobacteria; order SZUA-152; family SZUA-152; genus SZUA-152. The sequence goes on from JALSGT010000036.1 coordinate 59,097, forward strand.
GTGACTACAAAAAAATATATGCACACCCCCCGGGGTATATTTGAACTGAAGTTTTTCTTTTCGAGTCATGTGGGAACGGCGGCGGGCGGTGAATGTTCAGCCACCGCCATTCGCGCAATTTTGAAAAAATTGATTGCCGCTGAAAAGCCAGGCAAACCATTGAGTGATAATAAGTTGGCAGGTTTGCTGGGTGATCAGGGTATCAATGTGGCACGTCGCACGGTGGCAAAATACCGTGAAGCAATGTCCATCGCACCATCCAATGAACGTAAACGGCTTGTTTAACCGCCATAGCTAACAAAAAATAGCCGCCGAATGGACGTTGGATACAACTAAAGGAGTTAATTATGCAAGTTAATGTTACCGGTCAACATCTTGAAATTACCGATTCGCTTCGTGACTATATTACTACCAAACTGGCCAAACTGGAGCGACATATCGATACGGTGACCAATGTTCATGCTATTCTCAGCGTGGAGAAGCAGCGTCAAAAAGCGGAGGCTACGATTCATATTAACGGCGCCAATCTTTTTGCGGCCGCTGAAGATGAAAATATGTACACAGCCATCGATGCATTAATCGACAAGCTTGATCGTCAAGTGAAAAAACACAAAGAAAAACGCTCTAATCACCATCGCGGCAGCAGTTCTGCGTTGCAGGCTTCATTGCAGGAAGAGGCTTCGCAGGAATAATCCAGGAAACTGTGCAACAATGGCATTGTGTGTGGGAGCGAAAACTCCCGCGCACGCTATTAAACCCATTACTTTTTAATCCTATTTTTATTTGTTATCACGATATCACTATGCAACTTTCTGACATTATTACTCCCGAGCGTATTGCGACGCAGGTGCCTGTTGCCAGCAAAAAACGTGCGCTGGAAACACTTAGCGAGCTTTTTGTGACGCGCTCACCGGATACGCTGGATGCACACGATATCTTTAATAGCCTAATTGCCCGTGAACGCCTGGGCACCACAGCCATTGATCATGGTGTTGCCATACCGCACGGACGGCTCAAAAACAGCACAGAAACTATTGGCGCCTTTGTGCAATTGGCTGATGGTATTGACTGTGATGCCTTTGATCGTCAATCAGTTAATCTCATGTTTGCATTACTGGTGCCTGAAGACTCCACCGAAGAGCACCTGCAACTGTTGGCGCGTTTAGCCGAAATGTTCAGTGATAACGAATTACGTGAAAAATTGCGGGCAGCGGCTAACAGTCAGTCACTTTATGATTCCCTGATTGACTGGGATCGGAATCACTGATCTGTATCGAATAACTGGAATTTGTACCCCCAGCCTATGAACGACACTGTTACCGTCAATCTTTTGTTTCAGCGTTATCAACAACGGCTGGGCTTGCAGTGGCTTGCCGGGCGCGGTGGCGAGCAGCGAACATTAAGATATAGCGCAGATACCTCAGGTCATTCGTTGATTGGCTATCTCAATGTCATTCATCCCAATCGGTTACAACTACTGGGGCCGATAGAACTTGATTATATTAACAAGCTTGATGCTGTATCACGCCACCAGCTGATTGAACAATTATGCGCAGGTGAACCGGCAGCAGTCGTGATTGCTGAACAGCAATCCGCCCCGGATGATTTATGTGATTTTTGTGAAAAAACCGATACACCCTTATTGCTGTCCAGTCTTGGCAGTACAAAACTGATGAGCAGCCTGCGCCATTATCTCGATGATGAGCTGGCAGAAAAAACAGTAGTACACGGCGTATTTCTGGAGGTGCATGGTATGGGTGTATTGCTTACCGGGGAAAGCAGTGTTGGCAAGAGTGAACTGGCATTGGAGTTGATATCCCGTAATCATCGGCTGATTGCGGATGATGCCCCGGAGTTTTCACGAATGGGGCCCGATACCGTACGTGGCCGCTGCCCTGAAGTCTTACGGGATTTTATCGAGGTGCGCGGTCTGGGTATCCTGAATATCCGGGCCATGTACGGTGACAGTGCGATCAAATTTAACAAAGACCTGCGTTTGATTGTGCATCTGCAACGACTGGCTGCAGAAGACCTGCATAAAGTAGATCGCTTGAAAGGCAGTTATCGCAAACGCACGATTCTGGATATCGAAATTCCCGAAGCCACGCTGCCCGTTGCCTCCGGGCGCAACCTTGCCGTGTTGGTGGAAGCCGCAGTGCGAGATCATATTTTATTACGCAAAGGGTACAATGCCGCCGAAGCCTTCAGTCAGCGACAGCGCGAATTGATTCAGGCGAAAACGACTCCATCATAGGATGGTATGACAAAATAACGTGGATATCTTGTTTGTCCATCCACATTATTTTGTCACACCTCCTTAACAAACAGACACTTAACACAATCTTAGATTAAAGCACATCACACATTATGAAACTTGTTGTTATCAGCGGTGTCTCTGGCTCCGGAAAATCCACAGCACTGCATGTGCTGGAAGACCAAGGCTATTATTGCATCGACAATTTACCGGTAGGTTTGTTGCCGGATTTTGCTGTAAAAATGAACGCCTTTCCCGGACAGCTGGGTGAGTTGGCCGCCGTGGGTATTGACGCCCGTAATCCACCGCTGGATCTCAGTCGTTTCCCGGAAATTCTCGATACACTGAAAGATGCGGGTGTGGATTGCGAAGTGATTTTTCTTGATGCTGCTGATGAAGTGTTATTCAAACGGTTTAGTGAAACCCGCCGCAAGCACCCCTTGAGTGGAGAAGAAATTCCTTTGCAGGAAGCCATACATTATGAGCGACGCCTGCTGCAACCTGTTATTGATCGTGCTGATCTGTTTACCGATACCACCCGAAGTAATGTGCATCAGCTTCGTGACCTGATTCGTGACCGCATACGAGGTGAACAGCAAGTCGGGTTGTCAATTTTATTTGAGTCCTTTGGTTTTAAACATGGCATGGCAGTGGATGCCGATTTTGTTTTCGATGCGCGTTGCCTGCCCAACCCGCACTGGGAAAATAAATTACGCGCATTGACCGGTCGGGACCAGCCCGTTGCAGATTTTCTTGCAGGTCAGGAACTGGTGGAAGATTTTTTTATACAGATACAAAAGATGATGACCAACTGGATTCCTTGTTTTGAAGCCGATAATCGCAGTTACTTGACCATTGCCATCGGCTGCACAGGTGGTCAACACCGTTCGGTATATTTAACCGAGCGTCTTGGCCGGTATTTTCAGCAACAACGCGATAACGTTATCATTCGTCATCGTGACTTACCTTGACTGAGCGTCTGTCATGACCATCGGTGTACTTTTGGTGAGCCACGAATCTCTTGGTTATACGATGCTGGATATCAGTGTCAAAACACTGAGCGTTTGCCCGCTGGCAACCCGCGTGCTGAGCGTGCCATTGGATGACGATCTGGACACGCTGGCCAAACGTGCTGAAAAAATGGTTATTGAGCTGGATAGTGGTGACGGCGTATTAGTCCTCACGGACCTCTGTGGTGCAACACCCTCGAATATTGCCTGTCAACTTGTTCGCCTCAACCATGTAATGGTTGTCGCTGGTCTCAACCTGTCCATGCTGATTCGAGTGCTCAACTATCCCGAGCTGTCACTTGTTGAAATGGCCGAACGCGCTGTGGATGGTGGGCGTCAAGGTGTTATGTTATTGCCTGATTGCAATGAAGCTTGACGGAATACAGGAGTCTCTCGAACGATGATCCATCGTCCCGTTACCATTATCAACAAGCTTGGCTTGCACGCCCGCGCTGCCGCCAAACTGGTCGCGCTTGCCAGTCAATTTGGCAGTGATATCAAACTGATTAAAAACAGTACCGAGGTGAATGGCAAGAGTATTCTCGGAGTAATGATGCTGGCCGCCGCCAAAGGTACGGAGCTGGAGTTGATTGCTGAAGGTGCGGATGAAATAAAAGCACTGGATGCACTGGAAGATCTTATCGCGCGCCGCTTTGATGAGCCTGAATAGCGTGCAGTTTTCTGATCAGGGCACAATCCATAAATGACTAAACCAGAAATAGCGCCCTGGCCTGGATGAGGGTGCAGTGCAGTTATAGCGACTGCGGCCACGCGGCAAGGGCGTTGGTGCCTGCACTGAAAAATGCCGCATTTTTCGATTCAGCCATTCAACGGTCATTGCGCCCTGGCCTGATAAAAAACACGATAGCTGATCCAGTCGTGCGTCACTTTTTGCCAGTTCAACAGTCATTCGAGGGGCTTCTTGTGCCGTAACCATTGGCTCCCACGGTCGTACTGCCACGACAGGAAAGGCAAGACTTTGCAGCTTTTGTTTAAAGTCAGGTAAAGCAGCAAAACGCTCTGCCATAGGGAAACGTGGCAAAGCACGCAAATCTGCACCCAAACCAACGGGCCCGGACTGCTGACCAAAAGCCACCAACCTCATCTTGGTTACCAGCTCCGCCAGTCTTTCGTTATATTCACCGTAGGGATAAGCAAAAAATGCGGGTGCTTTGCCCAGCTCTGCTGTAATGCGTTGCTGGGCACGGCCAATATCATTCTCTACGCGCTTGTACCATTGGTCGATTGTTTCCTCTGTCCGGCGTCGAATCAGATAATCATGTGTTGCTGAGTGATTTTCAAAACTGGCACCATACTGTTGCATTTCACGCATCTGCTGCCAATTCATGTAGGCCGAAAAGTGTTGGTCAATACCATCAGTGGCGACAAAAACAGTAAATGGCCAGCCACGTTCACGCAGCCGTGGATAAGCTTCGTCAAACACTGATTGATAAGCATCATCAATGGTGATGGCTACCACACGATCAGGAAAAGGCTTTTGTCGGCGCACATAATCCACCACCTTTGCCAATGGCCAGACCTGATATCCCGCCTGTGCCAGATAATTCAGATGGGCATCAAATTGCGCCAGTTGAATATTGGTTGATGGGTATTTATCCACACCGAAATGGTGATACATGAGTACCACGGCTTGTGATTCTTTCGCCTGTGTACTGGAAAATATACCCCCCATTAATAACGCCGCCAGCATGCTGATCAAATGGGAAAGTCGAGGGTTTTTAAGGTGTTTTAATGGGTGCATGGGTAAATTTTATTCCATTTAAGCGTGTGTCAGCACTATAGCAGGCGTATTTCTGGCCGCTATGGTCACAAGATTTAAAAACAACCACGTCACTCATAAACAGACAGGCGGGTTGTGCATTATTACCTTGAATACAAACGGGCATCCGGCTATTTTCCATGAAGGATAGCGCATATATAGACGGTGTTAACCACGGTCAGCGCGTTTTCTGGAAAACCTGAGAGCAAAGCAAATTATGCGCAGCTTTATCCGACATCCTTCAAGTATCCCTGTTGATTTTCAACTGGAAGAGCTGGTCACCGATGGTGGTGACTATCTTAAAAATGTCAGCCAGGGCGGGCTTGCCTTTCATTCCACGGTCACGCTGAAACCAGGTACCACTATCCGCATCAAGATCCCATTGGTATCCCCCGTATTTCAGGCTATTGGCAAAGTCACCTGGTGCCACCCCCTGCAAAATACCTTCGAAATTGGCATCCAGTTTCTGGATGAAAATGATTCTTTTCGGGCGCGTATGGTTGAGCAAATTTGCCATATTGAACAGTATAAACAGGAAGTTTTCGACAAAGAGGGACGTCAGCTCAGCGGTGAACAGGCTGCCGTGGAATGGATTCAGAAATATGCAACAGATTTCCCCAATGCTGCCGACACAGAAAACAACAGCGATTAATATTTTTAATCCTAAATTAATCAGGCAACCCGATAGATACCGACTATGAATGAAAAGATTCAGGATTTACTGAGCAATGTTGAACAGCTGATTTCACTGCCAGCAGCCTATGTGAGGCTTAACGAGCTGGTGGATGACCCCGGCAGTAGTACGGATGATATTGCACATGTTATTACCCAGGACGTTGCGCTCACCGCCCGTCTGTTACGGGTTGCCAACAGCCCGTTGTACGGGCTGTCTACACAAATCGATACGGTGTCACGCGCCGTTACCGTGCTCGGTACCCAGCAAGTACGCAGTCTTGCCCTGGCAACGTCCGCGTGCAAGTCTTTTGAGGGTATTCCCAACGAACTGATGTCGATGGAAAACTTCTGGGAGCATAGTATTCTTTGCGCCCTGTGCGCACGCACTCTCGCTTCAGAGTGTCTCAAACATCAACGCGAGGCCGTGTTCGTTGCGGGTCTGTTACATGATATTGGCCAACTGGTGTTGTACCGCACCTTGCCGGATCTTTCGCGCCAAACCCTTGAAGCCTGTCTCGATAGCCCGGATGAACTGGAATCCCAGGAAGCCGAGCGGGAAATCATCGGTTTTGATCATGCGGAAATCGGCAGCGAACTGGCGAGCAACTGGTCGTTGCCCGCTAGCCTGCAAGTATGCATTGCCTATCACCATGACCCGGCACAAGCCACACAAAACCGTGTGGAAACCGCCATTGTACATATTGCTAACAGTATTGCCGCTCTGGTCGAATTGAACACGCACGAACTGGATAATGCGCCACGTATCCACGATATTGCCTGGGAACTAACCGGACTTGAGCAGGACATTATTGTACCCACAATAACCAGTGTGCAGACGCAAATCGGCGATGCGCGTGCGCTGCTCACGGGCAGTTAAGAAGTGCATAGGCTTCCAAACCTTCTCTATTCTTCGCCCAATAAAAAACCGCGACCATGATGGCCGCAGTTTTTTATTGATGCCCGTTTGCATTACATCGCCAAAGCAACCTTCGTATCCTCATCCGCCGTGAGCTTATTCAGTGCCACAACGGCATCCTGCGAACCCTGTGCCGCAGCCAGGCTCAGCCAATACTGTGCTTGACGGATATCGCGCGGCACACTGGTGCCTTCGGCATATAAACGACCCAGGCTCAACTGTGCCAGTGTATGACCTTGCAAAGCCGATTTTTCCATCCACTTCAAGGCTAGCACCATGTTGGTTTTCATACCCAGCCCCTGCTGATACATGCCTGCCAGCTTATATTGCGCATCAGCGTTACCTTTTTGCGCATATACATCAAACTCAGAAGCAGCGATCTGATAGAGGCGACGGCTTTCCTGTGTGTTAGCGCTTACACCTTTTGCGCCCTTGGCAAGCACAACGCCGAGCTGATAATAAGCATCCGGGTGACCTTGTTCTGCGGCTTTGCGGTACCACTCAACAGCACGTTGTGCATCATTTTGCTCTTCTGAAAGATAGATATTACCTAACGAAAACTGTGCATGAACAACCCCTTTTTCGGCAGCCTTGCGTGTCCACTTCAGGGTTTCAGACTGTATATCCTCAGCATAGAGTTTGTTTTCCGCGAACAGACGCATCAACATATGCTCCGCCCCGTCATTGCCTGCATCCGCAGCACCCATAAAATGCTGCCCCGCCTCGGTATAATTGCCCACGGCGTAAGCCATCAAACCATCTTCATATAAATCAGCCTGCACACTAAAAGCCGTCATGCCTAATGACAAACCAAGAACGGCCCTGCAAAAAAATCCTGGCGTACTACGTGCTACATTCTGTGTGTGGCTATATGCAAAAATCATCATAGCTCTCCTGCTAATCCGGTTAAATGTTGTGGTGAATGTTGATTGTTTGTCTTGTGCTGCGTTGGTCGAGCATCTTTACGGCCATCAGCGGATATACTGAACCCTGAGGATCTGAAAATGTGATAAAGATCACCCTGCAATTCTTTTTTGATGATATTTGAAATATTTATCAATATTTAGATGCTCATTGGTGTATTTTTATGGTAAAAAGATAGGTCGGACTTTAAATAGTATAAAAATATAACGGGGTATAATTTTATCTTATATCAATATAAGGGGTGTTTGCGGTGAAACTGCAACAACTACGGTATATCTGTGAAGTTGCCAGGCGGGGGTTAAATGTTACCACGGCGGCCGAACGTCTGTTCACTGCCCAATCAGGTATCAGCACCCAGATTCGCCTGCTCGAAGAAGAATTAAATACACAGATTTTTGAGCGTCATGGCAAACGACTGACCGGTGTCACCCAGGCAGGCGAAAGCATTATTACGATGGCCGAGCGTATTCTTACCGAAGCTGAAAATATCCGCCAGGTTGCTCAGCAGGTAAACGATGACAGCAAAGGCACATTATCGATTGCCACCACGCACACTCAGGCTTATCACGCCCTGCCGAAAGTTATTGCCAAATTCACCGAGATCTACCCCGATGTAAAACTGCGTATCCATCAGGGAAACACACAACAAATTTATGACATGCTGCTCAGTCGCACGGCCGATGTCGCCGTGACCACCGCCAGTAAAAACATGCCTAAAGAGCTGGTGATGCTGCCCTATCGGGAATGGAGTTTATCGGCCATCACCCCTCCGGGACACCCGTTGACGCAGGAGCCCGAGCTGACGCTGTCCGCACTGGCAAAATACCCGTTAATTACTTACGACCACGAAGTTGCGGGTCGCGCTGCTATCAATCAAGCCTTTACTGACGAAGGCCTGCTCACCAACATTGCGCTCACCGCACTGGACTCTGACATCATCAAAAAATATGTCCGATTGGGATTGGGAGTGGGGCTGATTGCCGAAACCGCGCTGGATAATAGCGAAGACAGCAATCTCGCTGTAATGCCTGCCGGCCATCTGTTTCGTCCCAGTACCAGCTGTGTCTGTGTGCATCGTGGTCGTCACTTGCGCAACTACGTTTATGCCTTTATCACCCACATCACCCCGCAGCTGACTGAAGATGCCGTGGAAGGCATTCTGCACTGGGAATCCACCAAGGGCGAAAACCAGACAGTGCGCTAAAAGCGTTGGGGGGATTTATCGTTTTTCGGCTTTTTGTCCAACGAACAGTGCTTCATTACGCAGCCCTTGCGTAATGTCGCCCAGAGCACCAATTTCGTGATACACCCGCAGTCGCAGCGGAGCAAACAGTGTCAGCAATTCATTTTCGGCCAATAAAAAATCGGGATTCGTCGGCCCTTGTTGATACACCTTGTTTTTTACAAATGTCTGATAAAACAACAAGCCACCTGGCCGCAACGCGGCACACAACGCTGGAGCCAAAGTCCGTTGCAAAAAATAGCTGACGACAATCACATCAAATGATGTTGGTATTGGTGGTTGGTTGTCCACATCACGCACGACAGCCTCCACCGGCAAACACTCTGCCGCTGTGCGCAACCGCAACGCATCAATTGCCACCGATGACAAATCCCAGGCTTGCACCGTCAGGCCTGCCTGCGCCAGTAACAGCGCGTTGCCGCCCAGGCCACAGGCCAGATCCAGTGCATCACCCGATGCCGGCAACAGGTGCCGGTTTTCCCGTAAAACCGGTGCTGCCCGGGGTTTACCCTCTGCGGTCGCATACCGGCTATTCCACTTTTTCTGTGCGTGGTTTATTGACATTGTTTTCTCACATATTGTTTGCGGATCATGGGCCCACGCTTGACCACAGGCGGCCAATAGCGAAAGATCATTCTAGCCGAATCCGGCGAACACTATTGGTTCAACGGATTAACCCAGTTTTAACCGGAATATGATCACAATGGAAAACAGAATAACTGACCTGGAAATTCGCCTTACCCATCAAGAGGCGGCATTGGAAGAAATGAATGATGTATTGTTGGCGCAACACAGGCTGATTGGCAAATTACAGGATGATCTCACTCGCTTGCGACGACAACTGCAAGACAACAACACCGGCGATATGGGTGGACAGGTCAACGAGCCTCCCCCTCCACATTATTGAACACGGTGATTTTTTATACACGCACAAAAACCGGCAAGAACGTTAATCCTGGAATTCGCAGTTGAACGCACTCTACAGGTTGTAGCGGCTCATTCAACCAGTACACCCGCCAAAACCACGACACAGGCTATTGATCAACATGTTAGTACATCCTCGAAGCGGCCAACTGCGGAATCCAGGTTAATCCACGATGATCGATATTCTGTGGCTGATCACTCTGGGGCTGGGCATAGTGTACTGGTGGGACAGTGTGCGCACTCAAGAGCTTGCCCGGGATGCCGGATTACATGCCTGTCAACAAGCTGGCGTGCAATTTCTCGACGATACTGTAGAACGAAAACGGCAATGGTTCCGGCGCAATACGCAGGGTAAAATCCAGTTATGCCGTTTGTATTTTTTTGAATTTACCAGTGATGGTGCCGAGCGTTATCAGGGGCGCATCGTGATGTTTGGGCAAGCCTTGCGTGAAGTGGAAATGGATGCTTACCGCATCCCGCAGGAATAAGTTATTTACGCCAGAAAGCCGGTGTCAGTAACACCAATAAAGTGAAAATTTCCAAGCGCCCCAACAACATGGCAAAACACAAAATCCATTTGGCGGTGGAATTGATATCACCATAATGCGCACCGACGTCACCCAGGCCGGGGCCAAGATTGTTCATTGAAGCCGCTACAGCAGAGAAGGCCGTGATCTGATCCAGCCCGGTCATCATGATCAATAACATCATTACTGCGAATGATGCGATATATAGCGCAAAAAACCCCCACACCGCATTGATGACGCGCTCGGATAATGGTTTGTTACCAATTTTAACGGGAATCTGCGCATTGGGGTGAATCAGCCGAAAGATTTCCCGCAACCCCTGTTTGACCAGCAACAAAAACCGGACCACTTTGAGTCCGCCGCCAGTGGAGCCTGCACAGCCACCGATAAAGCTGGTAAACAATAATAATACCGGCAAAAACCCTGGCCAGTTGTAATAGTCTGTCGTCGTAAATCCACTGGTTGTACCAATGGACACCGCCTGAAAAATGCCATGGTGAAGCGCATTGCCAACAGTATCAAAAGTCTTCGTCTGGTAGAGATAAACAGTGGTAATAACAGCACTGACGGATAAAACAAAAAAGTAGGTGCGTACTTCCGGGTCATACAAATAAGGCTTCAAGCTCATTCCACGCCAGGCCAAAAAGTGTAACGCGAAATTGATACCCGCAAGCAGCATGAATACGACAGCCACCATTTCGATAAGCATGCTGTCAAAGTAACCGATGCTGGCATCATGCGTGGAAAAACCGCCAATGGCGATAGTGGAAAAACTGTGTGCAATGGCGTCAAAACCACTCATGCCCGCTAGCCAATAGGCCAGAGCACAGCTGACGGTTAACCCCAGGTAGATGTACCACAATGCCTTGGCTGTTTCCGTGATACGCGGCGTGAGCTTGCTGTCTTTCATCGGCCCTGGCGTTTCAGCGCGATACAGCTGCATGCCACCGATGCCCAGCATGGGCAAAATAGCAACGGCCAGCACAATGATGCCCATGCCGCCCATCCACTGTAGTTGTTGCCGGTAAAACAGAATGGCATGTGGTAAACCATCAATACCCGTCAGCACGGTCGCACCCGTGGTTGTTAACGCTGAAATGGATTCAAATACGGCATCCGTCAATGACATGTGAGGGGTTTCCGCCAACAGGAACGGCAACGAACCCGATAGACCCAATACCAGCCAGAATACGGCGACAATAATAAACCCACCACGTAAGCGCACTTCCATTTTTACCTTGCGCACGGGAAACCACGTCACCAGCCCTATGGTCAGTGTCGCAATAAACGCACCAAGGAAAGGATAAACCGCACCATCGCCGTACCACAGACCCACTGCGGCAGGTGGCAGTGTGGTGAAACTGAAGACCATCAACAACAGCCCGACGATGCGTTGAATAACAGCGCGTTGCATTGGCGTTACAGGGAAAAGGGAAAAGAAGAAAAGAGGCCGGAAATATACAGGCTGTCAGATTGAAACAAGGTCATTTTTTCCTTTCTCCTTTATTCTTTTCTCTGTTTTCACAGAAAGGTGACTCCAACCTGAAACAAACGCTCTACATCCGGAATACGTTCTTTGTCCACGACAAATAAAATGACGTGGTCATTGGCTTCAATCACGCTATCGTGATGAGCAATGATCACTTTGTCATCCCGCACAATAGCACCGATATTTGTACCCACGGGTAACTTGATGTCTTCAATGGCACGCCCAACGACTTTGGATGATTTTTCATCACCATGTGCCACAGCCTCAATGGCCTCCGCCGCACCTCGACGCAGGGAATGCACGGCGGTAACATCACCACGACGCACATGGGTCAATAAACTACCGATGGTGGCTTGTTGTGGCGAGATGGCGATATCAATAATACCGCTTTGCACCAGATCAACATAAGCGGCACGGTTAATCAGCGCCATCACTTTTTGTGCGCCGAGACGTTTGGCGAGCATCGCGGAAAGAATGTTGGCTTCGTCATCGTTGGTAACTGCACAGAACACATCGGTGTGCTCGATATTTTCATCCATCAACAGTTCTTCATCAGCAGCGTCGCCATGCAGCACGATGGTTTTTTCCAGGTCGATAGAAATACGCTTTGAGCGTTCGGCATTGTGGTCAATCAGTTTGACCTGATATTTATATTCCAGCGCCTTGGCGAGACGTGTGCCGATATTGCCGCCACCGGCAAGAATGACTCGTTTGACCGGGCGGTCCAGGCGTCGTAATTCTTTCATTACCACACGAATATGACGTCGTGCCGCGATGAAAAAAACTTCATCATCTGCTTCAATGACCGTGTCACCGTCAGGGGCAATGGCGTGACCGCGACGATAAATGGCGGCCACCCGTGTTTCTATGCCCGGCATATGTTCACGCAGGGTTTTTAAGGCCTGGCCCACCAGTGGGCCACCATAATAGGCCCGCACGGCCACCAGCTGGACTTTGCCGCCGGCAAAGTCCAGCACCTGTAATGCGCCCGGATGTTCAATCAGCCGTTGCACATAGTCAGTGACCAGTTGCTCAGGACTGATGAGCACGTCCACGGGTAGTGCTTCCTGTGTGAATAACTGGGGGTGGGATAAATAACCAACACTGCGCACCCGGGCAATTTTGGTGGGTGTGTGAAACAGGGTGTAGGCTACCTGACAAGCGATCATGTTGATTTCATCGCTGTTAGTCACGGCTAAAATCATGTCTGCATCTTCAGCGCCGGCGCGTGCCAGCACTTCAGGATGGGCGGCTTCGCCCACTACGGTACCAATATCCAACCGGTCGCGCAGGGTTTCGAGTTTGGTTTCGTCGATATCCACCACGGTGATGTCACTTGCCTCGGTGGCCAGCACTTCTGCCACCGAGGTGCCTACCTGACCCGCACCCAATATTATTATTTTCATAAATCCCTGACTTGCTTAGCGGCCCGCTCGTCGCGTATCAATTCCCAGAGTACGCAGCTTGCGGTACAGGTTTGTTCGTTCCATGCCCACCAGCCGGGCCACTTTGCCCACGCTGCCACCAGCCTGTTGTAAGTGATATTCAAGATAGGCCTTTTCAAATTGTTCACGCGCCTGCCGTAAAGGCAAATCAAAATTTGCCGGGTCCATGTTCCCAAATGATACTGCACCCGCACCCAGTGCGGCTTCCACTTCATCCAGTCCAATATCGGTTTCCAGTCCAAGCACCAGTAAACGCCGTACTAAACCTTCCAGTTCGCGGATATTGCCCGGCCATTCATAGTGACGCAAGCGATTTTGTGCTGCCACCGTAAAATTACGATAAGGCAAGGCTTCTTTATCCACCAGCAGATTAACGTAATACACCAATAATTCGGTCACATCTTCCACATGTTCCCGCAGGGCGGGTACATGCACTGGCACAACATTCAGTAGATGATATAAATCCTCACGAAAACGGCCAGCGCGGATTTCCTGTTCCAGATCATAGTGAGTAGCGGTAATAATGCGCGCATCCAGGGTCAGGGGCTGGCTGCCATTCATGCGCACCCATTTGCCCGTGCTTAAAACAGCAAACAGGCTATCCTGTATGTCGGCATCCAGCTCGGCGACATCGTCCAGAAACAGCGTGCCACCTTGTGCCTGTTCGAGAAATCCGGGCTGAATATCGGCGCCTTCTTCTTTACCAAACAACAATACATCACCCTGACCATCGTGAAATTGCCGGGTATGTACACCAATAAACGGGCCGTTTTGTCGCGCAGAGCGCGCATGAATATATTCGGCACTGAATGTTTTCCCGCTGCCGGGTTCACCATAAAACAGCACGGTTCCCGAATGATGTGCCAGTTTTTCCAGTTGTTCACGCAACAATTGAATTTGCACCGTTTTACCGACTGGCGGCACGGGTTGTAATGGCACGCATTGCAGGTTGTTCGGCGTATTTTGTTTTGCCTCCATCAGGGTATGTTCAACAGTGTGCAATAATTTGGCTAACGACAGTGGTTTTTCAATAAAATCCTTCGCGCCCAGACGAGTAGCTTCTACTGCGGTTTCCACATTGCCATGGCCGGACATCATAATGACCGGTGCAGTCATGGTCAGGTCACTGGAAAATTCTTTTAACAGGGTAATGCCGTCAATGTCAGGCATCCAGATATCCAGCAAAATCATGTCGGGGGTTTTTTGACGCACCAAATGCCGTGCCGCTTCACCATTTTCTGCAATGGCGACGGCATAACCTTCATCTTCCAGAATATCTTTTACCAATGTGCAGATATCCGGTTCATCATCCACCACTAAAATATAAGGTTTCATTATTTTGCTTTATCTTTATGATGCAAGAGTTTATTACCCGCTATTTTGTGTCTGTCGCGTTTCTGCGGCGGGTGTTATATCGCTTTTTAAGGCTGGCAAACGTATCACGATTCGTGCGCCACCTTTTGTTCGGTTTTCTGCGTACAGAATACCGTTATGTTCTTCGACAATACGCTTAACCACGGCCAATCCCAAACCGCTGCCCTTTGGTTTATTGGTGACATAGGGCTCAAACAGGTTTTCCAGCATATCAGGAGGAATCCCTGGGCCATTATCTTCAATTTTGATCTCCACAACGTGTTCCGAAGCGTGTTTCACTTCCTGTAAATGAATGTCCACTCTACCCTGCGGTGTATCAGACAGTGACTCGATAGCATTACGAATCAGATTATGCAGTAATTGACGAATACGACCGTCATCGGCCTCCACCATTGGTGTTGATTCTTTGCCATGCACGAATAATTTGATTTTCTGATTTTCCCCCGCATACAAATCCAGTATTTCACCAATCAGGACTTCCAGTACTAACGGTGACGGCTGTAGTTTTGGTGCGCGCGCATATTCAGAAAAGGCCTCCACCATGTTTTTCATTGATTGCACCTGTTGCACAATGGTGTGTGTAGAGCGATCCAGCACTTCGGCATCTTCCGGTGCCATTTTGCCAAGATATTTATGTCGTAAACGTTCCGCGGAAAGTTGAATGGGCGTTAACGGGTTTTTGATTTCGTGTGCCAGGCGTCGCGCCACTTCGCCCCAGGCAGCATCACGCTGCGCCTGAATCATTGCTGTCACATCATCGAACACTACGACAAATCCTGATGTCATGCCTTTTATGCCGGGCAGTCTTGCACCCTGACACATCAGGGTTTTGTGTCGTCCGAAACCGGTTAGTGTAATTTCTTCGCGCCAGTCATCGGCATCATCGTCAATGTGTTTTGCGATGGCGGTAATAAATGTTTTCAGCTCCGGTGCATCATGTTCAATTTGCGCCAGACTCTTACCCATGGCCGCATCCATATCCTGCTCCAGAATGTGGTTAGCCGCAGCGTTGACTGCGCGCATACGTTGATTTTTATCCAGTGTGATAACCCCGGATGAAAGCCGACCCAGTACGGCACGTAAATAGTTTTGCTCACGCTCGGCCCGATGCTGACTTTTTTGCGCATCCCGTTGCGCCTCGGAGACTTTGTTGGTCATATCCATAAAAGATTGCACCAATGCACCCAGTTCATCTGTGCGTGTAACCGGCAGCTTTTTTTGATAATTACCCGATGCCACAGCGCGCGTGCCAATGGCCAGAATGCGTATCGGCGCAACCAGTCGTTGGGCAAAAAAGAAAGCCGCCCACACGGCTGACAGCAAGGTTACCAGCAGTACCAGCGCCAAAGTAAAACTAAAACTTTGTTTCAGCGGATCACGCAAATACACCAGCTCTTTGTATTGGGTAATGGCCGATTGCACACCATCTGCCAGCACACTGACTCGCGCATCGATTGGATACAGCATAAATAACACGCGCGGATCAACAGCAACAGCGGATGCGTCTATCTGCACTGCGGTACGAATATGCAAGCCCCGGTTGTCGATGGGTGCCAGTCCCACATAATCATGTTTGTCGCGCACCTGCGATAAAATCGAACCACCGGGTTTTTGCGGGATAATGGTCATGGTGTCAGCGCTTGAAGAGGCAATGACCCGCCCGCTTTGAAATAGTAAAGTAAGTTCGCTGGCACCACTTTCGTTGCGTAATTCATTCAGTCTGAACATGACGATTGCATTTGGTGTTTCCCGTAGATCGGCAGCGATGGCGCGTGTTTGCTTGAGCCGATCCCGCATACGCATATCCAGCGATGAGCGACTCAGTTCCAGTGAGTCTTCCATGGCACGTTCTACCCGCACATCAAACCAGCTGTCGATGCCTTTTTGTAAAAAACCTAATGAGAAATAGAAAACAATGGAAACAGGCACCAATGCCATAACCACAAATATCACCACCAACCTGACAGTAAGTCGCGAACCCGTAGCGGCACGACGATACTGGCGTACCAAGCGTACTGCATCGATGCCGATCAAACCCACCAGTACGATCAGCCCCAATACATTGACGATCACCAGCGTCACATGCATGCGCCCGAACTGGCCGGAGTTTTCTGTTGCCGCACTCAACAACCATAATGAGCCGAGCATAAAAATGGCCATGATGATGACCGGCACCACGCTGGTGGACATACGCCGCAGCCATACCAGTAATTTACCCATCACAGTCCGCCTGCTGCGCAAAACGGCTCATCACAAATCCCATGAGTACCACCCGCTGTTCAACCACCATTCACTGGAAATATAGGCTCTAAGCTGCATGGGTACCGGCAGGCTGCCCAAATCCAGACGGGAACGGGCACGCACTTTGTAATGTTCTTTTGGTTGCAACAAATGGGCATCCAGAATAGGCAACTGTTCAATTTTACCCAGGGCATCCAGAGCCGCATCTAATGTGGAATAGACAAATTGAGAACCACTGTTAATGTTGCGTAATAAGTATTGGTCAGCCAGCGTATGGTATTGAATTTCGTAGCGCTGCTCCAGACTGGCCAGTACGCTGTCCCACAGATAACGACTGGGCGTATAAACCTCGATATCCAGAATGATGGTGAGCGTAACACCATTGTCCAGCGCCGTTAGCGCCTGTGGTGTGAGTTTTAACTCCAGGTTTGCATTTAGGCGATAAATATTACCAACCAGTTCTGTTTTTGCATCATGCACGGTAAACAATGGAGTGGCGGCGGTTGCCTCCAGTGCGAAGCTGCTGAAAACCAGCAATGCAGCCATTAAACCGCAGCACCTGTTTTTGGCGTTTATGCTGTTTTTTCCAAACATGCGTAATAAAACCCGTCCATACCGTTGTTTCCCGTCAGCACTTGTTGTCCCGCTATGGCGGGCATCCCCCATGGTACGTTTATTGTTTTGAGCCGCACATCCGGCTGTCTGCCGGCAAATGCCGTTATTTGTCTGGCGTTTTCTTCAGGCAATACCGAACACGTTGCGTACACCAGCATACCGCCGGGCTTGAGCAAGGGCCAGGTGGCATCCAGTATTTGTGCCTGCAATGCCACCAGCTTTTTGATATCGGATTCACGGCGTAATAATTTGATATCGGGATGACGTCGGATCACCCCGGTGGCCGAGCAGGGCGCATCCAGCAGAATACGATCAAACGCTTGACCATCCCACCATTCTGTGGGCGTACAGGCATCGCCCACAATACATTGAGCGGTTTTACCCAGGCGTTGCAGATTCTCCTTCACTCGTTGCAGGCGAGCGGCGTCCACATCCAGCGCCACCATTTCCACCTCTGCCAGCTCCAGCATATGCGCGGTTTTACCGCCAGGTGCCGCACACACATCAAGCACACGCAGTCCTGGTTTCAACGCCATCAACCCTGCCGCCTGTTGTGCGGCTTCGTCCTGCACCGATAGCCAGCCCTCGGTAAAACCCGGTAATACCGTCACATCCTGCGGGTGTTCGAGTCGAATGGCGCTTGCGGTGAATTCACTACAGCTGGCCGCAATGTCATTTTTCTTCAATCGCTGCACATAGTCATTTGCGTTGATTTTTGCCGTGTTGATACGCAGGCACATGGGAGGGCGTTGATTATTGGCCATCAGTATCGCCTGCCAGTCTGTGGGCCAGGCTTCGCGTAGCGCGTTAATCAACCATTGCGGGTGTGACCAGAGCCCCTCCTCAGAGGTGTCCGCCTGCGCCGATAATTTTTTCTGCTGGCGCTGAAAGTTACGCAGCACGCCATTCGCCATGCCTCGTGCCCAGACTTTTTTAAGGGTCACCGTAGCGGCCACCGTTTCTGACACAGCGGCATGATCCGGTACCCGCATGCACATTAACTGATACAGGCCCAGTAACAACAGCGCCTGTACATCGGCATCTTTTGCTTTCAGTGGTTTTTTTAACAGGCTGGCGACCATGAGCGACAGACGATGATATTCGCGCAGCACGCCGTAACACATCTCCTGAATCAGCGCGCGATCATCGCTTAGCGCAGGTGGTACGTCTTCCATGGCACGGGACAGGGAACGCCCATCGCGGGTGACCTGGCTAAGAATGCGTGCAGCCGTGGCTCGTGGGTTTTGTTTTGGCGAAGCCATCAGAATGCACGCAGGGGCGTAAAAAACATACTCACTGTTGCACAGCCTCTATTCACGAACAGGCTCCTGAGTTGCAGCAATTACCCAAGCTGAACACCCAACAGACGGTGGGCATTGAGAAATTGTCTGGCATCCAGTGCCTTGCCGCCGGGTAACTGTAACCGATGAATACGCAACACACCGTCACCCGTGGCGACATCAATACCCTCACGGGATTCGGCCAGCACGGTGCCCGGTATTGCATCGCTGGACGTATCCATGGCCTCAGCAAACCAAATGCGTAGATTTTTGTCATCAACACGGGTGAAAGCCACCGGCCAGGGATTAAAGGCACGTATCGTACGCGACAACAGTTGCGCCGATTGTGCCCAGTCAATTTCCGCCTCAGCTTTTTGCAGCTTCTTTGCGTAGCTGGCATCAGCATCGTTTTGTTTTTCCGGTGCTGCGCTGCTATCCGCCAGCAATTTTAGGGTATCGCACAGAGCCGTTGCTCCCAAAACAGCCAGCTTGTCGTGCAAAGTTTCAGCCGTATCGGTGCTTTCGATGGGGCACGCGACCTTGTGCAGCATGTCACCGGTATCCAGGCCCGCGTCCATTTGCATGATGGTAACGCCGGTTTGCTCGTCTCCTGCCAGAATTGCCCGTTGAATAGGTGCAGCACCACGCCAGCGTGGCAGTAACGAAGCATGCACATTGATACAACCCAGACGTGGTGCAACCAACACCGGCTCGGGCAGAATCAGTCCATAGGCCACCACCACCAGCACATCAGCCTGCCAGTCCGCCAGTATCTGCTGGGCCTGTTCGTCACGCAGACTCATTGGCTGTAGTACGGGCAGGTCATGCGCTTGCGCCAACGCTTTCACCGGACTGGCAGTCAGTTTGCGACCGCGACCGGCTGGGCGATCCGGCTGGGTGTATACCGCCAGCACGTCATATTCGGCATTCAACAATGCCTGCAAACTGTTGGCCGCAAATGCCGGGGTGCCGGCAAAAATAATTTTCAAGCCTTCGGCCACAGTGTTTCCTTCTGGAGTTTGTGTCATCACATTGTGTGCTGGCGTATTTTTTCCATCTTTTTGCGAATACGGTTGCGTTTCATTTCCGACAGATAATCGACAAACAGTTTGCCATCGAGGTGATCCATTTCGTGCTGAACACAGACCGCCAGCAGGCCATCTACCGCCAACTCCTGCGCATTTCCATCACGATCCAGATAGCGCACGGTGATCTCTTTTGCCCGGGAGACCGGTTCATAAATGCCTGGCACCGACAGGCAGCCTTCATCCATTTTTTCGTCACCGCTACGCTTAACGATTTCTGGATTGATGAAACATTTCGGCTGACTTTTGTCTTCTGAAATATCGATAACGATCACTCGCTTCAGTACGTTCACCTGCACCGCTGCCAGACCAATGCCCGGCGCACTGTACATGGTCTCGAACATGTCATCCACCAGCGTGCGGATGCTGTCATCCACTGACACCACTGGCGCGGCTTTTTGACGTAACTTAGGATCGGGAAACTGTAAAATAGTAAGTATGGACATGTGAACTCGGTCAAATTCGGTGTAGACAGGCAAAAGATATGATAATCGCTGCCGACATTATACCCAAAGCAACGAAGATTTAGGTGAATAGTGTGTACCCTGTTTGTTTCATGACCCGATGCATGAAACAAACAGGGCGTGTAATAACACTCGAATCTGCATCGGATTGGACACATATTCGGCAAAGTTGTGTGACATCAATAAATGGCACTGCTCAAAAACACGCAAAAATGATACATTCAAACTCAGGTTTAGCATTTGCGCTTATCCTGTTAATTTTAAAATGCTTCGCTGGAGTCTGGAATATGATTCGTCTAAACTCGGGCAAACTGATAAACAGAGGGATCATCTGTGTTGATGAAAGTATTATCTGTTAAAAAAAATCTGGCTTTTAAAAAGTTTTTGGGTCTGATCATTCTTGGTCTGGCCATCACCGGCAGCGTAGCGCTGGCGGATACTATCAAACTGAAAGCGGATCACCCGGATAAATATACGGTGGTGAAGGGTGATACCCTCTGGGATATCTCTGCGCATTTTTTGCAAAGCCCATGGAAATGGCCCGAGGTATGGAGCTATAACCCGCAAATCGAAAATCCTCACCTTATTTATCCCGGTGATGTGGTGTATCTCGAATATGATGCCCAGGGGCGGCCGATTTTGCGCGTCAGCCGTGGTCAGGCTACCGTAAAAATGTCGCCACAGGTACGCGCCACCCGTGTTGATACCCCTATTGCCAGTATTCCACTCAACGCCATTGAACAATTTTTGGGCGAACCCCGCGTGCTCAGTCAGCGCGAAATTGATAATGCCGGTTATGTGCTTTCCGGTAAAGACGCACGTTTGATGTCCGGTTCCGGTGACCGTATTTATGCCCGGGGCCTGATTCCCGGTGAAGACCCCAACTCCACTTACGCTGTACTGCGCATCGGTAAACCCTATCGTAACCCCGGAGCCAAACCGGGAGACATCCTCGGCTACGAAGCCTTGCATGTCGCCGATGCCCAGGTGGAAGATTTTGGTGACCCCTCCACTCTGCGCGTCAAAGACTCCACCCGCGAAACTCTGGTGGGGGATCGTCTGATTCCCAAAAAGGCCTCGGGGCTTGATCGGGCATTCATTCCCAAACCACCAGAAATCCCAATGGAAGGCCAGATTATTGCCGTCATTGATGGTGTTTCCCGCGTTGGCCAATTTCAGACCGTAGTGCTTAATCAGGGCGAACAGGATGGTCTGGAAACCGGCCATGTGCTGGCGGTATTCCGGGCAGGCAAGGTTGTGCGTGATTACAATGCCAAAAAACGCGGCGAAGAAGTCACTTTGCCAGATCAGCGCGCCGGTATTGTACTGGTGTACCGCACTTTTGACCGCGTCAGCTATGCGCTGGTCATGGAAGCTGAGCGCGATATGGCTGTGTATGACTATGTGCGGAATCCATAACGCTTTTTAAAAATAAAACCTCAGTACCCAGCCTATGGAGGGGCTTCGTTTTGGGTATATTTCACTGTTTCTCGCGGCGCCTGGGCGCTACGCCGCCCCCTGCGCCACACACGGTTTCCGAATCCGCACCGCCCGCAGCCATATCTGATACCGATGCCCTGCGTTACTGGCTTGCCCTGCTGCATGCCCCGGGAGTCGGCGCGATTCGTTTTTTACGTATCCTCGAACATGAACCTGACCTGCCCCGGTTTTTTGCGGATCGTGGAGCCTCCAGCAATGAGTTGAACGTTCCACCCAAGTTGCGCCGCTATCTGGCAAAGCCCAATTGGCAAGCCGTGGACGCTGCACTGGCCTGGGCCGAAGACATGCACTGCTACATCATTGGCCTGTTTGACCCCCGCTATCCCGCACTACTGAAAGAAATTCCTGGTCCGCCCCCCATTCTGTTTGTGCGTGGTGATATTGATCTGCTTGCTCAGCCCCAACTGGCCATAGTGGGTAGCCGCAATCCCAGCGCCAGCGGTTCCCGGCTTGCCCATGATTTTGCCGCTTCATTGAGTCGCCACGACCTGACAATTACCAGCGGCCTGGCTCTGGGAATTGATGCTGCAAGTCATCAAGGCGCACTGAATGCTGACGGCAAAACCATTGCCGTGGCAGGCACCGGACTGGATCGCATTTATCCGGCTCGTCACCGGGAGCTGGGGCATCACATCGCTGAACAAGGGGCACTGGTCAGTGAGTTTCCACCCGGTACACCCCCTGTCGCGAGTAACTTTCCACGCCGTAACCGCATTATCAGCGGGCTCAGCCTGGGAACACTGGTAATTGAAGCCGCAGTTAAAAGTGGTTCATTGATTACCGCACGGCTTGCCGCCGAACAGGGACGTGAGGTATTTGCCATTCCCGGCTCTATTCATAACCCGCTGGCCAGAGGATGCCATATGCTCATCCAGCAAGGAGCCAAACTCACTATGGAAGTCAGTGACATTCTCGAAGAACTTGCACCATTGGCCACCTTTGCTGTTGAGCATGAGAGTACGTCTACAAACGTCACACCGGTCAGTGAGGCTGTGTTTTCTGACCATCCGTTTCTTGAAAAAATGGGATTTGAACCCATATCCGTTGATGCATTGGTAGAACGCAGCGGATTGACGGCAGAGGCCGTTTCCTCCATGCTGTTGACACTGGAAATACAGGGAGTTGTGGCTTCAACTGGCGGCTTGTATAGCCGGATAAATTGAGCGGGATTTTCAGCTCGGATTAGAGTTGCCACGACCACTAACAACAGCTAATTTTCATCGCGAAAATACGATATTTAAGTAGGTACTCATGAAAGAAGACGTACTCGACGTACTCATGTATCTCTTCGAGAATTATATGGATGACGATATCGCCATGGAGGCGGATCCCGAAACTCTCAAAACCCAGCTCCGCGAAGCAGGTTTTCTCAATGCTGAGATCAACAAAGCCTTCACTTGGCTGGAAGATTTATCAGTGTTGCAGGAAGGTGCTGACACGCATGCTTCGTACGGAGGACGCTCCATTCGTGTTTTCAGCCCAATGGAAGAAAAAAAGCTGGATGTCGAATGCCGGGGTTTTTTGATCTTTCTGGAACAAATGGGCGTGCTTACGGATGCCAGCCGCGAACTGGTCATCAACCGCATTATGGCGCTGGAATCACCGGAGATTGACCTTGATCAAGTCAAATGGGTAGTGCTAATGGTGTTATTCAATCAGCCGGGACTGGAAGAAGCCTTTACCTGGATGGAAAACATGGTAATGGAAGAGTTTCAGCAACCCTTGCACTAAGCACAGACGATCAGAATCAATGATAGGTATGGTTTGTGTGCAAAAGGGGGCATTGCTTGCTGTTACGTAACATTCACTGCTTTTTTTGTCGGTTCGTTAATAAAACCTGTACTCTCCTTCAGGCCTTGTTTTAAATCGTTTATACGCCCATTGATACTGGGCCGGGCTCTGTAATACGCATTGCTCAACAGCCTGATTAAGGCGGGTTGCTTTTTGTATTTCATCACCCTCCGCCAGTGCCGAATCCGTTTTTTGAATATGCAAATGATACCCCTTACCTTTCGGTAAACGCTCCGCATAAACCATAAATACTGTCGCCCCGCTTTTCGCAGCAAGTCGGGAGATCAAAGTCATCGTATTGGCCTGTATACCAAAAAAAGGAGCAAATACACCGGAAGTTCGCTCCGGTTCCTGGTCAGGCAGAATGGCAACCAGTTCTCCGCGCCCCAAAGCCTTATAAAGTGCCCGCACGCCACCCGCATCGGTGCGCGCCAGAGTAGCGCCCGCCCGTTCACGGGCGTTGCGCATCAGACTGTCCAGACCCTGAATCCGGGGTGGCCGATACAGAGTGGTCATGGGTCCGCAACGCGAGCAGTAAAGCCCGGCCACTTCCCAGGCGCCCAAATGCGGTGCTGCCAGAATCACACCCTTGCCACTCGCCATGGCTTTCTTCAGCAACGATGCGCCACTGACTTCCTGTATTTTGGCCAGGATATCTTCCGCTGACCACAGCCAGAGCCCTCCGGTTTCCAGCGCTGCCTTGGTGGTTTCCTGCAAGCTTTCACGCACCAGCTGGCTGCGTTGGTGTGGCGTCCACTCGGGAAAACAATGGTCAATATTGCAGCGGGCGACATGTCGCATCGGGTTGTTAAAACGATTCAATAAGCTTCCCAGTCCAGCGCCCAGCGCATGGCTTGCCGACAAAGGCAGAAGGGACGTAAGCCGCAACAGCAATTTGATGACAATAATGCGCATCGTTACACACGGGTTTCCAATGAGGTGGCCGGGGTTTTGCCTGGTGAGTCTGACCAGGTATCGGTCACATTGTCCTTGTCTCGTGAATAAAAGCGGGAATCCATCAGCGGTTTGAGCGTATTCAGCAAGCTTTTGAACAACAGTTTGTTATCTTGCTCTTCGGCGGCCAATAACGTTTTCATGTGCTGACGTTGTGTGGGCATCTGAAAACAGGCGGGACAACTATCAGGAATCACTGGCAGTCCGGCAGTTTTGGCAAAAGCGGCAGTCTGCTGCTCTCGTGTATACACCAGTGGACGGATAATCCGCACATCACCCGCATCATTCTGGTAGCAGGCTTTCATGGTACGCAATTGCCCGCCATGAAAGGCCGATAGCAAAAAACTTTCCGCGAGATCATCCAGATGATGGCCCAGCGCCAGCACGTTGTAACCTTCATCGCGCAGAATGCGATACATAATGCCGCGTTTAATACGTGAGCAAAACGCACAATAAGAGGGTTTGCCCATGTGCTTTTTGGCTTGATCCATAATGGGCTGGGCTTCAAAAAAATACGGAATACCCAGTCCGGCCAGATAAGGCTTGAGGCGGGCAGGCTCAAAGCCTTCCACCATAGGGTCCACTGTCAACGCACCCACCTCGAAATGCACTGGGGCATGCCGCTGAAAACGTAACAATAAATGCAGTAATGAAAGTGAATCTTTACCTCCGGAGAGACCTATCAGAATACGGTCACCTTCGCGGATCATTTTATGATCACTGATTGCTTGTCCCACTGGATGCAACAGGGATTTGGGAAGGAGCGATTCAGGGAGGGAAAATACTTTTTTCATGGGGCGTAGTGTACCTCGTTGGCGATAAATGCAGGGAATTACCAATTTGACTCCGGGTAAAAAATTTGGAATTTATCCCGTTCATGCTAAAAATCCGCCGCACATTACATGATTTTGTTTTGTATATATAATAAAGCGCCCAGGGATACTCCCGTCACGTATAATAAAGGGTGATGCACTAATGGAAATGTTTTACATCCTGAACCACTGGCACTGGTGGGCGCTGGGTGCGTTGTTTGTGCTTGGTGAACTTATAACCCCCTGTGTTTATTTTGTCGCCATCGGCATTGCCGCTGTGCTGGTTGGCCTGGTGACCCGGTTCATGCCCGAAATGGCCGGTGTGTGGCAACTGGGCCTGTTTATTGGTCTGACCCTGATCAATACGGGCATTGCACGCAGTATTCGCAATAAACGGGGTGGCAGCACTCCCCGACAAAAAGCCTGATAAAGCACCGCTGGCAACGTAAACCTACTGACAAAGGATGGCACACCATGAGCACCAATAAGCACGTCAAAAGCATCAGCCCTGTCGAAGCGCAAAAGCTGCTGGAAGAAAATCCCAGCGCAGTATTGATCGACGTGCGCTCTGCCATGGAGTTTTTATTTGTGGGACACCCGAAAGGTGCTGTGCATGTGGCATGGATTGATGAGCCCGACTGGAAGGTGGATCCTGCTTTTTCTTCCCATGTGCGTCAGGTGATGCTCGGTGGACTCAATTGTGATGATGACAGCTGCACACCTGTGGTGCTGATTTGCCGTAGTGGCAAGCGTTCTCATGAAGCGGGGGAGGCTTTGCTTAAAGAGGGCTTTAATGATGTCTACAACGTGTTGGAAGGGTTCGAGGGTGAGCTGGATGACGACCATCATCGTTCCACCGTGGGTGGCTGGCGCTTCCATAACCTGCCCTGGGAACAATGCTAAACCCTAAGAGCTATAACTGAGCAGTCAGCGCCTCGGCTACCTGACTATTTTTTCCCGTATACCGGTACCCCCATGACTGAATTCGAAAAACGTCTTAAAAACCAAATCCTCATTCTCGACGGTGCCATGGGCACCATGATCCAGCAACACAGTCTGGATGAGGCTGGTTATCGTGGCGACCGTTTTGCCGACTGGCACAGCGACCTGAAAGGTAACAACGACTTGCTGTCGTTAACCCAGCCACAGATCATCCGTGACATTCACGAGCAGTATCTGGATGCCGGTGCCGACATCGTAGAAACCAATACTTTCAGTGCCAACGCTGTGTCCATGACTAATTATCATATGCAGGACATGGTCTACGAGTTGAACCTGGAATCCGCCAGATTGGCCCGCCTTGCCTGCGATTCACGCACAACGGCCGACAAGCCCCGTTTCGTGGCCGGGGTGCTTGGCCCCACTGATCGCACTGCCACCCTGTCGCCGGATGTCAATCGCCCCGGTTTTCGCAACATCGATTTCGACACGTTGTGTGAAACCTATCTGGAGGCCACCAAAGGTTTGGTGGATGGTGGCTCCG
>JALSGT010000037.1 GCA_026982555.1 Chromatiales bacterium
GACAAAGAATTTGCCCTTAACCTGGGGGCGGATTTGTTTCTTGTTAAACCACAGGAGATTCATGTCTTCCTGCGCGAAATTGAAAAGGTATTGGCCATTGATGATACATCAGAGCGGTTAAAAGGACGTCCCATTGAAGTGAAAGAGGAGGATTTTTATCGTCAGTATAATGTCCGTCTGGTGCGCAAACTGGAAGATAAGGTGGAGGAAATTGCCCAAAAGAACCGGGCTTTGGCTACCAAAGAGCTGGCCTTGTACGAAGCCAATGCCCGACTGGAAAAACGTGTCGCACAAAGAACCCGGGAACTCGAAGCCGTTAACAAAGAAATGGAAGCGTTCAATTATTCTGTTTCTCATGATTTGCGGGCGCCTTTACGGAGAATAGATGGTTTTAGTCAAGCCTTGCGTGAAGAATATGCAGCCCAACTGGGAGAGCAAGGACAGGATTACCTGCAACGTATTTGCAGAGCGGTGGGCCATATGGGGGAGTTGATTGATGGCATGCTGGAACTGTCCCGCCTGAATCATAGCGAGCTGGTGCGGGAAAGCGTGAACCTCAGTGCTTTGGCGGAGGCTGAAATAACCCGGCTGCGGGAAGCAGAGCCGGGCCGGAACGTTGAGGTGTATATCCGGCCGGACATTGTAGTGGAAGGCGACCGCCGCTTGCTGGGAATTGTCTTTAATAATCTGTTAAGCAATGCGTGGAAATTCACTGCCAAAACAACACAGGCCTATATCGAATTTGGTGTAACCGAGCGAGAGAACGAATCCGCTTATTTTATCACTGACAACGGTGCTGGTTTTGATATGCAGCATGCTGAAAAACTGTTTGGGGCTTTTCAGCGTCTGCATGCTATTGAGGAGTTTCCGGGAATTGGTATCGGGCTGGCCTCAGTCGCACGCAGCATCCATCGTCACGGTGGACGGGTTTGGGCCGAAGGTGAAATTGATAAAGGCGCAACGTTTTATTTTGTTCTTTAGTTAGCGTTTGGGGGCAGAAAAACTGACAGCCTTTTCTTGCCGGTCAATATTCTTCATTTTTCTTCAAAATGCCGGTCTGATGAATTCAGGTTGAAGATATCCTTTTTCCCGCTTGGTGGAACCGCTGCGCTTGTTCCACCCTACGATTTTACTCTGTGTTGAATAGAGTGAACAAAAGATTGATGAAGCCTCGACACTACCCCTTATTTAGTAGGGTGGAACAAGCGCAGCGGTTCCACCATGACCTTATCAATTCGGTTATTCAGTATTAATAAATCCTGAATCCACCATGTTTCCGTCGGATGCGTTTATCCAGCCAGGTGAATCCGGCGATAAAACCGATGATCAGGGTGGTAAGCAAGCCACCCAAAAACCATTGCATATTGATTATCCCGTTATTGTCGGTTTTTCCGGTTGCGGGTGTTGCAACAAAGGCGACAGGTGTCAGTTCCAGGTCGGCGGATTCACTGTGTTGTTCGTTGACCAGCAGGGCCGCAGCGAGACGTGTCTCCAGTTCATGATTTTGTGTACGCAAGTCATCAAGCTGTTGTTGGGTGTCGTTGTTCTGTTCACTTTTTTTCGCTTGTTTTTTAAGCTCGGTTTTTAATTTTTCTTCTGCTTTTTCGGCACGGCGGCGAGCTTTTTGCATTTCCGCTTTCATCCATTGAGCGTCTTTCGCCTGTTTTTTGAGCGTTTCGATTTCTTCAGTGCTGATGCTTGAGCCAGCAGCCGGGGTGCTGACAAGTTTTTCTTCAGCGACACGTAATTTTTCCTCGGTAGCCTTGATTTTGCTGAGCAATTCCAGGTGCTCCAGCTGGTTGGGTTTTTCATTGGTGAGAAATCTGGAGTTGACCCAGCCAGTGATGTTGTCAGTGGTGCGCACGCGCGTGTATTTTCCGTCGGACATGAGTACTTCCACTGAGGCACCGCTGGAAAGTTCTTTCAGTACCGCACCCTGGTCAAAGCGTTCTGTGCGGACTTCAGCGACGATTTTATCCGTGATGAAAGCGGCATTCACGGCTAATGGCAGGCAGGTTAACAGGCCTGTGAGTAGGCTAAAAATGATGCGGTGTATTGTCAGTGTTTTCATGGACGCATGTTCCTGGTTTTGCCTGATGCTTTTGTTATTGAATGCCCGAGTGCCGTAACAGGGCATCTATTTCTGGTTCGCGGCCACGGAATTCAATAAATAAATCCATGGGTTCGCGTGAGCCGCCTTGTTCCAGTATGGCCTCCAAAAAAGCCAGCCCGGTTTCCCGGTTGAAAATACCGGTCTCTTCAAATTTTGAGAAAGCGTCGGACGATAATACTTCCGCCCATTTGTAACTGTAATAACCAGCGGCGTAACCGCCTGCGAAGATGTGTGAAAAGCTGTGTTGAAAGCGGTGATATTCAGGTGGCTTGATGACAGCCACTTCGGCACGCACTTCGTCCAGCACTTCTTGCACGCGCGCGCCTTTTTCCGGATCGTATTCGGCGTGAATACGAAAGTCGAACAGAGAGAATTCCAGTTGCCGCACCATTTGCATACCGGCCTGAAAATTTTTGGCGGAAATCATTTTGGCGAACAATGCATCGGGCAGTTGCTCGCCGGTTTGATAGTGTCGAGCAATGAGATTGACGGCCTGCGACTCCCAGCACCAGTTTTCCAGAAACTGGCTGGGCAGTTCCACGGCATCCCAGGGTACGCCGCTGATACCGGATACGGCCAGCGTATCGATTTGAGTCAGCATATGGTGCAGGCCATGGCCGAATTCGTGAAACAAGGTGATGACCTCGTTATGGGTGAACAGCGCCGGGTCATCGCCCACTGGCGCGGAAAAGTTGCAGGTGAGGTAGGCAACGGGTAACTGCACACCGTGTTCGGTCTGGCGGCGGGAGATACATTCATCCATCCACGCACCACCGCGCTTGTTGGCGCGTGCGTACAGGTCAAGATAAAAGCGGCCACGGGTATTGCCGTTACGGTCAAAAATTTCAAACGCGCGTACGTCCTTGTGCCAGGTGTCGATGTCCGTCAGCTCGTGGATGTCCAGGCCATAGAGTTTGTTGACCACCTCGAACATGCCGCTGACCACACGCGGCTCGGGGAAATAAGGTTTGAGGTCTTCCTGGCTGATGGCGTAACGATGCAGGCGCAGTTTTTCCGAGGCGTAGGTGATGTCCCAGGGTTCAAGCGTATCGAGGCCCAGTTCATCATGAGCAAATGTTTTCAGTTCGTTGAGTTCTTCCTGTGCCATACCCAGTGAGCGGTCGGCAAGGTCGCGCAAAAAAGCGGTGACTTTTTCGGTATCAGGAGCCATTTTGGTGGCCAGCGAACGTTGCGCGTAATTTTCAAAGCCAAGAAGCTGAGCCAGTTCGTGGCGCAGGGCGAGAATTTTTCCCATGAGTGGCGTGTTGTCGAATTCACCGGCGTTCGGCCCCTGGTCCGAAGCGCGGGTGACGTAGGCGACATACATTTCCTCACGCAGCGCACGGTCGTCGGCGTAACTCATTACCGCAAAATAACTGGGGAACTCCAGGGTAAACAGCCAGCCGCTTTGTTCTTTTTGTTCGGCAGATTGTTTTGCCATGGCGATGGCCGAGTCCGGTAGCCCGGCGAGAAGCTTTTTATCCTCGACACGTTTGCTCCATGCCTGGGTGGCATCCAGCACATTTTCCGAAAACGTGGCGGTGAGACCGGACAGCTCCTGCTGAATGGCCATGTAACGCTGCTTTTTGTCTTCGGGCAGGTCAACGCCGGAGAGACGGAAATCACGCAAGGCATTGCCGATGGCTTTTTGTTGGGCGACAGAAAGAGTGGTGTCTTTGGCCACAGTTTTGAAAGCAGAAAACAGCGGTTGATTTTGGCCGATCTCGGTAGCGTATTGACTGAGTTTGGGCAGGCAGGCGTTGTAGGCATCGCGCAGTGCGTCACTGTTCAGCACCGAATTCATATGGCTAACGGGTGACCAGGCCCGTGCGAGACGATCCTCCAGGTTTTCCAGAGGGAGCATCAAGGTATTCCAGCTGGGTGCCGGGTTATCTGCCAGCAGGGTTTTGATCGCAGCACGGTTGTCGGCCAGAATCTGGTCGATGGCCGGTTCCACATGTTCGGGTTTGATGGCACTGAAGGGTGGCAGATCGGTCAAATGCAGCAGAGGATTGGTCATGGCGTTATCTGTAATTTCCATAGTCAGCTTAAAGGCGCAATGATGATACCCTAACCTGACGAACCCCAAACCGGAAAATTGTGTTATTGGATATTATTTGCACAGTAAAAACACCTGAAACGCTGACAACTATGGATTTATTCTTGTGACTGATACTGAATTTGCGCCAAGCGCGCATCCTTATGAAGCCCTGACACCTGATGTGGTGCTGGATGCGGTGGATAGCCAGGCGCGACTGGCGGGTGGTCGCAGTGATGGTCGGCAACTGGCGCTGAACAGTTA
>JALSGT010000038.1 GCA_026982555.1 Chromatiales bacterium
GCCTGCAATAATTTTTGTTGTGCTTTTTGTAGTACATGGAAACACCTTCGTTATGAGTTGTCTGCAAGCTGGGTTTGCAACAGACGCGCACAAAAAATGCGCCGGAGCTAAACCCGGACGTGAATCAACGCTCTGCGCTTTTCTTCAAGCGCGGAGTGCAAACGAAGGTGTGATCAAATACGGAAAATGACGCCTTTTCTTTGCCTCCGTCACCATCATCTTACGATTGTCGATATTTTTTACACCATGTCGTCATGCTTAAAAAAACAAACATAAACAAATAATCATAAATACAATAATTCCACTAAATATTAATAACTTATCATACCTATAAAATATATTGGCATAAAAACTGGATAGAACCCGCTGATCGCTGATCTTCCGTCTGATCGCCTTTCGATCGTTTCTTTAAGACTTCACTGAATTAGAATTTCTGTCGGCATACTTGGGGCTGTTGTAGGCATGCCCGGAATTTCTGCACACACGTTAAAAGCAGTTCTTAAGGAGGGTCCGAAGAAAATGTGTAAAAAAAATCCAATACTGTGGGCGTCACTATTTCTGATCATTTTTTTAGCCGCAACAGCAGCACAGGCAAGTCACTTTCGCTATGGGCACATAGCATGGACAGCTGGCACAACCACAAATTCTGTAAACGTAAGGTTATTGAATGCATGGCGTGGAAACGGTTATAACTTCCAGTGTGTCAATCCGGTTTCTATGACCAGAGGCGCATGTACAGGCCCGGGCGGTATAGCCGGTGTGGGTGATATTATTATTGAACGTATAGGTCGCTCACAATTCAATTGGGGGGATGGTTCCAGAGTTTCTTCACCATTTGGCTCATTATTGTATCTGGTCACATCTATCGACCCGGTGGACAATTGGTTATCCGGTGTCGCAGTAGATACCACCAGCTTACCCATAGCCAACCCAGGCGATCCAATTGATACGATATTAAATCACACTTACAACAGCGCAGAGTCATTTACTGCATATTTAAGCAGCTGTTGCAGAACCTCCCGGTTCGCGCGCTTTAACGAACACATCAATAATTCCAGCAGACGCTATCGGACAGAAACGATCATTGATTTAAGCGCAGGAAATAATTCTCCATCAAGCGTACAAAATCCCATCGTTTTATGCCCGATAAATTCGATATGCAGTTTTGCAATTCCGGCAACCGACGTGGATGGCGACACAATATCATTTCGTTTATCCACATCTGCGGAAGCAGGAGGCTTCAGACAACCCGGCAGCCCGGGCAGCGGCGCGCCCAACCCTGCAAGTATCGATCCGTTAACCGGTATTTATACATGGGACACTGCGGGTGCAACCCTGGCAACTAATGGACGAAACACGCTGTATTCCACTCAGGTAATGATAGAAGACGGCACCACAAAAGTGCCCCTGGATTTTTTCATACAGTTAACCACAGTGGATACTACACCGCCTGTCATATCACCTCCTGCAAATTCACCACCCATTTGCAATACAACTCAAACGGTTGCCCTGGGTGATACGTTAACATTTGGTGTTGTTGCTTCAGATTCAGATACCCGTGATACGGTGACTCTGAACAGCGCAGGATTACCATCGGGTGCATTCATGACGCCTGTTTTGCCAATTACAGGAAACCCCGTATCGAGCACATTCAGCTGGACACCTGATGCCACTCAGGCCGGCAATGTTCTGGTGAGTTTTAGCGTCACCAGTTCAAGCGGCGGATTTGCGCAATGCCCGGTAACACTACAGGTTTTGGCCATAAAAAAATGTGATGTTGACGGTGACAATAACATTGACACAAACGACATTTCGCTCATTTTTGCTGCCAGAAATACACCGGCAACAAATTCAAGCGACCCTCGTGACGCGGACAACGATAATATCATCACTGTTCTGGATGCACGTCAATGTGCGCTTCAATGTGATTTAACCCATTGTCAGGCTCTTTAAGAAACAACTAATAACATGTGAGAAAACGGCCTCTTTTTTGATAAAAACTGAGGCCAAATCACAAAAAATTGATGCGCCTTAATGAAAAAACAGGAGTTCACATAATGCTTAAAAAATTAATTCTACAAAGTATAACCCTGCCTCTTCTACTTGTAGCAAGTCAGTCAGTCTTTGCGACGGTGATTCTGAGCTTTACGCCAAATACACAAACCGTTTTATTGTCTGGACAGGCTTCTGTTAACATTGTGGCGACTAATTTACAAAATGAATACATCGGCGCCTTTGATTTTGATGTCAGTTGGGATAACAGCATACTATCTCTTGCCAGTGCTTCTTTTGGCAATGCGTTAGGTGGTGGTTCATTATCACTTCAAAGTGAAAGCACAAATAATAGCCTGGGAACGTCAAGCCTGGCGGAGTCTTCGCTCCTTTCCAGTTTAACGTCGCTGCAAACAGGCACCACTAACATCATTCTGGCAACCTTGGTTTTTGATGCCTTAAATGTTGGACAGTCCGTTTTGAGCCTCACCGGAAATATCGCTGGTGGTGGTTTTTTGGGCAATGAGAATGGAAACCTGTTAGCCGCAAGCGCTAACACCGGATTAATCAATGTCGTTAGCACCTCAATCCCCGAACCAGAAACCCTGTTTCTGGTGGGGGTGGGATTCTTGGCACTTTTTGGCCTTCGCCGACGAAACCGGTGTAACATTAAGTTGACTTCCTGGTAATATCTGTAGACCATCTCGGGGCGTTTAACAAAAACATGCTCTGGGTTTCCCGGCTCTGCCTTAACAGGGTTGTCAAGGATTATTCGGCATAAATGCCTACATCCCTCCTTGACAACCCTTATTACTGTCGGAGCTTTTCAGTTTTGTTTCCTGATAACCAAAAAATAAAACTGCGTATACACTGGAGAAGAAAATCCGAAGACAACAGGATTCAATTGTTTTATGTTACCAAAAGCCTTGCAGGTTCCGGGCACACCCAAAAAGGAAGGAACCAACCAATGTTCAAAGGAGAGAACCACAAATGTTCAAATTTCGCCTGTCCAAATCTGTCTTGCTGCTATTACTCTTATTTATATCATCAAGCTGGGTACAAGCAGAGAATGTCTCATTCAGCCAGATATTCGTGTTTGGCGACAGCCTGTCTGATACAGGCAATCTTGCCTCGCTAACGGGAGATCTGCCATCGCCCTATTACATGAATCGTATCAGCAATGGGCCGGTAGCTGTCGAAACACTCGCCACTCAACTCGGACACACAGTAGCGGCATCATTACACTTGATTGGGCCAGCCGAGGGCACTAATTATGCGGTAGCAGGTGCAAATGCCTTTGGTATGGAAGCGATGGATCTTGATATCCAAGTTGTCAGTTTCCAGGCCAACCACGTTATTGCGCCTGCGGATGCACTGTATGTCATTTTCGTTGGTGGCAATGATGTGCGTGATGTCCGCAGTGAAACAAATTCAATTCTGGCCCGCTCAAAGATCAAAGCTGCCGCCGCCAACGTACGAAAAGCTATTCAAACCCTGTCCCGGGCTGGCGCTCGCTCTTTTCTGCTGATCAGCTCGCCCAATATTGGCCTGATGCCTGAAACCCGACTGATTGCCACCGCAACAAACGACCCCGGACTCATCGAACGCGCCACTAAACTCAGCAAACAGTATCAGGATGAGCTGTATAAAATGACCCGTTACCTTAAATATACCAGCCGTGCCAAAATCACCCGGTTTGATCTGTTTGATTTTTTTAACGACTTGATAGAAAACGCCGATTATTATGGTTTCAGTAATACCACTGATGCCTGCTTTAATTCTGCCGACACCACTTTTCATCCGGACTGCAATTCCGGTTCAAATTTTGACGAGTTTGTTTTTTTTGACGAAATTCATCCAACAGCCCGGGTACACGAGCTGGTTGGTGAAGCCTTATATGAAACGATCAACAGCGCAAAAACAGCAGAGCTTGGATGGTATTACTACTTAACGAACATTTATTCAGCTTATACATCGTTTCAGGGCCGGTAGCTTTTTTCGATCAAGATGAATCCCTGGATTCTGACTGTCAGGTTTAACCTGGGTTTAAAAACAAACACAACTAAAAAAGGGGGCTCAATGAGCCCCCTTTCTACAGATCAAAAAATCACAATGGGTTATCTGCCTCCCATCCTGCCACCCCCCATCATGCCGCCGCCCATACCACCACGGCCGCCACGACCGCCTCTTCCGTGACCATGACCGCCACGACCACCACCGTCATTGGCAGCAGTAATGGTGATGTTGCCGCTGTTACCAACAGCACCATTCGCATCGCGTGCTGTTACCGTCACGCTGCCAGCGGCACGTCCCGTCAACACACCATTGTTATCAATGCGGGCAACGGAGTCATTACTCACACTCCAACTGTACGGAGCACTTCCGCCACTGGCGCTGAATTGCAGAGTGCTTCCGACGGCAACGCTGCCACTGTTGGGTGATACTGACACAGCAACAGGAGGCGGTGCCGCAGTGACCGTAATCGCACCGGAATTTGCCGTATTACCACTATTGTCCGTCACTGTAACAGTGGTGGCTCCGGCATTTTGAGCGGTAAGCACACCGCTGCTGGCATCAATGGTCACCACACCCGGACTGTTACTGACCCAGCTGTATGGCGCATTGCCACCGCTGGCTGAAAGCGTCACACTCTCGCCTACACGCAGACTCACCGTATCAGGTGAAATACGAATAACGGCGGTCTCACTCACACTGACTGTGGCATCACCACTACGCACACCATTGGCATCCGTGGCATTCACACGAGTAACGCCGACAGCAAGCCCCGTGAAATTTCCATTGGCGCTAATACTCCCGATGTTGCTATCCGCCACTGACCAAACATAGGGCGCACTGCCGCCATTGGCACTGAACTGCACGCTGTCTCCCACAATAACGCTGGTGTCACCCGGAGTGACCGTCACCACGGGTGTCGGTGGAGGAGGTGGAGGGGTAGTGCCACCGCCCAGTGCTTTAAACGCATTTAATCGACCACCAGTGGCAATGCGTCCCGCCAGGTCAGTCACCGAATCGGTGTTATCCAGCAAGGCCGCACGTAACGCGGAAATACTGATGTTCGGGTTCTCGGCGACCACTAATGCGGCAACACCGGCCACATACGGCGCAGCCATGGAGGTACCATTGAAGCTGGCATAGCCGTTGTTGCGCACAGTGCTCAGGATACTCACACCCGGTGCGCCCAGATCCACACTGTTAGCCCCGAAATTGGAAAAACCGGCCAGCGTGTCGGCATCATCGGTAGCCGCTACAGAAATCACATTTGGCAAATCGTAATCGCTCGGATAATTGGGGTTGCGATCATTGTTATTGCTTTCATTGCCTGACGCCGCAACAAACAACACACCCGCGTCATTGGCAGCGCTGATCGCGTTGAACATGGCCGAGCTGAAAGGGCCACCACCCCAACTGGCATTAATCACCCGGGCGCCATTGGCCACTGCATAATCGATGGCAGCAATCGCATCGGCAGACGTACCCGCCCCGGCTCTGTCCATGAATTTCAACGGCATGATACGCGCCGACCAATTCACCCCTACCACACCAGCGCTATTATTACCGCTGGCCGCAATGATGCCGGACAAATGAGTGCCGTGATCATTGTCGTCCATAGGGTTGTTATCGTTGTTGGCAAAATCCCAACCACGCACATCATCCACAAAACCGTTACCGTCATCATCACGGCCATTATTGGGAATTTCTGCGCTGTTATTCCAGATGTTAGCGGATAGATCGCTGTGATTGTAATCCACCCCCGTATCGACCACTGCGATAATCACGTCACCCCCTGTCTGTAAATCCCAGGCTTCCGGTGCATCGATATCGGCATCAGCCACGCCACCTGTCTGACCGGTATTATGCATGCCCCACAACGCATCGAAACGCGGATCATTGGGTACCGCATAGGCGTGCAATATGTAATTTGGTTCGGCAAATTCCACATCACGATTATTGCGCAAACTGCGCAATGTCGCCGACAGAGAATTACCACGACCAATGCTTGCGCGGGTCAATCCTCGCACCAGACGGCTGCGAAAAGCCCGGTGCTGCTGACTGCCCGCCCTTCTGAAAACACGGTTCATACGCGCCTGACTCACACCCGCTTTAAATTTTACCAGCACACCATCGTAGGCACCTTCTGGCGGCACCGAAGCCTGACCCACCACCGCCAGCGCAGGTGCCGCAAGTAAAAGCCCGGCAAGCAGCAAGGCCATGCGAAATAGTTTATTTTTCATAAGTATGTTCCTTTATGTTTCTAATCGTGAGTCCCATTTTTATTTTGCTTGTCACTCACGGAGAGGCATCATGCCACTGCTTTGTACCGCCTCCCATTGAGGGACGCGCATATAGTATCTGAGTCAAAGACAAACTCCCAGTTTCTTTTGGTTCACAAGATACCGTTATCTGTCCCCACAAAACAACGCGCAACACAACAACAGGAAACACAGCAAAAAAGCGGTACGAACAAACCAACAGCGCCAAAATCAGCTTGTTTTCCAGCCATTTTTACAAAAAAATATAAAGAACATGCGCTTCACAGGCTAAGTACCGAAAATCTCACCCTTTTTACTTCATTGACTGCCACTGTCTGCCGATATATAAGGGAGGCAGACAAACATTTACGCTGCCGTCATATAGGCGGATCAGGCAAACACCTACAACCATCAGTTTAATACCCGGGCTTATGCGCAAAACTACCCATCACCATTCCAGCATGCAACGGGACTACAAACCCGTCGATGATCAACCCGGCAATTCCGTGCCCGGACAAAACCTTGGCAACAGCCTGATTAACCGCAAAGCACACTGGATAGGACTGGGCACAAGCCTGACCATAATCATCAGTATTTTTGTGTTGATGGCCGACAGCACCAGAGAAACACAAGCCAATGCCCGCACACCGCTCGAACTTGAGGAAGAGAAAGCAACACTATCCACTGCGGCTTCTGCGCAAACGCGCATCACCCTGCCACTCCCCATTCCCGATGGAAAAACAGCAGCAGAAACAGCCCCCCTCCCTACGGCACCTGCCCGGCCAGACATCACCTGGAAAACAGCCACCGTCAAAAGCGGTGATAACCTGGCGCTGATTTTTGCCCGGCAAGGATTAAGTCCACAGGAACTGGATCAAGTCATGCGCAGCGACAAATCCACCGCCGCACTCAAACGGCTGATGCCCGGACAACAGTTTGAATTCGGTATCGACAACGGCAAACTGCAACAACTGGTCTACAAAATAGATGACCTCAACACACTGAAGGTAAACCGGGATACCGAGGGTAATTTTTCAGTAACAACCGACACCCGGCAAATGGAGACCCGTGTCACCAATGCCACCGGTGTCATTGATTCTTCACTGTTTCTCGCCGGTCAGGCCGCAGGCCTGTCGGACAACCTGATCATGGAACTTGCGGGCATCTTTGGCTGGGATATCGACTTTGTGTTAGACATCCGCAGCGGTGACCACTTCACGCTGGTGTATGAAGAACTTTTTCTCGATGGACAGAAAAAGCGTGATGGTAATATTCTCGCCGCTGAGTTCATAAACCGTGGCAAAAGCTATCGCGCCCTGCGTTATACCGACACCAGCGGCCAATCCGATTATTACTCGCCCGACGGCCGCAGTATGCGCAAGGCATTTATCCGCACCCCGGTAGACTTCACCCGCATCAGCTCCCGCTTCGGCAAGCGTTACCACCCCACACTGAAAAAGAAGAAAAACCATCACGGTGTTGATTACGCAGCCCCTCGCGGCACCCCCATCAAAGCTGCTGGTGACGGCAAACTGATTCATGTTGGCAGCAAAGGCGGTTACGGCAAAACAGTGATCATTCAACACGGCGGCAAATACAGCACGCTGTATGCGCACATGTCACGCATCAAACCCGGCATGCGCCGAGGCAAACGTGTACGGCAGGGACAAACCATCGGCTATGTAGGCACCACTGGTCGCTCGACCGGACCGCACTTACACTATGAATTCCGTGTTAACGGCGTACATCGCAATCCACTGACGGTTAAACTGCCTGACGCGGCGCCCATCAAGAAAAAATACAAAGCTGACTTCCTCGAAAAATCCCGCAGCCTGATCGCGCAGCTTGACGTGCTGCAAAACACCACCCTCGCACTGAACGAAAAAAACAAACCACAAGGACAAGAGTAGCCATCGCTACCAAAGCCTATGGATTATTACATCGGCCTTATGTCCGGCACCAGCCTCGATGCCATTGATGCAGCCTTGGTCAGCTTTCCCGATGAACGACCTGTTTTACACCACGCCATCAATTACCCTCTGAGCAAATCATTACGTGATGACATTCAAACCCTGTGTACACCGGGTGACAATGAAATCGACCGCATGGGACAACTGGATATTGTGCTGGGCAACACCTTCGCCACAGCTGTCAAACAGCTATTAGCCGACACAGGTATCGACGCCACACAAGTTCACGCTATTGGCAGCCACGGACAAACCCTTCGTCATCGACCCGGGCCGGGAAAAGGAAAATGTTTCACCTTGCAAATCGGCGACCCCAACACTATTGCCGAACTGACCGGCATCACCACGGTGGCCGATTTCCGCCGACGCGACATGGCCGTCGGCGGACAAGGCGCACCACTGGTACCTGCCTTTCATGCCGCATTTTTCAGTACCCGCACACAGGCCCGGGTCATCCTCAACATCGGCGGCATGGCCAATGTAACCCTGCTGCCAACGGATACAAAAATACCCGTCTCCGGCTTCGATACCGGCCCTGGCAACATATTGCTGGATAGCTGGATCCAACAGCAACAGCAACAGCCTTTCGACCGCAACGGTCAATGGGCCGCTTCCGGCAGCGTAGATTTACGCTTATTGGACACACTGCTAAAAGACAACTTTTTCCAGTTACCTCCCCCCAAATCCACCGGGCGCGAATATTTTAACCTGGCCTGGTTACAGCACTATCTCGATAAATATAAACACCCTCTCACGCCCGCGAATGTGCAAGCCACGTTGAGCGAACTCACCGCCACCAGCATTGCCAATGCCATCAAAAAATATGCCGCAGAAGATAGAGAACTCGTCGTGTGTGGCGGGGGTGTACGCAATACCGACTTAATACAACGTCTCGTGAAAAAACAGGCATCAACAACCGTAAAAACCAGCGATGATTACGGCCTGCCCGCAGAATGGGTGGAAGCCGTCGCCTTTGCCTGGCTGGCACGGGAAACATTGGCTTGTCGCCCCGGAAACCTGCCCGGAGTGACAGGAGCACATCGCCCTGTGGTGCTGGGCGGAATTTACCCGGGGTGAGTCCCCCAAGAATATCCGCAACACCATGCTCAGAAATTTGTGGATGCGTGCGCGTCAGCTACGGTGACTCGGCCAGGAAAACAACAAAACAAAACCACCCAGCCCGCCCAGCATCCAGGTCAGAAAAGGTGCATTGCCCAGCATGGACGTTGTTGTCGGGTCGGCGTAGACATAAATAATGGAGGCACTGATGACAAAAGCGGAGCCTACAATAGCGCGGAACAGGCGCCGATTGGCTCGACGAATTTCCCAGCGCACTGCGGTTAATTCCTTTAGCGCACTGCCGGGGTCAGCACCTGCTTTTTGACTGCCTCGGTGTTCTGTTTCCTGAGTCAACCATTGATGCAGCAGCACAGGAATTTCCGGTAGCTTTTCGCTCCACTCCGGCGCATTGCGGCGTAGCGAGCGCATAATCGAGCGTACACCTATCTGTTCACTCATCCAGCGTTCAAGATAGGGTTTGGCGGTTTGCCACAAGTCCAGCTCAGGGTATAACTGTCGGCCCAGGCCTTCGATGTTCAACAAGGTTTTTTGCAGCAACACTAGCTGCGGCTGTATTTCCATATTGAAGCGCCGTGCCGTCTGAAACAGGCGCAACAACAAAAGACCAAACGAGATATCTTTGAGCGGGCGCTCAAAAATAGGTTCGCACACGGTGCGAATCGCGGCTTCAAATTCCTCCACTCGCGTGTCTTCCGGCACCCAGCCGGATTCCACATGTAACTCCGCCACCTTGCGATAATCCCGCTGAAAAAAAGCCAGAAAGTTACCCGCCAGATAATGCTGATCATCATGACTCAGTGTACCCATGATGCCAAAATCCACGGCAATATAACGACCGCCGGGTTCAACAAAAATATTACCGGGATGCATATCGGCATGAAAAAAATTATCACGAAACACCTGGGTGAAAAAGATTTCCACACCGTGTTCAGAGAGCTTTTTAAGATCCACGCCCTGCTCTTTCAACATGTCCACATTACTGACCGGAATGCCATAAATGCGTTCCATCACCATCACATTGCCCCGGGTCAGTGGCCAGTGGACCTCAGGGACATATAACAAATCGGAACCCGCGAAGTTACGTCGCAATATGGAAGCCGAACTGGCTTCACGCATCAGATCCAGTTCATCCAGTATGGTTTTTTCAAATTCTTCCACAACTTCGCATGGGCGCAGGCGTCGGCCATCGGCCCAGTAACGCATCGCCAATCCGGCGAGAGTATGCATCAAAGCAAGATCACGGCGAATGGTTTTTTCAATATCAGGGCGCACCACTTTGACCACCACCTCCCGGCCATCCAGCAAACTTGCGGTGTGTACTTGTGCAATGGAAGCTGATGCTAATGGCTGTTCGTCAAAACGTGCAAATACTTCCGTCACTGGCTGACCGAGACTTTTTTCAATGATAATGCGCGCCTGGCTACCGGGAAAAGCGGGCACGTTATCCTGTAACTGTGCCAGCTCATCAGCAATATCATCGGGCAACAAATCACGGCGCGTGGAAAGTATCTGGCCAAACTTGATAAAAATGGGGCCAAGATCTTCCAGACTGCGGCGAATGCGCACACCCCGGGGAAGTTTTTCACGCCAAAACCAGCGCCAGGGAGACAGGTATTGTAAAAACCGCACAGGACGGAACAGGTGGGTGGCAAAAATAATTTCATCAAGCCCGTGGCGGCCCAAAACATTATTGATATGTAATAAACGCAATGCCTGCCGGAACCCAATCACTCTGCCGCTCCGTTATTTTTGGATGTCGGCTTGTTTTTCAAATAGTTTTCCAGTCGCCGTACACGCGCCTCCATACGATCCACATCAGTACGCAGCACATCCACTTGCGACATATAATTTTCCACTTCATCACGATTGGGCAGGGTTTCGTTTTCTTCCTGCAAATATTCTGCGATATCCTGCCCCAGCGTATCTGCGGTTTGTTGTCCCCAGGACAAGGCGCTACGCACAACATTGCCCAGCTTGTGTGCCACCAGATCACCCGTAACATGTGAGAGGTGCTCCTCCCAATCAATATCCAGTGCATCAAGGATTTCGCTGAACTGTTGTCCCACTTCCACATCACCACTGATTTCCACATCGCCGGCAAACAAAACATCGCCCGCATGTTTGACCAGGCCCATACGCATCAATGCCACAGGTGTGCCACGCAATACCGTGTCCGGTTCACCTTCAAAGCGACCATAAATGGATAATTTGCCGGGACCAGGAATCAGGTACAGTGACACATCCAGCCCGCGCACATCGATAGCAATGACTTTTCCTTCGAGATCTTGCAGGCGGGCAAGGGTGTCTTCGTCTAACTGCAAAACACGGTTCACCGCCATTTCGATACTGGCGGTGACTGCCGTGGGCAGATGATTCATCGTAATTCACCCATCAATTGCTCAAGGCTTTTTTGTGATTCATCATCAGCCTCAATGTCCGCCTTGTGCAACACTACGGTGTTGGCAATTTTGTCATGAAAAGCCTGTTTGCGTTTGTCCCGCGCTACCCATAAAAAACCCAGCAACAGAGGCAGAATAGAAGCGAGGTAAGCAACATAGCGCAAAGCAGCCTGCCTGATTGACATGGGTTTAAAGCTGTCCGCATCCACAACCTGACAATCCAGCAGCAACTTTCCCGGTGTACCCAGAAATTTAAGCCATAAAATAATGGTTAATAAAAAACCCATCGCTGTTCGCAGTAAACCTTCGCCAGTCAATAATTCTGCGCCCATAATCACCGGGCCCATCAACAGACCGATGATAATCGTAAACAGCACGCTATCAATCAGTGTCGCACCCACCCGCCGCCAAAAACCGGCATACTGAACAGGAAGCTCGGGCAAATCAACGTTCACAATTTATAACCCCGATGCAGGGCAACAATGCCACCGCTAAGATTAAAATAATCACAGCGTTCAAGACCCGCTGCTTCCATCATTGCTTTCAATTCATCCTGACCAGGATGCATACGAATGGACTCAGCCAGATAACGATAACTTTCTTCGTCTTTAGCCACCAGTTTTCCCATCAGCGGCAATAATTTAAATGAATAGGTATCGTAAACCGTGGCAAGTCCCGGTGTGACCGGTTTGGAAAACTCCAGCACCAGCAACCGGCCACCCGGCTTGAGAATACGCTGCATGGAACGCAATGCAGCATCTTTGTCGGTGACATTACGCAAACCAAAGGCAATGGTGATGCAATCAAAATGATTATTGGGAAAAGGCAGGCATTCAGCATTGGCCTGTACATACTCCATATTGGACAGCACACCACGATTAATCAGCCGCTCGCGCCCTACCCGAAGCATAGACTCATTGATGTCCGCCAGTACCACTTCGCCACGGTCACCCACCAATGCGGAAAATTTTGCCGCCAGATCGCCTGTACCACCTGCAATATCCAGCACCCGCTGACCGGCACGCACACCACTCATTTCAACAGTGTAACGCTTCCACAGACGATGCACGCCCATGGACATCAGATCATTCATGACATCGTAACTGTCGGCAACAGAATGAAACACACCGGCCACCTTGTCCGCCTTTTCTTCGGCGCGTACCTGCTCATAACCGAAGTGTGTGGTGTTTTCTGTGTTTTTGCTATCGGCAATATCTGTCATGTCTAATAAAATCGTCTTTAAATGTGAATCAAGCGTGAAAAATATCTGCTTTTAAAAATTACCGGGTAATTTAGTACCACCAATTAAAGGGCTAACAGAACAATTTAACCCTTAATTCACGTTTTATTTATGCTCCCCGGCACAGTCACTCACGCCTTGCGTTCATACCCGGCCTTTTCCAGGCGATTCAGATACTCGGCCCACAATTCAGCTTTATCACGCCCCAATGTATACAATATATCCCAGGAATAAATACCGGTATTGTGCCCATCATCAAATTCCAGTTGGATGGCGTAATTGCCCACAGGTTCAATGCCGGCAATATTGACGTTCTCCTTACCTGTTTGCAGCACTTCCTGACCGGGGCCATGCCCCCGTACTTCTGCCGAGGGAGAGTACACACGCAGATACTCACAGGGGTATTCAAAACGACTGTCATCGTCAAAAACAATTTCCAGCACACGCGAGGCCTGGTGCAGGTTGATGTCTACAGGCTTTGGGGTCGTGCTCATAACAATTCTCCACTAATGACTCGTACATCAACTATAGAATATACCGGCTCAAGTC
The DNA here is from genome assembly GCA_026982555.1 of Chromatiales bacterium. Taxonomy (GTDB): domain Bacteria; phylum Pseudomonadota; class Gammaproteobacteria; order SZUA-152; family SZUA-152; genus SZUA-152. The sequence goes on from JALSGT010000038.1 coordinate 13,499, forward strand.
TTCGTTTTTAGCCAGTTCACCAAGGTGTTTGTCCACGTACTCTGCATCGACGGTAACACAGGTTCCGCTTTGGTCTGCGGCGGTATATGAAATTTCCTCCAGCAGACGCTCCACTACCGTGTGCAATCGACGCGCTCCAATATTGTCGGTGCGTTCATTCACCTGCCAGGCCACTTCGGCGATACGTGAAATCCCGTCATCGGTAAAGGTCAGCGTCACACCTTCGGTCGCCAGCAAGGCGCTGTACTGCTCCGTTAATGACGCATCAGGTTCAGTAAGAATGCGCACAAAATCTTCCACACTCAACGCACTCAATTCAACACGAATGGGCAAACGTCCCTGCAACTCAGGGATCAGATCCGATGGTTTGGACAAATGAAACGCACCCGAAGCAACAAACAAAATGTGATCGGTTTTTACCATGCCGTGTTTGGTGGACACTGTGCAACCTTCCACCAACGGCAACAAATCCCGTTGCACGCCTTCGCGGGATACATCCGGCCCGGAGCTTTCACCCCGTTTACAGATCTTGTCCATCTCATCGAGAAACACAATACCGTTTTGTTCGACATTATCCACGGCACATAATTTAATTTCTTCTTCATTAAGCAGTTTGCCCGCCTCTTCATCGGTCAGCAGCTTGAAGGCGTCTTTGATTTTCAGTTTACGGGTGGTGGTACGGCCACTGCCCATATTTTGAAACAACCCCTGCAACTGGCTGCTCATTTCTTCCATGCCCGGTGGCGCCATGATTTCCACCCCCACAGGGCTGGCGCTTAATTCCACTTCAATTTCCTTGTCGTCGAGATCACCCTCGCGCAGCTTTTTGCGGAACTTCTGCCGGGTGCCTGATTCTTCGGTGGATTCTTTTTCCTGACCATCATCCCCCGTACCAAAACCAAAATTGCTGCTGCGTGCCGGACGCAACAGAATATCAAGAATGCGATCCTCTGCCGCTTCTTCAGCACGGAAGCGTACTTTTTTCACTTCCTGTTCCCGCACCAGCTTGATGGAAATATCAATCAGGTCACGAATAATGGATTCCACATCGCGCCCCACATAACCCACTTCGGTAAATTTGGTGGCTTCCACTTTCACAAACGGTGCATTGGCCAGTCTGGCCAAACGCCGGGCGATTTCAGTTTTGCCCACGCCGGTGGGACCGATCATCAGAATATTTTTCGGGGTGATTTCGTTCTTCAGCGCATCGTCCACTTGCGAGCGCCGCCAGCGATTACGCAACGCAATGGCTACGGCACGCTTGGCGTCATCCTGGCCAATAATGTGCTTGTCCAGCTCCTGCACAATTTCGCGAGGTGTCATTTGCGAACTGATTTCTGTTGATAATTTTGACATTAGCTTGCCTTCCCTTTACCTGACTCACCCGGATGTAATTCTTCGATGGTGAAATTATCGTTGGTATAAACACAAATTTCCGAAGCGATGGTTAATGCTTTCTCGCACACGGCGCGTGCATCCAGTTCGGTATTTTGCAGCAGTGCGCGTGCCGCAGCCTCGGCAAAAGAGCCGCCGGAACCGATGGCGATCACGTCGTGCTCAGGCTCGATCACATCACCATTACCGGAAATCACCAGCGAGGCGGTTTCATCGGCCACCGACAACAGGGCTTCCAGTCGGCGCAACATACGGTCAGTCCGCCAGTCTTTGGCCAGCTCCACCGCAGCGCGCGTTAAATGCCCCTGATGTTTCTCCAGCTTGCCTTCAAAACGCTCAAACAGAGTGAAAGCATCCGCCGTGCCGCCAGCAAAACCGGCGATCACTTTGTCGTGATACAGCCGCCGCACCTTGCGTGCATTGCCCTTCATGATGGTATTACCCATCGACACCTGACCGTCGCCACCGATCACAACCGATCCGTTACGACGCACCGAAAGAATTGTAGTACCGTGAAATTGTTCCAACGTGATTCCTCATAAGCTCGATAAAAACAGGGCAGAAAGTTTACACCATATCGACAGCCAACAGGCCGCTCAGGGTAATTTCCCAGGCTTTCCCTTACGGGTAGCGCTGTTTCTGGCTCTGGGATGTGCTTTATCATAGACCTCAGCGAGGCGCTGAAAATCCAGGTGGGTGTAAATTTGTGTAGTGCTGATGTCAGCGTGCCCCAGTAATTCCTGTACTGCCCGTAAATCACCGCTGGACTCCAGCAGATGACTGGCAAATGCGTGGCGCAGTTTGTGCGGATGCACCCGACTGGTAATGCCTTGCTGAATACCCCGCTGACGAAAACGCTGCTGCACGGCGCGGGGCGTGAGTCGTCCGCCACGCTGACCAACAAACAGCGCCCGTTCATCCGTATTGGCCAACGCCGCACGCTGGTGCTGCCAGGCAATAATAGCCTCGCGCGCATATCGTCCCACCGCTACTACCCGCGTCTTGCTGCCTTTGCCTAACACCTCGACACTGCCATCAGCCAGATCAATCTGCCCTACGTCCAGCGACACCAGCTCAGCCAGACGCAGCCCGGCAGAATACATCAGCTCCAACATGGCATTATCACGCACAACGAGCGGGTCATCCGCCTCACCCGCCATCGACAGCAATTGCGTCATCTCATCCACATCCAGTGGTTCGGGTAACTTACGTGGCGCTTTCGGAGCCCGTACTCCTTGTGCCACATTTTTTTGCAGATGACCTTCGCGCATCAAAAACCGTAAAAAACTGCGTAAGGCCGACAGCGCCCGCGCCAGACTCCGACCACCAATGCCCTGCCGATGACGGGCCGCCAACCAGGCCCGTACATGCCTGGCATCCAGTGACGCCCAATCTGTCACTTCGGCAGCATTGCAGTAGGCAACGATGCCACGCAGGTCACGCTGGTAATTACTGAGGGTGTGCGGCGACAAGCGCCGTTCGGTGTTGAGGTGTTGCAGGAAACGGTCGATCCACTGTTGTGCGGAATAATGCATAGGTGTGAGATTTTACTCCTTCACACTGGCATTACAATGAGTCAATACCTGAACTCACAACATATGGAAAAATAATCAACGGCCAACTCTGCAAGAAAAATACTGGCAAATATACCCCACGCATATACTGTGTTTGATTCGTAGCTCATGAAAACCGCTCAATTGATCATTGGCCGGTCTTTTCTTTTTTTTCTGTCTTGTGGTAGCTTGGTCTTCGGAGCTGAACGCCATGGCTGTGAGCGACCAAAAAGACAGCAACTTCTAGGCATAATGCCAAAAGCAAATCTCTTTAATCTTTGCCGGCATGTATCGTCCTTAAACGCTTATGACGACCCATCAAGACCGGTAGATATTTAGGAGATTACTCAATGAGTATCGATCTTTCAAAGCTATGCGCCGATTTTTTGCGCTCAAATCACTCCAATCGTATTGGTAAGCTCAAAGCCTCACATGCCCGTGAGCTGGTGGCAGCCTTTTTCGGATATAAAAGCCACGCAGCTCTTCTCTCGGAAAAATCATATCCGCTCGATAATCTGGAAAAAGCACGCATTCTTGTGCCTGATATTCCACTTATTAAGTATAGGATACTGTGTCTGAAAGAGCTTCCAGGTGACCTATTCTTACCAAAAGATATGGCTTCGAGAATAGGCAAATTTCTGAGCGATGAGCGGTATTTCAGCGGGGATATTTGGCTCTGCGACAGACTTGAAATCTACATTATGGAGGTTGTGCTTATTGACAATAATATCCATGCAATGGATAAATTATCAGGCGTAATGGCAGAAACCAATGCCGAGTATGATGCTTTTCCATATTATGAGAATACTGAAATCAAAGATACGCAGGATTTTCTGGAAATAATAATATCAGGAGCGCTTCAAGGAACACAGCTGGATAACAAGCCATTTTGTGGCGATATTATCGATATAGTTGCAAAGGTTTCCTTGCCTCGCATTGCAGGTAAACGCGGCTTTATGGATTTCAGAATTGAGGTCGAAGGGTCAGTGAATGATGATTGGCATAATAGCGATATGCATTATGAGGTGCCAAATATTCGCCCAAAAGACCAGTTTCTTGAAATGACTGGCGGGTTTCGCTTCGGTGAAACCCGCGACCAATTCCAAAATAGGCGAGCTGAAATTCATACCATTCGCAATCGCATTGCTAATGGCAAAGCTAAGCCGAGAGATATTGATCGACTTTCATTTTTACTTGGCGAAGAACACAAGGGTTTCTAGCTCTTTATAATGATTTTGCATCGCATCATTTCTGGTGCGGTGCAATTTAAAAAGGGTGAGAATGATGTCAGCGGCAGAAGCACAAACCCCGTCATCCGCTACCATTTTTGAGTGATCTGCCGGAGCATAAAATGAGCACCTGCAATATAGTTCCGCTATTGGTTAACCCTATGGATAAGAACGAAGGCAAGATGTGTGCTGTACTACAAATGTCCCATTTTTCGCTCAGCACATCTTGACAAGAGAGACAACGAGGCATAAGCATCAAATAAAGCTTGCGCCCGCCATCTGTCAATCCATATTCATATCATTTGACAACCAATAAGGAGGCTGCCCTTACGAAAACGCCTACGCAATAAAAAAAGAAAGCCGGGGTTGACTATGCTTCACGATCAACTGAACAATCATGCCGCGATGCAATATCCAACGTGATTTATGTTGGTGCTCGCCCTTAATGAGCATCGCTCACCTCTTGCTCGATTCCCTCAATAGCCAGCATCACAATATCTTTTATTTCACTCAAAAATTTAAACACCAGCTTGTCTCCACGAGCATCGGGAATAGGAACATATTCAGCGTAAATGCTACTGATGCGCTGGCGGCGTTTGAAGGTGCTGCCTGTGCCGCGCAGTACGTAGGCCTCATGCCAGGCTGGTTGTGCCAGCTCCCTGAGTCGGTGTGAGCTGAGTTCGGGGATTTTCTGCGTGACGGCGGTTTTGATGCGGTCGATGGTTTCGCGCTTTTGTTCTTCTGTCGCTTGGCCGCTCCACTCAATCGGGTTTTCCAAAAAGCGCGAGATGGCTGCTGACAGGGCAGTAATAAGATTGGACGCTGGGCGTAGATAAAAGCCATCATCCCAGCCTTCGGCATAGCGTCGGCTTAGAGCTTTAATGCTTTGCCATGGGCTAGGGGGGAATTCAGGGTGTTGAGCCAAACCCAACCTGCTATTCCATTGCTGACGGAAGTTATTGCTAGCCTCTTGTATGGCGAGCACCAAGTTGTCCGGGCTGTACCTGGGAAAGGATACCGGCTCAAATACCGGCGGCTGGGCAGCAGCCAGATGTGATAGCAGGTTGTTGAGTTCTGGTATGGCGGGATTGGGGTCGGCTTTGTCGATTCTACCCACATAAAAAGTACTGCTTTCCAAATGGTGTAAGAGATGGCGCGCCGCTTCTGTTGAGACATTTTTTGCCAGCTGGTTTTCCGCCACATTGCGCACCCCTCCGAAGATGTGGTCGCGCTTGGCTTGGCCTTTAAGGTTGTCGCCCTTTACTACATCCATGTGGGTGAACACCATGGCCAGTTTTTGGGTGTGCCCGGTATTGACGATACTCTCAAGTGCTTTTCCAGCGGCGAAGTTAGTCATGCTGTTTTTGGCGCTGTCCACCAGCAGGATAACATCGGTACTATGCAGCAAGGCTAGTGTTTGTTCAGGAATATCTGCTGTAGTGCCTGCTTTATGCATTAAGCCTTCTGTGTCGATCAGCACCAGCTTGGCTGGATTGGAGGCCCAGTTGGGTTTGAAGGGGCCAGACACTCGCATGCCATTGACCAACGGGGTGAGCAGCTTGCCCCAGGATTGAATAGCGATGCCGGAGAAAAAGCGCACAGACTTGAGGAATTGCTCGCGCTGTACCACGGGTGTTTCAATGTGCCAGGCGCGTGGCCAGCCAGTGGTGGTTTTCTCGAATTTACCGTTGGGAATTAAGTCGAATTTGCTGCGGATTTCATCAAGGATATCAGAGGTGATTTCCAGAAATGCATCTGAAGCGATGGCTTCCTCTTCAATCAGATCCATGGCGGCATTGCGATCTTCCGACGACATCTCTGACAGCGGGCCTTGCTGGTGCTCAACTGCTGTTTTTTTCTCTTGCGCAAGTGTCATTATGCGGCTGATATACTCGGTGAGAAGTTGCTGCGAGCGCGCCTTATCTTCGTCGGTGGGTGTAATGTCAGCCTGATCGTTTACGGCTGGCTCGGCCTCTTCATCATCATAATCATAGGGATCGATCTCTTCTGCTTCTCTAGGTAATTCGCCCAAAATATATTTGAGTCTGAAGCGCATATCGCTCTTTTCCAGCAGGGTTTCCGCCACCCTCTGTTCGCTGCTGTCGATGGCTTTTATCAGGGCGACAGAGATCGACTCTTCTATCTCAAAACGGGTTTCGTGTTCCGACATGAAGGTGACAACGGCCTGATAGTGCTCGCTATCGGAGATAGTGATTTCTGTGGGAAAGGTGGTGGTTCTATTTACGGATGTGGATGGAAAGCGCTCCTTTTCGGGGTGGGTGCCAATCAACTGCCGCAATAAGGTGGTTTTACCCGCACCCGGCACGCCCAGCAGTGCCACCTTGGCGTAACCCTGGCTGTGGTCGGGTAGCGGTAAAAGTTTATCTCTCAGTTGAGCGGCAGATTGGGTGCGGGGCGCGATCTCTCCATAGAAAATCTCTACCACTTTGGCGTCAAACTGATTGACGGCATCGGCTTGCGAGCCTATCGACCATAGAGATTCATCTGATAGCAGGTGGTTGAGTTGTGCAGTGAGACGCTGGGCTTCATTTTCGTCGCTCGTACCCAGTCCTTTACGGGTTTTCTTGCCGGGCTTGTTGTTGTTATCTGTTTTCAGTGGGTGGCGAAATTCCACCAGCCAGGATTTGCGACCGAGGTTTTTTTTGGCAGTTGCGGTGTAACGCTGGCTCATGGCTTGCTCCTTATGATGTTCCGAAGTGTTCCAAGCATAGCCCCTTTAGCGAGACCGTCAAGCTCACAGGAACACCATGGAACATTTATTCGTGATAGCGGAGCTTTGGCTCCAGCAAGCAGGAGGGGAGTTCTGTTGGCCGATAGTTATTGTTGTGGCGCTGGCCCAAATACTTTCTTGAAAGTGGTGTGTTTTACTTCGCGCCATGACCCGGGTAAATCACCATTGACCTCCAAAGCTTCATAAATCTCAGCGACAAGCTGTTTATCGATGTGTTTGCCGCTTAGCATTTTGTGCAGCAGCTCATGACCGTGCCACACTAATTTTTTCCGATCAAATTCTTCTGCCAGTTGATGCATGCTTAAATCGTCAGTAACGACAACGGCAGGGCGGATTTGACCAAAGGCAAGGATGTAACAGTCGGCGGGAGAAGGTGGGGTTTTGTAGTTAGCGGCATTTTCAAGAACGTGCTGGCGGAAGATGCCTTTGGTGATACCAAGAAGTTCTTTTTCGTCCTTCTTTAGGCGTACTTGTTTGGCGAGTCGTTCTGCGGCCAGTTCTGGATTATCGAACCATGGAAATTTGTGGCGTAATCTCGAGCTTTTGTGAACTTCATCTTCAGTGATCTTGAGGATGGTGAGCACATACTCTTTTTGCCCGAATTTGACGCCAAGCATAGGGCGGACACGTTTGGCTAATCTAAGGTAGGCATTGGTGTCGAGCAGAACAAGTGTCAATGACCTAGTTCCTCATGCATCGCCTGGGCATCGCCAATGGAGAGCCCCAGTATCTGCTGCAGATAGCCGGACTCAATGCCTTTATCCAGGATCATCTGTTTGAGGGCGTGGAAAAAGGTGGAGCGAAAATTGTTTTCCGCATTGGCAATATATTGTTTGGGGCTTGGCGGCATGGGATCAAACAGCGCTTCACTGACAAGAGGGCCAGAGATACTATTGCGCACCCTATGGATGGCGCGCTCATCAACACTTAGCGTGGGCAGCCCTGCAAAAGCAGCATACTCTTTTACCCGCTGATAAACAGTGTTGAGTGAAATACTGTGTGTGTGGGCGTGACGCAGCAAGGCATTTATCTCACCATCGACGCTACGCTTGCGACTGGCTTCAGCATAAGCCACTTCGGCACAGGCTCTGGGAAACAGTAGCGACCCCGCAAAGGCGTCGGCGTAGTCTTCGCCCCTCGTGCTTCCTGCTAAGTCTGGCGTGAAAACATGGGCAAGCTCGTGAGCCATCCAGAATTTGAAATCTTCAACGCGGGTGTCGAGATTAACGAAGATAAAGGTGACGTCTTCGGTGGGCAGACGGATGTGCATGGCATTTTCATGATTACCTTTAGTGCCCCACAGTACCGGTATCAGTATGGCACCGCAGTCTGCGAATTCACCAATCAGTTGTTCGTAGCGCAAGACGGCCTGATCACCCAGGCCAAGTCGGGCACGGGTTTGTGAAACGGCTGTTTGTAGCTTGCTGTATTCAATCGAGGGAGAAGTAATAAGCGTGCGTAGCACCTGCATCTCCGGAAGATAGGGCACCAGCGGTTTGAGCAACATGCCGGTTTCCGTGGCTTTGTTGATATGGCTATCAGTGGTTTTTGCGTTGCCTTTTTTGCGGAACGCAACAACTGGGCGATCACCAACATCAACTTTCACTAATTGCTCGAAACTGAGATGCAGCAATGTGGCGAGCTTCAATAGAGAGGCAGGCCGAGGAAACCCCTCTCCTTGCATCCAGTTGGTCACTGACTGAGCCGAAACGCCTATTTCATCCGCCAGCCTGGATTGAGTCCAACCTCGTTTTTCAAGAGCCTGCTGAAGAGCAGCTTGATTGATGGATTTACTCATGCCACGTACATTATATGGAGCCCACTTTTGAAATCAAGTTTTTTCAAGTATTGTCCAAATAAATTACCTCGCAGCAAACTGCGGGAAATCAAACTTCCAGATACTTACCCACAGCGACCGTAATCACTTCCGCCAGATTATCCAAAAAACTGGTATCCATGCTGGAGTGATAACGGTCTTTTTCAAAACTGCCGATGGCCAGCAAACCCAGATCACCCTGTTTACCCAGCGGCAGCACAGCACTGGAGGCAATACTTTCAGCCTGCTCGCCAAACAGGGCTGCCCGTTGCTCATCATTCAACGGCCCGCAATGGGGCATGCCTGCACTGAGCAGGCGACGGAACAGGCCACGGAAGGCATCAGCATCCGCAGGAAATTCATCACGGGAAACCGGCTTGCCATCACCTGACCCCACCAGCAGACGCAACGCCACCCGACTGGCGGAAAAATTGCGGCACAGTTGTTTGTTGATCAGGATCAGCAAAGCATCCAGCGAATCATTTTCGATAATCTGTAGCGTAAACTTATGCAACTGGACGTTCAGCTGACCATTTTCCCGGGCCACTTGAACCAGCTCTTTCAACTGCTTTTGCAGACCCGCGTTGCCTTCACGTAACACCGCTACCTGACGTTCCACCAGCGAAACCGCCGAGCCCGTGGCGTGGGGTACACGCAAGTCCGCCAGCAGTGTCGGCTTGTCTTCAAAAAAACCGGGGTGCTGCCGCAGGTAATCGGCAACGCTCTGCTCGTCTGGCTGCAAACGGGTATTGGCGGATTTTGATGCCGTGGTTTTTTGATTGCTCACGTTTGATTCTCTCTATTAAAACTTCAACTTCGGAATACGTCACAGGCACCCGGTTATATTTCTATGGTCCCTGTAAACACGGTTTGCGCCGGACCGGTCATTAACAACGGTGTCTCTCCACCCGGCCAGTGAATCAATAATCGCCCTCCCGGCAACTCAACCGACACTGCATCATCCACCATTCCCCACCGACGCGCCACCGCCATGGCAGCGCAGGCTCCGGTGCCGCAGGCCTGAGTCTCACCTGCACCGCGCTCAAATACCCGCAGACGTACGTGACTCCGCGACACTATCTGCATAAAACCCACATTGACCCGTTGCGGAAATAACGCATGACTTTCAATGATTGAGCCCAGACGGACGACGGGTGCAATGGAGACATCATCCACCAACACAACAGCATGCGGATTACCCATTGAAACAGCACCAATTTCCACATCAGTATCATTAACTGTTATTAAATAACGATCAGACTCCACTTTCTTATCAAACGGCAGGCTGGCCGGCGCAAAATGGGGCGCTCCCATATCCACCGTGACCTGCCCGTCAGCCTCCAATTGAAGCTGAATAATACCTGAGGCAGTTTCCACACAGATTTGTGTTTTTTGTGTGAGACCTTTCTCCACCACAAACCGCACAAAACAACGAGCACCATTACCACATTGTTCCACTTCTCCACCATCAGCATTAAAAATTCGATACCTGAAATCCACATTGGGAGAATTTGAGACTTCCACCAGCAAAAGCTGGTCACAACCAATACCACGATGGCGGTCAGCCACCAGGCGCACCTGCTCGGGACTCAGGTTCACCGACTGATTGATCGCGTCGATCACCACAAAATCGTTGCCCAGACCGTGCATTTTAGTGAATGATAGGTTCATGCACTGAATGGTTGCAGACTGTTGACGAGGATTCAACCAAAGCCCGGTCCTGTTTATCAACGCATTGCGCTCTCTTTTATGTAACGGACAAAAAATGACGCCCAAAAAAACCACCCCGGCCTATTTCACCAAAGCCACTTTTACTTTTCTCACCGAGCTTTCACGTAACAATGAGCGCGAATGGTTTAACGACAACAAACCGCGTTATGAAGAGTATGTGCGCGGCCCGGCACTGGCGTTTATCGAAGATATTGCGCCGGAATTGCAACTCATTGCACCACGTTTTTTGGCCGTACCCAAAAAAGTGGGAGGCTCACTGATGCGCGTCTACCGGGACACACGATTCGGTAAAGACAAAACACCGTACAAAACCAACATCGGCATCCAATTCCGCCACGAAGCGGGCAAAAACGTGCATGCACCGGGCTATTACCTGCACATCGCACCGCAGGAATGTTTTTTTGGTGTCGGCATCTGGAGACCGGACTCCACGGCACTGGGGAAAATTCGCGAGGCAATCCGTGACAAAAGCGACAAATGGCTGGCCGCACGCGATGGCAGCCATTTTGAGCAACACTATGCCCTGAGTGGTGAATCGCTGAAAAACGCACCGCGCGGCTTTGCCAAAGACCATCCGCTGCTGGAAGACCTTAAACGCAAGGACTTTATCGCCATTGAGCACTTCCCCCGGGAACAGGTGTTATCTGCCGATTTCCTACACAACACCGTAACGCATTTTGAATACGCCACGCACTATATGCAGTTTTTGTGCGGGGCGCTGGATGTGCGGTTTGATTGATGGGTGGCCAGGATCATGCAGAGAAGTGCATTCGGCGAATGACGCACGATAAAAATAAGCCCCGGGCAAATACAATCGAATTTAAAAGAACCCGTCTCCTTTGCTCACGCATCAACCCCTCACCCAATGCCCTGATTTACCACCTCGCTTTTCCAGCAGACCAACATCACCTATCACCATGCCACGATCCACCGCCTTGCACATATCATAAACAGTGAGCAATGCAATCTGCACGGCAGTCAGC
>JALSGT010000039.1 GCA_026982555.1 Chromatiales bacterium
CTGAGCAGGGTAATGCCGTTTGCCATTCAGGTAATTTGTCACGCAAAACTGTCTCTTAAAAGAGACAGTTTGTGGTTTGATTCCGGGAAAATCTTGTTTCTATGGGTATCTTTCCTGTATTGAAAGATGACATATGACACTTGTGACAGATTTGTTTTTTTATTCCGTTCTCCAGGCTGTGCTATAACACGGGTACTGAATCTTTGTTACTCAATTACGGGGAGCTTGAAATGAATATCCGATTTGCATTGCCCGGTTTGTTATTGTTGTGTTTCCTGTCTACCCATGGTTATGCGAAAGAAGTGGCCGGGGTCAAGGTGCCGGAGCAGGTGCCACTTGCCAATACTGCTCTCAAACTCAATGGTGCCGGTATTCGCAGCAAATTCTTTTTTAAAATTTATGTAGGTGCGCTCTATTTGCCGCAAAAAACACATGATGCTGAGGCGGCTATCAATATGGATGGCCCTAAACGTCTATTAATGTACTTCCTTTATAAAGAAGTTGAAAAAGAAAAACTTATCGAAGGCTGGGTTGATGGCTTTAAAAACAACCATACCCGCAAGCAATTTGATGCGCTTAAAACACAGCTTGAAGCTTTTAACGCGCTGTTCGTCACCGTGAAACGGGGTGATCGTATCGAATTGGATTACCTGCCGGAAACCGGCACCCGGGTGCGTATCAATGATCAAATAAAAGGCAGCATTCCTGGCAAGGCGTTTTATTCCGCCCTGCTCAGGGTCTGGCTGGGGGAGGAACCGGCAGATTCGGGTTTGAAAGCGGCAATGCTTGGCGAATAATTCAAGTGATTTTTCAGGCGGTTGGTTCGTATTCTTCATGTATTACGGCTTCCAAAATGGTGGTAAATAGGGTTAGATACGCAAAACCTTTTTCCCGGATGGGCAGCGTTTCGCGATTCAAACAACCATGGCCGTATACGACGTAGACAAATTGATGCACAAGGCCCGCAAGCTGGCGGCGGATTATCGCCGGGCCACGGGGCAGGCGCTGGGTATCAGTAATGAAATTGCCACCCATGATGTGATTCGTCTGATGAAGCTGGTACCCGCAGAGCCGGGCGCAGGGGGCTACGATGCCATTGGTACCGGCAGCCGTGAGGGTAAGTATATCCAGATCAAGGGCCGTACCATTTTTAATGACAAAAAAAGTGGCCAGCGTATCGGGCAGATTAAAATGGAGCAGGATTGGGACAGCGTCATGCTCATTCTTATGAATGAAGACTACGAGGCGCAGGCGATTTATGAGGCAGATCGCGCAGTGCTGGTGGAGGCAACGGCGGAAACGTCTGAAAAACGCGCCAAGCGGGGAGCCATGTCGGTGGCGAAATTCAAGGCCATCAGCACGCGGGTCTGGTCTGTGGATGATGTAGACGAAGAACATTTTCCTGACGAGCAGGCCTCCTGAGGCTGTTCACGCTATTTTTTATCATTTTCATGCAAACCATTGTTGATATTCTGGGGCCGGATGGCCCCCTCGCAAAACATGTGTCTGGTTTTGCGGCCCGCAGCCAGCAGCAGGATATGGCCGAGGCCACTGCCCGTGCGCTGAAAAATAATGAAATGCTGATTGCTGAGGCAGGTACCGGCACAGGCAAAACCTACGCTTATCTTGTGCCAGCCTTGCTTTGCGGTAAAAAGGTGATGATTTCCACGGGCACCAAAAACCTGCAAGACCAGCTTTTTCATCGTGACCTGCCCACTGTGCGTAAAGCGCTCGGGGTATCCACCTCTGTGGCACTGCTTAAAGGGCGCGCCAATTATTTGTGTCACCACCGCCTGGAGAAGATGGAAGGCCAACGCTTACGCCCTGAACAGCAGGATCAACTGGCCCGTATTCGCACCTGGCTGGGTCATACAGCGTGTGGTGATATCGCCGAGCTGGGTGCTGTACCGGAAGATGCACCTATCTGGCCGAAGGTGACTTCTACTATGGATAATTGTCTGGGCGGCGAGTGCCCGGTTTACAGTGACTGTTTTGTGGTAAAAGCACGCAAAACCGCGCAGGCGGCCGACGTGCTGGTGGTTAATCATCACCTGTTTTTTGCGGATCTGGCGTTGCGTGACGAGGGGTTTGGTGAGTTGCTGCCCGGTATTAACGCCTTCATTTTTGATGAGGCCCACCAGCTGCCCGATGTGGCCAGTACATTTTTTGGCAGCAATCTCAGTGCCCGGCAGCTCAACGAACTGGCGCGTGACGCACTGGTTGATGTACTTACCGAAGCGCCGGACGCAGATGCGGTACAAGCCAGTATTACCCGCCTGGAAAAAACCGTGAGGGATTTTCGCCTGGCCCTGGGTAATGATACAAAACGTGCGCCCTGGGCATCCATGGATGACAATGTGGCACTGGCCACAGCCACTGAAGATTTAATGGAATCGTTAGTGCGTCTGGAATCAGACCTGGAACCATTGGCCGAACGGGGCAAAGGGCTGGAGCGCAGCTGGCGACGCTGTCTGGACCTGAGAGCCCGCCTGGGCCAGTTCGTGAATGGCGGCAGTGACGAGCAGGGTGTCATCCAGTGGTTCGAGACGCACGCGCGTGGTTTTGCGTTACACATGACGCCGCTGGAAATCAGTGAGACTTTTCGCGGTCATGTTGATAAGCATAAAAGTGCCTGGATATTTACCTCGGCAACGCTGGCGGTGGGTGATGATTTCACACATTTCTCCCGTGAGCTCGGTATCGAGGATGCCCATGCCCGGCGCTGGGACAGTCCTTTTGATTTTGCCCGACAAGCATTGCTGTATGTGCCAACGACGTTGCCCGCCCCCAATACCCCGCACTACACCACGATGGTGATCGATGCCGCACGACCCGTGATCGACGCCAGTGGTGGTCGTACTTTTTTCCTGCTGACCAGTTACCGTGCGCTCAATATTGTCGCCCGTGAACTGGAAGGCAAGATCAGCTACCCGCTGTTAGTACAGGGCAGCCTGCCGCGCGGCGAATTACTGGATCGCTTTCGGGAGCTGGGCAATGCCGTATTAGTGGGCACCAGCAGTTTTTGGGAAGGGGTGGACGTGCGTGGCGAAGCGCTGTCCTGCGTGATTATCGATAAACTGCCGTTCAGTTCACCCGGTGATCCCGTGATGCAGGCACGACTGGAAGCCATGCGCACACAGGGGTTAAACCCGTTTTTTGACTATCAGGTGCCGCAGGCGGCGATTACGCTTAAGCAGGGGGTGGGGCGGTTGATTCGTGATGTGCATGATCGTGGCGTGCTGATGATTTGTGACCCGCGTCTGTTTGGTAAAGGTTATGGCCGTATTTTTCGTAACAGCCTGCCGCCCATGCCGGTCAGCCGGGATGTGGCGGATGTGCAGACATTTTTTGCGGGTGAACAAAAGCAGGAGAAGGTAAACGCGTGAAACTGCTGTCCATTGAAACCGCCACTGATGCCTGCTCGGCGGCGCTGTCCATTGACGGTGAACTGCGCGCGCGTTTTGAAATTGCGCCGCGCGCGCATACGGAACGCATTCTGCCGATGATTGATGAACTCATGGCCGAGGCGGGCATCACTGTTGCCCAGGTGGATGCCATGGCTTTTGGTTGTGGTCCTGGTGCATTTACCGGTGTGCGCATTGCTGTGGGTGTGACACAAGGCATTGCGTTTGCGGCGGATTTGCCCGTAGTGCCGGTTTCGACACTGGCAGCGTTAGCACAGGGTGCAGGGGGAGACCGGGTGCTGGCCGCGCTGGACGCGCGCATGAATGAAGTTTACTGGGGTGCCTACCAGCGCAACGCGGCAGGCCTGATGGAACGGGTTGGTGAAGAATGTGTTTCGCCGCCTGATAATGTGCCATGCCCCCCGGGCAATGACTGGCAGGGGGCAGGAGCAGGCTGGGCGGCTTATGACGCGATATTATCGGCGCGTTGTGCAGGACAGCTGACATCGTGGGATGGCGCGAGCTTTCCCCATGCCCGTGATGTGGCGCTGCTGGGCGTGGCGGGTTACGAAGCCGGGCAGGGGGTTAGTGCCGAGCAAGCCCTTCCCGTATATTTGCGCGATAAAGTTACCTGGAAAAAAATCCGATAGACTTAGAGGGCGTTAACAGCATAGCCGTCAGACTAAACCGTAGGGTGGAACAAGCGCAGCGGTTCCACCAATGGGCGGTATACCACCGACAAAAAATCAACGACCTAAGTGCCTGTAACAGGAGAAAAAGCCTTTATGCAATAACAGCCTGCTGGCAAATGGCGACATGAGGTGGACATCGGTAACTGATTAAACCTTGATGTTCCTTT
>JALSGT010000040.1 GCA_026982555.1 Chromatiales bacterium
TCATCCAGGTCACCGCCGGTATTTTTAAACTGGGTAAATTCATTCGCATGGTACCGTACCCGGTGATGCTGGGCTTTGTTAACGGCCTGGCCATTGTGATTTTTCTCGCGCAGATGGAAAGTTTTCAAACGCCTGACGCCGAGGGCGTTTTGCAATGGATGAGTGGCAATGCCCTGTGGGTGATGCTCGGACTGGTAGCGCTGACCATGGCCATCATCCATTATCTGCCCAAACTCACCACCGCCGTGCCTTCCTCATTGGTCGCCATTGTGGTGGTGAGCCTGCTGGTCATCGGCGTAAGCCTGGAAACCAAAACCGTGGGGGATATCGCTTCCATCGCGGGCGGCCTGCCGGATTTTCACATTCCCATGGTGCCGTTTACGCTGGAAACCCTGTGGATCATCCTGCCTTATGCGGTGATTCTTGCCACCATCGGCCTGATCGAGTCACTGCTGACACTGACCCTGATCGATGAACTCACCGAAACCCGTGGCCGTGGTAATAAAGAATGTATTGCTCAGGGTACCGCCAATATTGCCACGGGGTTTTTCGGCGGCATGGGCGGTTGCGCCATGATCGGCCAAAGTATGATTAATGTGAACTCCGGTGGTCGTGGACGGCTTTCCGGTATTACTGCCGCACTGGCGTTACTGGCCTTCATTCTGTTTGCCTCTGACCTCATTGAGCAAATCCCGCTGGCGGCACTGGTGGGCGTGATGTTTATTGTGGTCATCGGCACCTTTGAGTGGTCCAGCTTTCGCATTCTCAAAAAGGTGCCACCTGCTGATGCCTTTATCCTGATTCTGGTGTCCGGCGTCACTGTGGCCACTGATCTTGCTATCGCAGTGATCGTGGGCGTCATTGTCTCAGCACTGGTATTTGCCTGGGAGCACGCCAAGCATCTGCAAATCACCAGCTTTACCAACGAAACGGGCGGCAAGGTTTATGAGCTGCACGGCCCGCTGTTTTTTGCTTCGGTGAAAAACTTCGGAGAGCAGTTTGACGTACACAACGACCCCGACGACGTTATCGTGGAATTCAAACACTCCCGGGTCTACGACCATTCCGCTATCGAAGCCATCGATGCACTGGCCGAACGCTACCTCAAAGCCAACAAACGCCTGCACCTGCGTCACGTCAGCCCCGAGTGCCAGAAACTGCTGACCAAGGCTGGCGACCTGGTGGAGGTCAACGTCATCGAAGACCCAAAATATCATGTGGCCGACGACCAGCTGGGCTGAGTCGGTGCAGGGTAACGAAAATTATCCGGAATCCCGGCATACCAAGGTAACAAACTGCCTCCAAAACCCTGTGCAGGCCACGCCTCCCTGTCGAACTGTAAAATCCAACGCAAAGGCGTGAAGGCACCGAGAACACAAAGCGGTATTTTTTGCCCATTATTCTCTAACTCTTTGTATTGGATTTTAATGAATCAAACCCTGCCTGGTACATCAACCACTTTCTATTGTCGAGGCACGTTCTCACCTTTCACACCCCCTCCGCTACCCGTGCCGGCATTGATGCCGTCTCGCCAAATTCACATTCAAATAATAACGTATTTAAGACTTCCTTAAGCCTGTATGGCTAAAGTTTAATCACTGGAAAACAACAAGTGATAACAAGCCTGGTGGTAATTATGTGTTCGACGAAAACAAAAAAATCCAACGTATGCAATCAGGGCTCACCTCTCGTCATACGATTCCGGTCATTCCAGCCGGTGATGGTATTACTGGCTGGCGCAACCCTGTGTTCGGGCATATCAACGGCGACTGCCGCCCCGCTATCAAACCCAAAAGCCGTACATCATTCAGCCGTAGAACAGGCACGCCAGGGTCAACATGAAGCTGCGCTGGAACAGCTGAGCCTGCTCGTTCAAGCCTATCCTGAAAATCGCTTGTTCCGCTACGACTACATTAATACACTTGCCTGGGCCGAGCATGATAAAGAGGTATTGGCACAACTATCTCATATTGATTTTGCACAGGCGCCCGCTTATGTTCTGAGAGCTATTGGCAAGTCTGCACGCAACCAGCAACGCCCCAAACTGGCCATTCGGGCTTATCGTGCTGCACTGAAACAAACACCCAATGAACGACAAGCTCAACTGGGCCTTGCCATGAGCCTGGCTGAGGCAAAACAACCTGTTGAAGCCAACAAACACATTCAGTCGTTACTCAAAGCCAACCCCGGATCCATCGAATTATTAAAAACACTGGCCTACGTAAAAGAAGCTGATCAGGATTACGCGGGGGCTTTTGATGTTTATGACCGCATATTAATTATTGATCGCAACAATAAAAGTGCCCGGCATGCCCGGGTGCTGAGCCTGCTCCGCCTGGGCGTTCCTCATGAAGCATTACAGTTTGCCCGTCGCGATACCGGTTTATTCAGTCCTGAAGAATGGAACCGGATGCTTGGCGATCAGGCCGCAATAGAAATACGCTGGGGGCAGCAACCCGTACTCGACCCCTCCCAACGCTACCGCAATACCGACAAGGCTATTGAGCTGCTAAAAAACCAACAAAAAAACATAACAGATAAAACATCCCCTGCTTATCTGCGTAATCGATTTGACCTCATGGCGGCTTACCGCAATCGACGTTATATGCACGAAACCGTTACGCTGTATGAGCAATTACGCAAAGATACTGTAAAGCGCTTCCCACCTTATGTGCAAGCGCTTGTGGGTGATGCTTATTTGTCGTTACGTCAACCCGAAAAAGCAATTGTCTTGCTCGAAAAGTCTGTCGATAAAGACCCCCACAATCTGGATGCGCAATATTCACTGTATTACGCTTACCTTGAAGCCGGTCGTTATGAACAATCGCTCACCCATATCGATGCCCTTGTGGACTCACTCCCGCAATGGATATGGCCGCCGGGCGGCAAAGAAAAACAACGTAATTTTGATAAGTTATATGCTCAGACTATTGCCTCCATGGCCCGTGCCTATATTGGAAAACTGGATCAGGCTGAAAACAGACTGAATACCCTGGCGGTTCAGGCTCCCGACAATATTGATATACAAACCAGTCTTGCTCATGTCTTTTTATGGCGCGGCTGGCCGCGCGCGGCCCTGAAAAAATACCAGACGGTGCTGACTCAGAATTCAGATAATATGGAAGCCAAAACAGGCATTGTCAGCGCATTATCTGCGCGCGGTAATTTTGCAGCGGCGGGAACAGCATTGAAACCACTGCAAGACCAATATAACGATCAGCCTCAAGTCAAGAACCTGATCAAGGAAGCCAATATCCGCAAAATGCGGGAAGTATGGCTCGAAGTGAATGGTGGCTCCAGTAGCGATACAACACTCTACCAGGGTAGCAGTGACCTGGGATTTACCGGCTATTATTACGACCGTCCCTGGCGCTCAGGTCTACGCGCCTTTGCTTATCTGTCACACCTTCAAGGTAATTTTTCCGGAGAAACGGCAACCCGTAACCGGGGCGGTGCAGGTTTACATTATCGACAAGAGGATATCGTGCTTCGAGGCAATATCAGTGATGGTGATGGACCGGCCGGACTTTCATTCCAGGGCGACTGGAGTCCAACAGATCACTGGCAGGGAAGCCTTGCAATAGAAACATTCAGTGAGCAAACACCACTAAGAGCTGATCTGGCGGGTGTTAAAGCACAGTCACTGGGCATCAGCACAAGATACCGTTTTCACGAAAGCCGCAGCCTCGGCGCTTCACTGCAATACATGGACTTTGATGACGGCAATCAACGTAACACGCTTTCCCTGTTTGGTCAGCAACGCCTCTTCACCGGGTTGCGTTACACACTGGCGGGTGAACTGTACCTCTATCGCCAAACCAATAGCATCAATAATGCGGCCTATTTTAATCCTTCAAAACAAAGTTCTGTTGAGCTGAGTTTTAATAATGAATGGCTGACATCAATGCACTATGAAAAATCAATGCGTCAACGCCTCAAGATCGGCATTGGCTCAAGCAACCAGCAAAACTTTGATACAAAATCAACCTGGATGGTGAGTTATGAACATCATTGGAGTTTTAGCCAACAGTTAAGCCTGGCTTATGGCATCAGCCGCTCCCGGCCTGTTTACGATGGTGTGAAAGAATCTTTCACCCGTGGTTTTATGAATTTATATGTAAGGTTCTGATCATGAATTTTTCCAAGACAATAAAAACATATTTTTCCGGACAAAAATTGAACCGGTTATGGGCCGCACTGTTATTATTGGCAATAACAGCACCAGCACATGCAGAGCTTATTGTGCTTTCCTACCACGAAGCCCATCACAAGCTTGACAACAATTCGGATTTCGATGCTATGACATTGAAAACCTCTGAATTAGCGGCACAATTTTCCTGGCTCAAGGAACGGGGTTACGTCTCAATCAACATTGATGATTTGCTGGCTGCACAAAAAGGAACACGTACATTACCGGATAATGCGGTGCTGCTCAGCTTCGATGATGGCTACCTGGGAATGTATACACAGGTCTATCCACTGCTGCGTGCTTTTGACTTTCAGGCCGTCATTGCAGTGGTCGGGCGCTGGATGGAAACACCTAACGGTAAAAAAGTGGCCTATGGCACCAAATCTGTAGCACGGGAAAATTTCCTGACCTGGGCACAAATCCGGGAAATGGTAAAATCCGGGCGTGTAGAAGTTGCCTCACACAGCTATGACCTTCATCACGGCATTCTTGCCAACCCACAAGGCAATACACAACCAGCCGCCACCAGCCAGCGCTATAACGCTAATACCCGGCAATACGAAAATGAAAAACAATATCGTCAGCGTATTTATAATGACCTGAAACGTAACTCAGACCTTATTGCCCGAAAAACAGGAAAAAAACCACGCGTACTTGTATGGCCTTACGGTGCCCATAACCGCATCACCATGGACATTGCCCAAGAACTTGGCATGCCGGTTACCTTGAGTCTTGAAGAAGGAAAAGTGGATCTCCAAAGCCCCGGCAGCATAAACCGTTTGTTGATTGGCCATGGAATCACCCTGGCTGACTTTGTTTGGCAAATAACCGATCACTATAAACCTCAAAAAGAGCTCGTGCGTGCGGTCAACCTGAACCTTGATGATATCTATGACCCGAACCCTGAACAACAGGAAAACAACCTTGGCGTGGCTCTTGAGAAAATCAAAAAACGCCGTATTAATACTGTTTATTTACAAGCATTCTCTGACCCTGATGGTGATGGTAATGCAGATGCCGTATATTTCCCTAACCGGCACCTTCCGGTACGTGCAGATTTATTCAATCGTGCAACCTGGCAACTACGTACACGCGCAGAAGTTAAAGTTTATGCCTGGATACCGCCTGAAGCCTTCAGTTCAAAAACAGTAACCTTGCTAGGTGACCTCTATGAAGACCTTGCCAGATATTCATATATAGACGGCCTGGCTTTTTATCATGCAGCTGGATTAAGTAATGATGAGCATGAGCTGGTCGAGCGAGCCCGCCTCTATCGTCCTTTGCTAAAAGTAACACATAAAAAGTCAGAAACCCCGTCCATGAACGGCCTGGAGAAAAACTGATCATGGAAAACTGGCTCTCAATTTATCTGAATTCAGCACTTAACCTGGCCTACTATTACCCATTGGTTATGGCTTACGTCTGGATGGTGGGTGGAATATATTATTACAACAAATGGGAGCGCGGACGACCTGTCGGCGGGCATACGATTACATTACCGGATTACCCCCCCGTCAGCATACTGATACCTTGCCACAATGAAAGCGCCAATTTGCGTGAAACCATCTCGGTACTGCATAACCAGAATTATCCTGATTTTGAAATTATTGCCATCAATGACGGGAGCACTGACACCACAGGCGAAATTCTGGATGAATTATGTCAGACATCTTCACGCTTGCGCGTTGTACACCTGAAAGAAAATCAGGGTAAAGCCATGGCATTGAATGTCGGCGCAATGATGTCTGCCAACGAGTTCCTGGTTTGTATTGATGGTGATGCATTGCTGGATGCCAATGCAACAAGCTGGATTATGCAACACTTTATTCGTGGCCCGCATGTGGGTGCGGTGACGGGAAACCCTCGGGTACGCACTCGCTCCACGCTGCTGGGTAAAATACAGGTCGGTGAATTTTCATCAATTGTCGGTCTTATTAAACGCGCACAGCGTATCTATGGCCGAATATTCAGTATCTCCGGTGTTGTTTCCGGATTCCGAAAATCCGCTTTACAGGATGCCGGATATTGGAGTGTGGATGCAATCACCGAAGATATTGACATTAGCTGGAAGCTGCAATTAAAAGGCTGGGATATCCGTTTTGAACCCAATGCCCTGTGCTGGATTTTAATGCCGGAGACATTTAAAGGCCTGTGGCAACAGCGACTGCGCTGGGCCCGAGGGGGCGTTGAAGTCTTTACCCGTTATTTTTCGCAAATCATACACCCGCGCCAGCGCCGCTTATGGTTATTACTGGCTGAATATTTTGTCAGTATATTATGGACTTATGCCGTTATCTCTTTGATTGTGTTATGGCCGCTGATGCAATTTATTCCTTACATGGAAAACACTGCGACATTTTCTCTCCTGCCCGGGCCGGCAGGCTTGTTACTGGCAATGACGTGTCTGATTCAATTTGCGGTAAGTTTTTATATCGATGGTCGTTATGAAAAAGGCCTGGGGAAAATTTATTACTGGATGGTCTGGTACCCCCTGGTTTATTGGTTAATCAACTTGATAACGCTCGCCGTAGCCGTGCCGCTCACATTACTCCAAACCCGTAAAAAACGTGCTATATGGACGAGCCCTGATAGAGGAATACAACCATGAACACACTCATCATTCAAAGCCCCCACAATCAGGGCACACTACGTAAATACACACAAAGCTCAATAACGATGATGTTATGGGTGTTATGGGTTTATTTGTTATTACCCGTACTGGCCCCCGTATTGGTATTAATTGGCAATGATATTCAAACCATCAGTCAAGTTGAGTACTCACTGAATATCAAACAATTTATTGCCCTATTTCCTTTCATTGCTCTGATGATTCTGGGCAATTGGCTATGGAGCAAATACAATACATTGCTGTATCTCCACCATCATAAAAAAAACCGGGGGGAAAACAGCATTCATCAATATACATCATTAAACTATTTTGATGTCCCCGCCAAAGAATTGGCCTGCTGGCAACAACTAAAACAGATGACGGTCAAGTTAACTGAGCAAGGTGATGTATCTTGTGTAAAGGAACATAAGTTGTTGGAAAAAAGTTATTGACAGCCTGCAAATACGGAAGAAAGGAGAAACAGGGAGGTTATTACGCATCTATTCATAATCACATGTTCTAAGCTGAATGTGCTCAGTGTCGCTCCGGGAAAATGACTTTAATATCAAGCCCTGAATTATTCAGTCCCTGGCTCAGCTCAATTTTTGCCCGATGTAATTCAGCAATTCGTAACACAATTGACAACCCGAGCCCGCTACCTGGAATATCGGGATGTTCACCACGTTTGAATCGATCAAAAACCTGTGTCTGTAACGATTCAGGAATCCCTGGGCCCGAATCTTTTACACTGATCACTACACCTTCCGGTTCAGCCATGACACTGACAATAATACGTCCTTTATCGGGCGTGTAACGAATCGCATTACTGACCAGATTAACAATCAAAATCCGTATCAATTCTTCATTACCAAACATGTGCAGATCAGATTCACCTTGCAAACTGATGTCAATATGCTTTATCAGTGCTGAATTAATTTTTTCACTAATAATCGCCGCACATAGTTGCTTCAGACCAAAATCAGCTTTTGTTATATGTTGACTTTCATCGACACGCGCCAGAATCAATAATTGATTAACCAGTTTGGTAGAGCGCTCAACACCGGTAATTACCTGCATTATCGCCTGCTGGCGCTCTTCATTTTCTATTGATCGCATGGCCACTTGCGCCTGGGTTTTTATACCCGCCAATGGCGTACGCAGTTCATGCGCCGCATCAGCAGTAAAACGACGCTCTTTCTCAAAAGCCTGGTGCAACCGATCAAAAAGTGAATTTAGTGCGCTAATAATTGGCTGGGTTTCTGTGGGTATACCCTCAAATGTAATCCGGTCCAGCTGATGTATTGAACGTCCGGATATAGTGTCAGCCAACTTGATCAGGGGACGTAACCCCCGGCCAATACTGATCCAAAGCAAAAGCGCGATAAAAGGTAATGCGGCCAACATAACAACGATGATGCCATGATTAATATAAGCAACCATCTCTGCGCGGACATCATGGCGCTGGGCAGTTTGAATCAGCAGGTTTGTTTTTGGATCACGGAGATTGTAGGTGTACCACACCCTGCCATCCACCTCTATTTTTTCAAAACCCGTCAGCTGTTCATTGACAGGCAATATTGAGGATGACGGCGAACGTGTCATCAATGTGCCATCACCATGATAAATAACAAATGATATTTTGGCTTCGTACCTGTGAACCAGTGGCAGAAAGTCATCGGTATCAATTTGCAATTGATGGGACTCTTCCAGCTCATGTCTGACCAGCGAAGCCAACAGCTTGGCATTTTGTGCCAGCTGGGCATCATAGACTTCTTCAATTTCGTGTTGAATACTGTAATAGATAAAGAAGCTGATAACTACCCAGGCAAGACATACCGCACTCAGCACTAATAACAATAAATTCCGGCGTATTGAGCGGGGTCTCATCAATCTGCTTTTGGAATCATGTAACCCACACCGCGAATCGTCACAATGAGATCCTTACCCAGCTTTTTGCGCAAGTGATGAATATGAACTTCCGTTGCATTGCTTTCCAGCGCATCATCCCATCCAAATAAGCTTTCTTCAATGCGCTCTCTCGACAGTACCCGGCCAGTATTTTCCAGTAACGTTTGCAGAATTTTAAACTCCCGGCCTGACAAAATAATATCTTTACCTTCTTTGCTAAGACTATGGGAAACGGGGTCCAGCACAATGTTTCGATAATTAATCAGTGGTGATGAACGGCCATTGTGACGACGGCTCAGTGCCCTGATCCGGGCACATAACTCATCAAGATCAAAGGGTTTCACCAAATAATCATCCGCACCACAATCAAGGCCTTTCACCCGGTCTTCAACAGTATCGCGGGCGGTCAAAATTAACACAGGCACATCATTGCCCGCCGTGCGGATTTTTTTCAGCACACTAATGCCGTCCATACGCGGCAAACCCAGATCAAGCACTACCATATCAAAACGTTCCACTTCCAGACTGTGTAGCGCGGCCTGGCCATCCTGTAGCCAATCCGCAGCATAACCGGCCTGTTGCAGACCAGTACGAATGCCATCACCTAATTGCGGATCATCTTCAACCAATAATATGCGCATAACCTGCTATCTTTCCGTTGTTTCCACTAAATTCCGTTTCCGTACCGAGAATGAATCACACCACCACAGATCCCCTCACTGGTTTTTTTGGGTAGCCACATCATAAAAAACCAGCGGTTTTACCTTATCACTCTCACCAGATCATGCCATGGTTTTTTTTGGGTTGGCAAATGAAGACAATTATCATTCATTTATGTGCAATCACCCTTCTTTCCGGATAACGATAGACCCAGCTGGTACAACGGCTTTTTTTTGCCTCCGGTAATTTTCGCGGCCAGCGCGCTGGCCTGACTCAGCGGCAGTTCATCGAGCAGTATTTTGAGAATGCGCTGCGCTTCGCCATCCGGCGCATCGTCTTCTGCGGCATTGACGCCAGCCACCAGCAACACCATTTCCCCTTTTTGCTGATCCGGGTCATCACTGGCCCATTTGCGTAACACTGCCACGGCATCACCCTTGATGGTTTCAAAGGTTTTGGTCAACTCCCGCGCCAGTACGACATGACGCTCTGCACCAAACACGGTAACCATGTCGGCGAGAGTATCCAGCAATCGGTGCGGAGCCTCGTAAAAAATCAGCGTACGGGTTTCTGCGCCCATGGCTTCCAGGCGTTTTTTGCGTGCGGTGCTTTTTGATGGCAAAAAACCTTCAAAGACAAAACGGTCTGATGGCAGCCCGGCAGCCGACAGGGCGGTAATCATCGCGCTGGCGCCAGGAACAGGCACGACTTTAATGCCCGACTCACGGGCCAGACGCACCAGATGAAAACCAGGGTCACTGATCAGCGGAGTGCCTGCATCAGAAATCAGCGCTACGCTTTTGCCTTGCGCCAGGCGCGTTACTACGTCCGGTGCCCGGTCGCGCTCGTTGTGATCATGCAAAGCAAAGGTTTTGCTGGTGATTTGATAGTGCTGCAACAGGCGTCCGCTATGCCGGGTATCTTCTGCGGCAATAAGATCCACCTCCCCCAACACCCCCAGCGCACGCTGGCTGATGTCCGTCAGATTACCGATAGGCGTAGCCACCACGTATAAAACACCCGCTTCCACTAACTCGTTCATTGACACTGCGTCACCTCATCCACATACTTTCCAGTTCATGCGGAATCTAACACAAAGTTTCGGGCGCCAACGCCAACTCTTCCTGCTCAGCCTGCTGCCTTTGCTGCTGGTGGCCTGTGTCAGCGCGCCACCAACCCAGCAGGAACAGCGGGATACACCCACTCCTGACACTGCGGCACTGGAGCAAATGGCCATCGATGGTCGCTTCCTTGATGCGGCACTGGCCTATTCCAGGCTGGCAGCTGATGCTCCCCCGCCACAACGTGAGCACTATACGCTGCGCACCGCCGAGCTGTTGATGCTGGGCAATTATGTACCGCAAGCCCATCAGATGCTCGATGAAATTGATGCAACCACACTTTCAACAGATTTACAGATTCGTCACGCCTTGCTTTCCGCCAGTATTTCCCTGGCACGACAGTTGCCGGACATGGCTCTGAATGCGCTGGACCAGGCGGAAAACCTGTTAGCAGCCATGGACGAAATCAGCCTGCAAGACACACGGCGCTTGCATCAACTGCGCGCCACCACCTTTGCGCAATTGGGCAATCATCTGGAATCTGCTCGTGAACGGGTATTGCTGGAGCCTTTGCTCGATGACCCGGAGGCTGTGCTCGCCAATCAGGAGGCTATTCTCAACGCCCTGCAAAATCTCGCCCCTGGCACTTTGCAAACCCTGCAAACCGCCGGGCCGCCGGATGTCCTCAGTGGCTGGCTGGAACTGGTGCTGCTCGGCAGCAAAATGGCAGATAACCCGCAGGGCGGTATCGATATGGTCACTTGGCGTGAACGTTATCCTGCCCACCCGGCACAAGATGACATTATCGTGGCAGTGCTGCTGGCGCGCCCCCGGGTGCTGCCCCTGCCGAAAAAAATCGCGCTGATCCTGCCGCTGAATAATCGTTTCGCCAAGGCTGCCAGTGCGGTGCGTGATGGTTTTCTTGCTGCTTATTACGCGCAACCTGACAATACATCTGTGAACTCGCCCGGTTTGGAAAACAGCGACAACCCGACTGACAGCACCGATAATATGCCTGCGTTTGATACACCCGCCAGCGTGGTACCCAGTATCGCCATTTACGATGCAGGCGACAATCCGGCATTTATTGATCTGATTTATGAGCAGGCCATTGATGATGGTGCCGAATTTGTGGTGGGTCCGCTCAACAAAGATGCCGTCAATCAGTTGGCTGCCCGCGATGAATTGCCCGTGCCCGTGCTGGCGCTTAATTACAGCGAACAACATGGTGAAAACGCGACAAAAGGTCTGCCCGACAACCTGTTCCAGCTCAGTCTGTCACCGGAACAGGAAGCCCGGCAAATCGCTGAACGTGCCTGGCTGGACGGTTACAGTCGTGCAGCGATCATCACACCTTCGTCCACCTGGGGAACACGAGTAGCCAAGGCATTCAGCGAGCGCTGGTTACAGTTTGGCGGTCATGTGGTGGAAAAACAGACTTACGACGCCAAAAAGAGTGATTACTCACTCCCGATTCGTCGTCTGCTCAATGTCGATGAAAGCGAACAGCGCCACAAAAACCTGCGCCGGACACTGGGCAAAAAAACGGAATTCATTCCTCGCCGCCGACAGGATATCGACTTTATTTTTATGGCCGCCGGTTCACGACAGGCGCGGCTGATTCGTCCACAGTTGCGTTTTCACCACGCACCCAAAGTGCCGGTGTACGCTACATCGCGCAGTTACAGTGGCAGTATCAATGCTGATATGGACAGAGATATGGACGGTGTCACATTCGCTGACATGCCGTGGACACTGCACACTGAACAAGCCACCCATGCGCTCAAGGCCGACATCGAGGCCATCTGGCCCAACGCCAGCAAGCGTTATTCACGCCTTTTTGCATTGGGCGTGGATGCTTACCGGGTGATAGGTGAACTCAATACTTTGCGGCGCAACCGCTCGGCATTTTATTCCGGAGAAACCGGTGACCTGTATCTGGACGTAGCCAATCGCCTGCAACGACGGTTATTATGGGCGAAATTTGAGCGTGGCATACCGCAGTTGCTCAACGAATATTCAGACACACCGCCAGACCCATAAACCCAGACCTCTGCGATGTTCAGTAAAAACCGCCAAAATGACACCCGTGCCGCAACGGGCAAACAGGCCGAAGCTCACGCCTGCGAATATTTGCAGGCGCGGGGACTGGCGCTGGTGGAACGCAACTATCTGTGCAGGCGCGGCGAAATCGATTTGATCATGCAGGACAAACGCACCACCGTTTTTGTGGAAGTGCGCTACCGGCGTAATGACCGTTTTGGCAGCAGCGCGGAAAGCGTTGACTGGCGTAAACAGGCAAAATTGCTGGCAACTGCCGAACACTATTTACAGCAACATCCCAAAATGGCACAAAACGCCTGTCGTTTTGACGTGGTGGCGCTCACCACTGAAAACGGGCAACAAGAAGCCATTGACTGGATTATCGATGCCTTTCAGGCCTGAACTCATTAACAACCGACACAAGACGAGAACACCATGAAACCCGATAAACTGTTACTCATTTTATTTGCCATTGCTGCCTTCACGTTGAGCACTGGTTGCGTTGCCCCGGTACTGGTGGCGGGCGCTGCCGGTGGTGCCACCGTTGCGCACGACAAACGCAGCAATCAGGCCATGATTGATGACCAGCTGATCGAAACCAAAGCCAAAGATGCCATTTACGCCGATGTCGAAATGGCCAAACGTGTACACATCAACATCACCAGCTTCAATCGTGTAGTGCTGCTAACCGGCGAGGCACTATCCCGGGCAACACGTGACAAGGTGGTGGATATCGTGCGCCACCTCGACAAGGTGCGCCGTGTACACAATGAAATTCGGATTGCCGATCTCACCGGGCTTTCTTCGCGCACCAACGACACCTGGATTACCTCAAAAATAAAAACCCAAATGATCGCCACCCGAGGGTTTGACGCCACCCGCGTCAAGGTGGTGACCGAAGCTGGC
This sequence comes from Chromatiales bacterium, assembly GCA_026982555.1. Taxonomy (GTDB): domain Bacteria; phylum Pseudomonadota; class Gammaproteobacteria; order SZUA-152; family SZUA-152; genus SZUA-152. The sequence continues at coordinate 13,376 of JALSGT010000040.1, forward strand.
AGCGTATTCCTCATGGGGCTGGTGACAAAAGAAATCGGCAATCAGGCTGCGGCTATCGCCCGCGAAATTTCCGGCGTGAAACGTGTGGTGAAGATATTTGAATATTTGTAACCCTTTGTAATGGACATCCCTGCTGATGTTACCCGGGCACTGATTCAATTATTAGGCGCTGACCGGGTGCTCACTGCGGCCAGCGACCGGCTGGCTTATGGTTATGACAACAGTCGCGAACAGGCGCTACCCGGGCTGGTGGTCTTCCCTCGCAGTCACGATGAAATAGCCGCCATTGTGCAGCACTGTTGTCACGACAAAATTCCGCTGGTTACTCGTGGTCGTGGTACCGGCACCACCGGGGCCACCGTGCCCGTGCGTGGTGGCATCGTACTTTCCACCGAACGCATGGCACGCATTCTGGAAATTTCACCAGACGACCGGCTGATGGTGGTGGAACCCGGCGTAACCAATCAAGCTGTGCAAGAGGCAGCAGCGGCACAGGGGTTTTTCTGGCCACCCGACCCCACCAGTGCGGCGGTCTGCACCATCGGCGGCAATCTCGCTTATAATTCCGCAGGACCACGGGCAGTAAAATACGGCACGCCACGCGAAAACACTCTGGGACTGCGCGCAGTATCCGGAACAGGAGAGGAAATCCGCACCGGTACACGCACCACCAAAGGCGTGGTGGGCTATGACCTCACGCGCCTGTTAATTGGCTCCGAAGGCACTCTGGCAATTATCACCGAGGCCACACTCAAGCTCACCCCCCTGCCCGAAACCAAACGCACTTTGCAAGCAATCTACGCGGATATTACGTCAGCAACGCAGGCGGTATCACGCATTATGGCGCAACCAGTGGTGCCCTGTGCGCTGGAATTCATCGATGGTGCCGCCATTGAAATGGTGCGTAAAATATCCACGGCAGAGTTGCCTGAAAAGGCCGGTGCATTGCTGATGATTGAGGTGGACGGCCCGGCATCAGCCATGGCAGAAATGGTGGATGCGGTAAGTCAGGCCGCCACAACCCAGGGGCTGCTAAGCCTGAAAACCGCCAGCACTGCGGAAGAAATTCAGGCGCTATGGGCCACACGCAAAGCACTGTCACCGGCACTGCGCAACGTGGCACCGAAAAAAATCAACGAAGACGTGGTGGTGCCCGTTTCAAAAATCCCGGCACTATTGAACGGACTGGAAACCCTGGCGCAGCAACACGACGTTACCATTGTCAATTTTGGTCATGCTGGCAATGGTAATATCCATGTGAACCTGCTGGTAAACCCTGATGACCCCCGTCAGCTGGCCAGTGCCGAGACCTGCCTGGATGCTGTCTTTTCGCTGGTGCTGGGGCTGGGCGGCACGCTTTCCGGGGAGCATGGCATTGGCCTGGTCAAACGGGAATTTGTGGCCCGTGAAATTGCAGCCCCGACACTACACCTGATGCAGAACATTAAGCAGGTTTTTGACCCTCACAATATTCTTAATCCCGAGAAGGTTTTCCCGCACAAACCCGCGCCCGGACAACCGGCATAACCCACTAAAAAATTAAAGTTTTCCCGCTTTTACACCGCTAAGTTTGTAGCAATCAACAGACATCCCTTGCCCTCCACGCAAGACGATATCTGCTGACTCATGGCTTGATAAAAATGACGACTCAAACTCGCCATTAGCAGCAAATAAGTAAACCCGGTTTTAACCGATATTGTTGACAACACCTTGGTATTTACTTCAAAAAAACAATGGCCATCAAACGAAACCTTCACCATATTGATATTGCCATACGCACACTTATTGGCATCACACTGATTTATTTTGGTTTTGTCGATACAAGCTACATTAGCAATGAGATGACACGCTGGTTATTGGGTATTTTTGGTATCGTTAATCTTCTTGCCGCCGCACTACGCTCCTGTCCAATTTATGCCCTTGCGGGTATTAACACTTATCAAAAATAATTGTTATTCTGAACACCTCGACAAATGCCACTACGACTTAAACTGATACTGTCGTTCATTACCATCAGTTTAATGGTTGTCAGTATTTTCAGCGTTGTCGCCTACATCAGTGCTCGCGAATACACCCAACACGTTGAACAAGTACGCTTGCACAAAAGCAATGAACATTTGTTTGCCATGCTGGATACATCACTGCCTTTACTGGCCCAGCTCCAGAACATCGTGCCACATCATGAAAACCGCGATAATGTTTTCAGTATCATTGATATTTCGCAGAAGAAAATACTGCCGGGCGGAGGGTTCAATCTTGGCACACATTTATTAGCAGATTTGTTGATTCAATCCGGCAACAAAACACAACAAGGCAGTTTCACTATTGGCAAACAGGAATATCTGTGGTCCGCAGACCCGGTACCTGACAGCCAGTACATTATTGCCAACACTTATCTCCGGGACAGCAGCGATATATCAACTTTTTTCAGTTATGTCGGCACGCCTCTCAGCACAACATTGTTTATCAGCATCTGGATTTCTGTCTGGGCCGCACTCCTGCTCGCCAGATTATTCCGGCAAATCAGTGAAAAAAATACACAGCTGGAATACCAGGCCAGCCATGACCTGCTTACCAGATTACCCAATCGGGGGGCTATTGGACGCAGCGTCCAACAGGAAATGGAGTCTGCCAAAGCCTGCAACGAAGCGTTAATTTTCTGTCTGGTTGATATCGATGCACTCAAAGAAATCAATGACAGCCTCGGACACAAAAGTGGTGATATTTTATTGGACCAAGTGACCCAGCGTCTAAAACGCACGCTACAGGGATCAGGACATATTGGCCGATTTGGTGGAAACAAATTTTCGGTCATGATAAAACGCAGTGAAACTGTCAATGCAGAAAATATTCGCCACAAATTACTGGAAAGCGTTGAACCCATCTATGAAATTAATGGCCACAGCCTTTATGTACACGCTACGTTGGGCATCGCTATTTTTCCGGAACATGCAAATAACGCACAAGAACTGATTCAAAAAACAGAAACCGCCTTGCACACCGCAAAAAAACTGGCCATCGACTCCAGTGTCTATGATGTCAGCCAGGACAACAACAGTGCCGAACGCCTGCGGCTAACACATGATTTGCGCAATGCCATACACAACGAAGAACTACAGTTACATTATCAACCTCAGTTTGATGTGCGTCGCCATGAAATTGGCAGCGTTGAAGCACTGGCCCGCTGGATACATCCGCAACAGGGGTTCATCCCACCCGATACGTTTATTGAAATTGCTGAACAAACCGGCCTGATTCAATCGCTGACGGACTGGGTTTTACGCACCGCCATCAAACAATGTGCCGAATGGCATGACATGGGAAAATATCTCACCGTGTCAGTCAATCTGTCCGCCCGGAATTTGCACGATGAAACACTAAGCAGCCAGATTTCCAATTTACTCCATTATTGGAATGTTTCCCCCGAAAAACTGTGTCTGGAAATCACCGAAACAGCAATGATGACTAACCCGGCGCACGCTAAAAAACTGCTTAAGGAACTGGATGATCTTGGTGTACGCCTTTCCATTGATGACTTCGGAACAGGTTATTCTTCATTGGGGTACTTGAAACAATTGCCTGTCGATGAATTAAAAATCGATAAATCATTTGTGTTGAATATGGCAAAAGATGAAAGTGATGCATCCATTGTGCGTGCCACGGTCAGCCTTGCACATGACCTGGGACTGGAAGTTGTCGCTGAAGGGGTCGAAGACCAGATGTCACAGGATGAATTAAGCCGCATGGGATGTGAGTACATTCAGGGATACCACATTGCCCGGCCTATGCCGCACGACGAACTTACCGCAATGCTGATATCAACCAAGGTAAAAAACAATACTCAAACCGATGAAACTCTTGCTGGTGTACAAGCAAACCGTCTTTAGTGTAAATTAACCTGAATTCCAGTGATCACATACGAACCGGCATGGCTTTTTCCAGATAAATACCCGTTACACTAACGTCTGCCTGATAGGCAATAGCTTCAACGCCTTTTTCCATCGCCTCGCGCAGCGTGCGGGCATAAACCGCATCAATTGCCTCTGCCGGATGAAATTCACGACAATCATTTCGTTGTACGCAATAAAAAATCACCGCTCGCGCACCCTGTTCAACAACATGGATCAATTCACGCAGGTGTTTTGTACCACGTACCGTTACAGCATCAGGAAATAACGCCACACCGTTGTCTGCCAGAGTGACGTTTTTTACTTCAACATAACAGGAAGGCGCAGCCCCGGAGGATTCCAGTAACAAATCGATACGGCTACGTTCTTCGCCGTAAGGCACTTCACGCCGAATACGGGCATAGCCTTTCAGCTCAGGTATCCGGTCCGCAACAATAGCTTCATTTACCAACTGATTGCCCAGCAAGGTGTTAATACCACACAACACCCCCGGCGCCACTTCCACAATTTCCCAACTATGAGGATATTTACGTTTAGGATTATCAGAAATGCTGAGCCACACACGGCTGCCAGGCTCACTGCAACCGGTCATCGCACCAGTATTTGCCGTGTGTGCCGTCAGCACTTCACCCCTTTTTAACTCAACATCCGCCAGGAAACGTTTATAACGCCGAAGCAAACGGCCCTCGATCAACGGTTGCGAAAATTCCAAGCGCCAGCCTTCGGAAAACTATTTCGCCATGGTCAGCAGCAATTCATTCATGCGGCGCACAAATGTTGCCGGGTCATCCAGCTGACCGCCTTCGGCCAGCATTGCCTGATCAAACAGCACTTTTGTTAATTCCGTGAAACGACTCTCGTCAGCTTCATCTTTTAGCTTCAGTACCAGCGGATGCCCAGGGTTGATTTCAAAAATCGGTTTGCTGCCTGGCATGTCCTGGCCTGCTGATTTAAGGATGCGCTCCAGGTTGGCACTCATATCATTTTCACCGGTTACCAAACAGGCTGGCGAAGATGTCAGGCGATGGGTAACACGCACTTCGCTCACATCATCACCCAATGCTGTTTTAATACGCTCGACAATTTCAGTGAAAGCTTTACCGGTTTCTTCCTGCTCGGCCTTTTCCTTTTCATCTTCCATATCACCAAGATCCAGCTCACCCTGAGCCACGGATTTCAGCGACTTGTCATCGAATTCGGTCAATGAACTGATCATCCACTCGTCCACACGATCCGCCAGCAACAACACCTCTATGCCTTTGTTGCGGAAAATTTCCAGGTGAGGACTGTTTTTCGCGGCAGCAAAACTTTCTGCGGTCACATAATAAATTTCCTTCTGACCATCTTTCATGCGGCTCACATAATCCTGCAACGATACATCCTGGGTTTCGCTGTCGGTGTGAGTGCTGGAAAAACGCAACAATTTGGCAATGCGTTCTTTGTTTGCAAAGTCTTCACCCGGTCCTTCCTTAATGACCCGTCCAAACTCTTTCCAGAATGTGGCATATTTTTCGGCATCATTTTTAGCCATATTTTCAAGCAGGCCAAGCACTTTTTTCACTGAACCGGCACGAATGGTATCAATGGCCTTGTTATGCTGAAGGATTTCCCGGGATACATTTAATGGCAAATCTGCAGAATCAATAACACCACGCACAAAACGCAGATAATTCGGCATCAGTTGATCAGCATCATCCATAATAAAAACACGACGCACATAGAGTTTTATGCCATGACGCTGCTCCCTGTCCCACAAATCAAACGGTGCCCGTGCCGGGATATACAGCAGCGAGGTATATTCATAGTTTCCTTCCACCCGGTTATGCGTGCGTGCCAGCGGATCTTCAAAATCATGGGCAACGTGTTTGTAAAATTCGTTGTATTCATCGTCACTGATATCGCTTTTGGGGCGCGCCCATAATGCCGAGGCACGATTCACCACTTCGAACTCCGGCTCCGCAGCTTTATCTTTTTCCTCATCGTCTTCCGTCACACCAAACTGCTGTTTTTCCATCAGAATGGGTAACGTAATGTGGTCAGAGTATTTGCCGATGATATTGCGCAGGCGCATACCGTCCAGAAACTCATCTTCATTTTCGCGCAGGTGCAATTGCACCACTGTGCCATGGGTATCCATTTCCACGGTTTCCAGGCTGTATTCACCTTCACCCGCCGATTCCCAGCGCACACCGTGTTCCGCACCCAGTCCAGCGCGGCGCGTGGTCAGGGTCACTTTGTCTGCGACGATGAACGAAGAGTAAAAACCCACACCAAACTGGCCGATCAAATTGGCATCTTTTGCCTGATCACCCGTCAGAGATTCAAAAAATTTGGCCGTACCGGATTTGGCAATAGTGCCAATATGATCGATCACCTCCTGGCGTGACATACCGATACCGTTGTCACTGATGGTGATAGTGCGCGCTTCTTTATCAAACGCAACATGGATTTTGAAATCCGCATCACCCTCAAACAAAGCATCGTCGGACAGACCTTCAAACCGCAGTTTGTCGGCGGCATCCGAGGCATTGGAAATCAGCTCACGCAGAAAAATCTCTTTATTGCTATAAAGTGAATGAATCATGAGATGCAGCAGTTGCTTCACCTCAGTCTGGAATCCCAGGGTTTCTTTATGCGCTTTAACCACCATCGTTTTTACTCCTTGCACTATTTTGTTTATGTCAATCACAGAAACTACTGATGAGGCATATTATGCCTCGTTGTTTTACAGCGAGAAAGACCCGGCAGAATCACCGGGGACTAGAAAGACAATGCGGGTAATTATTGTCGGCTGGCCACCTTGGCCTTGAGCAGAAAATGCCGAAACTCCTGAATTTGCAGCTCATCTTTGGGACAAAAAACCAGTGCGGCACCATCTGCTGCTGTGCGCACCACTTTGGCAGAGATACGGTGCTGTGCCGGATCAGCCCCGGTGTGTGCATAAAACACCAGTTCAATGTCCGTTTTGCTGATGATAGGCATTTTTTCTGACGGCAAAAAAACACCATTCAGACCGATATTGCCCGTACGGCAGCGAAACATCCCTTTCACATACTGCTCATGAAAATGCACTTCCGTATCCAGCACCAGCGTATGCCGATGAGCCAGACGTTTGTCTTCCGTCTCAGGTCGGCCTGCTGTCTTTGTGTTTTGCGTTTTGTTATCGCCGTCCATCCCCACAACCCCCATCCGCGCATTGCAACAGAGGCCAACATCCTAACGAGCTTTTTAAACAAACACCAGTACAGGAAAACGCATTGACGAATAATTGGCTTGCAAGCAAAAACTCATGCTTTTCAAAACCAACCAGCGGGAAGATGATCAACGCAAACTGCTATCAGTTCAGATGTGACAGGGAGAACAAACAAAACCCAGGCAGGCGTATTTTCAGGTTACTTTTTATCAAATTTTTTGCGCAATGTTACAGCCAGTTCCTTGGCCTTTTTCAATTGCGCTGGCGACAAAAAACTGGCCGCCCTGGCCTTGGCGTTGTGTTCCCGACCGCCTCGAATATAACTGGCAAGATCCAGCCATGCGTAGGCTTTCACATCATCCTGCTCGGTGCCTGCCCCTTTGTAATACATAATGCCAACATTCGCCACACCCGCATCATAGCCTTGATCGGCTGCTTTTTTATACCAGAAAAAAGCTTGCGAGAGATTGCGTTTCACTCCCTGGCCAAGATGCAACATCACACCCACGGTCGCCTGCGCATACGCTACACCTTTGTCTGCATCGACTTTAAATTCTTTAAAGGCACGGGGGAAGTCCCCTTTGAGAATAGCCGCCTGGCCACTTGGGATATCCGCAAACGATTGTCCGCTAAACAAAGCCAATACCAGCAACATCTGCCCGATGCGGACACTTTTTCGCCTGAGCATATTACTTTGCATTACTGAAAGTCCCTTCATTCACAAATGGATTAAGTTCAATCACTAAACAATGGGGTTATGGTACAAAAAATGGTGCCGACGCACGGACTCGAACCGCGAACCTACGCATTACAAGTGCGTTGCACTACCAATTGTGCTACGTCGGCCTGTTGATCAGGGGCGCTATTGTAGGCATTTGCCTTCTCTTTCGCAATGGAAACCGAACAACAATATCAGCTCCCCCTTCATTGACACTCACTCTGCCCCAACTTGGCCCGCTGTAAACCACTGACCATCTTGGTGATATTTGCCACGGTGACAGCCTGACCGCCAGGCACCGTCAAATCCAGCCAGGTTTGCTTGTTGGTACGATACTGGATTTCCAGTACCGCTTTCAATCCCAGTTTTTTGACTTGCTGAAAGCGGCTGTTTGCAGCACTTTCACGGGTGAACAAACCCAGCGAAATCGCATTCTGGTGACCCCCCTTGCCCATAATATACAGATCTTTCAAGCCCTTTTTCTGTAGCTCCGTGACTTTGCGTTTAGCAGCCTGATAACTTTTTGAAGACGGTAAATACACCCAGTAGCCCCTGGGGGTGCGCTTGGATATTTCACGATGTTTAACATCGACACCCAACGCAGCAAGCGTCTCGGCGCTGCGTCTGACAACATCAGCACGGGTAAAAGGGCCAAGAGTAAAACAAGAAGATTCACCTTGTAACCCAAGAGGCTTGGCCGACATATCAATTGGCGTTACAGATGGCTGGCCTGCGGAAGACCCCGGGAGTGGTGCATTTTCCCCGCCCAAACCACGTTCACGCAGCAAAACAAGCGTATCAACGCCCTGTGGCAGTGGCGGCGGCTTCAGAACCGAGGACGATACCGGCTCAGCGGTGTCATCAAACTGTGTATAAAAATAAACAGCATTGAGCAGTAAAAAAAAGAGGAAAAGAATTTTTAGCATTTACAACACATTCCACCAGTCCACACGACAGACTCTCTCGTTGATCATCTATTTGTTACACCCGGCGATAATCGCAAGGCCTTTTAACACCCATTCTGTTCCATGTAAGCTGCCTTTGGGTAAAGTCGGCAGGAGCACTTGCGCATCCCCACCGGTTACCACGCAAACGGGGACTAATTGCCCATGCTCATGACATTGTTGCAGCACCTGCTGTACCGCACCTGTAGTAGCAGCCATTATACCTGTCTGCACTGCGCGGGCTGTATCCCGCACACAAAATATTGACATGTTCGTTGCATCACCAGCCTCAATGTGTTCGGTGATTTGCGTCGTGCTCGCCAACAGGCTTTGCCGCATTATCGCCATGCCTGGAGCAATCAGGCCACCTACATGCACTCCCTCCGCACTAAGCACATCGATAGTCAGTGCAGTACCACAGGCAATCACGCAACAGGCACCGGTAATATGATGTCGGGCCGCTATCAGCGCGGCCCAGCGGTCGGCACCCAGTTGCCCCGGTTGCCGGTAGGCACAGCGCACACCGAAAGCGTGTGCCTGCGCCTGCACAATGTCTATCGTCAGAAGGCCTGTTTCCTGTAATGCCTTTTCCTGCAAACAAGTACCAAGCCACCACTGACGCAATAATGACTCAAGGCGCTCACCCGCGACATTGCTCAGCACCAGTTTCTTGATCATGCCCCTCTTCGCCAGATCCCCCCACTGCGTTTGAAATTGTGCAAGCAATGTTGACCATTCATAGGTAAATACTCCGCGTTGTAAAAATTGCCCCCGCTCACAAAGCGCCCATTTCAGACGGGTATTTCCTGCATCCAGCAATAACACGCTCATTGTCCAGCTCCATATGTATCCGGGTTCTCCATTTTTGCCGAAAACCTCACCGACACTTCCCCACTGTGATAACGTTGTAATTCACCATTACGTGCCAGCAACAACGCACCACTTTCATCCACGCCACGCGCCACACCACGTACCGCACCCGTGGGTAAATCCAGGATAATTTCATTACCCGCCAGAGCATCCCACCGCCCCCACTCATCCATGAAAGGTATCAATCCCTGCCGTTCAAAATCTGTAACCGCTTGCACCCAATGGCATAACAGCGCTGCCGTCAGTTCATTGCGCGACACTGTTTTGCCCAGAGCAGACTCAAGATCAGTCCAAGGCTGGTCCACCGCCGACATCTCCGCCACAGGGGTGCGGATATTCAACCCCACACCCATCACTACAGCGCAAGGTCCGGCAGATTCACCCGCCAACTCCAATAAAATACCCGCCAGTTTATGACCGTCCAGTAAAATATCGTTAGGCCATTTCAGTTGTGCTGACGCTAACCCGTTATCACGCAAAGCACGCATCACCGCCACAGCAATAGCCAGACTTAATCCCCCTAAAGAAGTCGCCCCCGCAGGAAACCGCCACAACAATGAGAGATAGAGATTACCACCAAGAGGTGATACCCACTGACGACCTCGACGCCCACGCCCCCTGTGCTGGCACTCAGCAATGCAAACATAGCCAGAAGTATTTTCCTGTCTGGCCACTTCCAGCAAACACGCATTGGTGGAATCAATTTCATGATACACATCGAGCTGTTGCACAGCTTGTCGCGTACCAGTATCTAATGCTGCAAGTATGCTGTCACGATTCAATAGTTCTACTGGCTGCGCCAGACGATAGCCCCTGCCACGCACACAATAAATTTCCAGACCGGTATTTTGCAATGACTGTATCGCTTTCCACACAGCCGTACGACTACACCCGCTGGCCTGCCCCAAAGCGGGGCCAGAGTGAAATTCACCATCAGCCAGCAGTATCAAAATCGTTTGAGCGAGAATCATTATCCAGACATTACAAAATGTATGTATAAAGGCGGTAATTGAATCACAGCGACCGGGTCACAATAAAGCAAGCATTTCATTCTACCATCCAGTTTTTCCAACTTGGCCCGCAACAACGGCAAGGAAGTGTTCACACGCTCATCAACACACCCTCTGCCCCATAATAACAGAAGCATTTCGCTTGCCAGCGGAGATCAGCATGTCCAACATGGAATTTGTTGACGCATATAAAACGCAGTGTGCGAAACAAACAAAATCGTCCCTACAACTTTACCTTATTTTATAACCCTAAACCGGTGGCTAAATAATATGTAACTTGCGCGTTTTATTGTGAACAGCACCAACGGTAGAGGCCGATACGATAAGGGAGGGTAACCCTGGATTCCGCAGTTGACTGCTTTGAGGATGTATTAACATCCAGAAAAAAGAAAACCCCATACTCAGACGAGCATGGGGTTTTTGAAATAAAACCTGGCGGTGACCTACTCTCACATGGGGAAACCCCACACTACCATCGGCGCTAAAGCGTTTCACTTCCGAGTTCGAGATGGGATCGGGTGGTGCCACTTCGCTATGGCCGCCAGGAAAA
>JALSGT010000041.1 GCA_026982555.1 Chromatiales bacterium
GACATCAAGCCTGGTGATACGCTGATCGAAGCCACCAGCGGCAATACCGGCATTGCCCTGGCCATGGCCGCAGCCATCAAAGGCTATCGCATGGTGCTGATTATGCCGGAGCACATGAGCGTGGAACGACGCGGCGCAATGAGCGCTTTTGGTGCAGAAATTATACTGGTCAGCAAAGAGCAAAGCATGGAAGGCGCGCGGGATCTTGCCCAGCAAATGCAGAATGAAGGCAAGGGCAGAGTGCTGGATCAATTTGCCAACCCGGATAATCCCCGGGCGCATTATGAAGGCACAGCCCCGGAAATCATGCGTGATACCGATGGCCGCATCACCCACTTTGTCAGCGCCATGGGCACCACAGGCACAATTATGGGCTGCTCACTCTATTTCAAAGAAGTGAAACCGGAGATCGAAATCGTCGGAGTGCAACCCACCGAAGGCGCATCCATTCCCGGTATCCGGCGCTGGCCCAAAGAGTATTTACCATCGATTTATGACGACACCCGGGTAGACCGTATTATGGATGTCTCACAGGAAGACGCTGAAAATACCACCCGTGCCCTGGCCGCACAGGAAGGCATTTTTGCTGGCGTGTCCTCCGGCGGTGCTGTCGCTGCCGCCTTGCAGCTGTCACAGCAAGTGGAAAATGCGGTGATTGTGGTGATCATCTGTGATCGGGGTGACCGCTATTTGTCAACGGACGTGTTTCCGGCCTGACAGCTTTACACCGCCATTATCTCATTCTCACCACTGCCACCGCTCCGGCCTGTGCCGGAACGATAAAGTGGCTGTTCGCCTCACATTAATTCAACATTATTTCGAGTCCCACATGTCCCGACGTCGCCGTAAAAAACTCCCCACTGAACCCGTTCGTGCCACCATCGCAAGCCTGTCTCACGACGGACGTGGCATTACTCACATCGACGGTAAAGTGACATTCATCGCTCGCGCATTGCCTGGTGAGGAGGTGATGTTTCGTTATACCTCGAAACGCGGCAAGTTCGATGAGGGTGACGCCATTGACGTGTTGAAAGCCTCGCCGCAGCGCATCGCGCCGCGTTGCCCGCACTTTGGCGTGTGTGGCGGGTGCAGCCTGCAACACCTGAGCCCGGCGGACCAGATCGCGGCAAAACAGGAACGCCTGCTGGAAAACCTGAAACACCTGGGTAACGTGACCCCTCATGAAATACTGCCGCCATTAACGGCCGAGCCATGGGGCTATCGTCGTAAAGCACGACTGGGGGTCAAATACATGCGCCGTGAACAGGTTGTGCGTGTCGGCTTCCGGGAAAAACACAGTGCTTTTCTTACCGATGCCAAACAATGTGATGTGCTGCATGACGTTATTGCCTCCCGGCTGACGGCATTGGGTGAACTGGTGAACCAGCTGTCAGTGCGTGACAAAATTCCACAGATTGAGGTGGCCGTGGGCGATACCCACACCGCACTGGTATTCCGTCACCTGGAACCACTCAGCGAAGAAGACGAGCAACAACTCTCTGCATTTGGTGAAAAGCATCGGCTGGGAATTTTTGTGCAACCCAAAGGCCCAAAAACCATTTGCCGTCTGTGGCCGGAAACCAGTGCGGTTTTCAAACTCCATTATGGATTGCCAGCATACGATATTGAGGTTCAGTTTCAACCCACCGATTTCACTCAGGTCAACGCCGAACTGAACCGCGCCATGATTGACCGGGCCATAACCTTGCTGGACATACAGGCAGAAGACCGCGTACTGGACTTGTTCTGCGGGTTGGGTAATTTTTCTTTGCCGCTGGCACGCAAGGCTGGTGCCGTAGTGGGTGTGGAAGGCGAGGCCAGCCTGGTGGAAAGGGCGCGTGAAAATGCACAAAACAACGGCATTACAAATGTTGAGTTTTATGCCGCTGATCTCAATGGTGACCTGGCCGCTGAGCCCTGGTATGGCGAAGGTTTCAACAAACTGCTGCTGGACCCGCCGCGCAGTGGTGCCCTTGTGGTGGTGGAAAAGCTTCCACAGCCCGCGCCACAACGCATCGCGTATGTTTCCTGTGACCCGGCCACGCTGGCCCGCGATGCCGGTGTGCTGGTCAGTCAGCACGGTTACACACTGGTGAGTGCCGGTGTCATGGACATGTTTCCGCATACCGCCCATGTAGAATCCATTGCCCTGTTCGAGAAAAACTGATTTTTTGTTAATTTTGCCATTTCCCGTTATCCGTATTTTTCCCACAAGACAAACCCGCATTTGCTGCTATCTTGTGGGTGGGAATGTGGTATTGCAGCGATAATTCTGGTGTTTTTTGAGGAAATAGCAGGAGGTACACATGGCCATTGGCATTACCCCGATAGTGGGGAACTGGTATCAGGGCGCGGATGAACTCAGGTTTGAAGTGGTCGCGCTGGATGAAGACGAAGGCATTATCGAAATACACTATTTTGACGGTGAACTGGATGAGGTGGAATTCGATGTCTGGTCACAAATGAGAGTGGAACACGTCTCATCCCCCGGAGACTGGGCGGATGTCTGTGATGAACTCGCACAGGATGATCTGGATGACACTGACTTCGCTGACTTCGATTTGCGCTCCTGAGTTTTGTCGCTTGTGCAGGTTTTAACGCCGCACCTAAAGTCGCAACAAAGCAGATTGCTCAAACTGGACGCCATGCCAGCCTTGCCGCATGAACGTGCGAATATTCTCGTGGTCGTTGCCCTCCGGGTTTTGCAGCACATCTTCCCGGTAATATTTTCCAAAGCAGTTTAACGTCTCCTCCTCCGTCAGCCCTTCTGTTGTGGCAAAGGCAAAAATTTTACAGGAACCCTCGTTGCTGCCCGCCTGATTTACGACCTGGTCATGACCGCGACCATTCACAAAATGTGTCGGCGTATACTCAAAATGTTCATCGATACAGTCGATGACATCCTGGAACTCCACCGTCTCCGGCCGGGTTTTAATTTGTGTCACTAACTCATCAATGGTCATAGCATATTTGTCTTTTTTTAAGTTTTCTAACAAGGGATTCAAAATCCCGTATTTTCAGATAGCAGCTCGAAGCGGAAGGGTAAATAAAAACCGGCAGCAGGTCAAAGTTATGATTGAGAATACCTCCCAACGTTTTACCCTTTCCCACAGCTCCACCCTCGCTTCAGGTAGGGTGGAACAAGTGCAGCGGTTCCACCAAATGTCACTATATTCCCCGCCGCTTGCGGCGAATATAGAGCGGAACAAAAAAACCGATGAATATGTCAGCGCTCATGCTTTATCTCAACCTGGCGGGCTGCCCGGTTGACATGCGTCGGACGAAATGACTTCGTCAGCGTACGTAACCTGAAATCAAGTCTTTTTTGACTGAATTCGGGTATATCACGCATGTTTTTGCGTAACACTTTGCCGCTGCCAGGTGAACCCAAAAACACACCAATCACATTTTCATAAGCCGGCAGGCTCAATTGAAAAGCAGCCTTGAAATGTCGCGCGACATCAGACTCGGCAACACAGGCACTTTTTCTTAATGCCTTGCCACCAATAAAATTCATCACCAGCGTGCCGTTTTTATTGAGATTGCGTAACAGGGTTTTGCACCATGCCTTATCGGCAGGCACCGCCCGTTCAATGCTGTCACTACTGCCAAACAAATCATCAATAATAAAATCAAAAGGAGGGCCGTCGTAATCCCGTAACCATGTCACCGCATCGGCATGATGCAAAGTTGCCATGTGTTTTTTAATACCAAAAAATTTCCGCGCGACGTACAAATGCGTTTTGCTCAATTCAACACCAACAATTTCCACCGGCCCCACAAACTGCCGCAACAAATGAATGGCGGAACCGCCGCCTACACCCAATAGCAACACACGCCGGATGCGCCCCGGCGGCCGGAAAAAGGCCGGAATAACCAATAAATCCCACACGCCGCCACTGTGCGCCCGGTCCGGGTGATACTGGCTATGAAACACGCCATTAGTATACAGCCGCCGGGAGCGTCCGGCGGTGCGTACCTCATAACACGTATCGCGGGTTTGTTTTTGCCAAAGCAGAGCCATGAGCGGAGTCTAACCTGTGGTTGAAAAATGAAGTGGATTCTCTGCTGAAAAGCGCTTCACTGCAAC
>JALSGT010000042.1 GCA_026982555.1 Chromatiales bacterium
AACCCGTTCGAGGTACATCACCGACGGGTCAACATTGAGTTCTTCAAAGATTCGATAACCACGCAAACCCGCATCCTTTTTGGCCAGTTTGGTTTTTTGATAAACACCACGTTCCACCTGGTGCTTTTTCCAGAGTTTGCTGACCATGCTGCCGTCATCCATCGTGTCACCAAACACAATGGCTGACGTTGGACAGGATTGGGCACAAGCGGGTACCACTTCACCATCCTGCACCGGACGATCTTCCATAAAGGCCTTGTCCTTGACCGAGCGAATACGCTGCATGCAGAAGGTACATTTCTCCATCACACCTTTGTCGCGCACAGAAATATCAGGGTTAAGCTGCTGCTCCATCGGCTCCGGCCAGGACGATTCGTAATAGGAATAAAAATTGAAGTAACGCACACGGAAGGGGCAGTTATTGGAACAATAGCGCGAACCGATGCAACGGTTGTATACCTGTGCATTCAAGCCATCAGGCGTGTGGTAAGTCGCTGCTACCGGGCAAACCGGCTCGCAGGTCGCGGCACCACACTGCTGACACATCATCGGCAGGAAACTGGCTCCCTGCTCCGGATGTTCCAGTTCCTGTTGATCCCAGTAACGTTCAATACGCATCCAGTGCATGGCCTGGCCTTTTTCAAACCTTTCTTTACCGACCACGGCCAGATTGTTTTCGGCATAACAGGCTGTGGAACATGCATTGCAACCAATGCACAAATCCAGATTGATGGCCATGGCCCAGCGATGTTCGTAGTCGTGATGACCGCCCTCTTCGGAGCCTTTACGATAGTCTGACCAGTGATTGAGAATATTATCCAATGACATGATTAAGTGCCCTCCGTACGGCGAACCTGCTCAACTGGCACGGTCACCACCAACTTACGCCCCACCTGACTGTCCCCAGCGCCCGTTCCCATACGCACGATAGACAGCGAATCCGCTGGCCCTATACGCTTCACGGTCACGCGCGTACTGTACATAGCCAGCTCACCCGTTTTCGCGTCTGTCGTTGCATCAAGAATTTGCAGGGGATTGACGCCCAGCCCCTTGGCATAACGCCCGTAGGCTTCATGCCCTTGACCCAGCGGTATTGCCACTGCATCCGCATGCATGCCCTTAAGCAGCACGACACGCAACTTAACTGAGCCCTGTGCAGAACTCACTTCCACCAAATCCAGATTTCCAATACCCATTTTCGCGGCAGTATCCGGATGCATTTCCACCCAAGAGTCCCATACCACCTTGCTGATCTGATCCGGCGCTTCCTGCAACCAGGGCAGATTGGCATGACGCCCATCAAACAGACCCAGACGGGGTGATGGCAGCAGCGTTAAGCCCGCATTGTCATCCACTATCGGCGCTGCAAACGAGACCACGGTCGATTGTAACGTTTTCGTGCCTGAGTCCACTTTGATAACACCGGTTTGTAAGGCCGTATTCCAAAATTCGTCGTTACTCTTCGCGTCATTCTTTACTGAGGTCGGCATTGCAGCAAAGGCATTGCGTAAATACGCGTAATAATCCTCAAACTGACCATACTCATCCTTTTTGCGCTGCTTAAGCAGGGTCAACAGGATATCGCCCAGACCTTTGGTCTCGGCATTGAGTTTTTCCATTAATGGCTGCTGCACATGAATCGCATTGGTTTCAGCCTGATCAGCGGGTACCTGTGTACCCCAGTCTTCCAGATAGGAATCCACTGGCAGCACCAGATCAGCTGCCATGGCGGTTTCATCCGGGAATTGTGAAATAGCAACCTTAAAACCAATATTGGCCAGTGCTTCGGTCAACCCCAGACTTTTCGGGGCACTGTACACCGGGTTACTGCCATGGAAAATCACTGCATCCAGTTTTTTTGCTTTGGCCGCTTCGGCAAAAGCCACCAGATCAGCTGTGCCACCCTGTTTGGCCATGAGTTGCGGGAAGGGAAAATCACCAGCAGACTCAATAGTCTTACCCACATTGCCAAGAATATGGTTCAACATCATGATGGCCGCAGTTGTGGCATAACCTTGTGCCTGTCCCTCAACGCCTGCGCCCGCCAGCACCAGACTCGGTGTACGTTCACTCAACAGCTGGGTAACACGCTGAATACGGTCACCAGCCAGGCCGGTAATCCGTGCCACCGTGGTGACATCGTAGGTGTTAATCAGCGTACGTACATCAGCAGGAATGCCGGCATCGCTTATCTTAATTTTATTCAGCAGTAAATTCGCCATGCCCAATGCCAGCACAGCTTCTGTACCTGGCTTGATCGCCAGCCATAAATCGGCGCTGCCGCCGGTAAGTGACATCTTGGATTCGATCTGTACCAGCAGACCACGTTCTTTATTTGTACGGAATTTGGCGTATTGCCCGGCGTACTGCACGGGAGACTGACCCGCCCCCATGAAATCCGCACCGAAGGAAACTATCATCTTCGCCTTGTCCAGACGCAAACGCGGGTTGGCCTCGCCCAGCATATCCTGATTAACAGCACGGGAAACCGCATTATTAACCACTTCATGCGCATAGTGGTTTGTTGATCCCATGGCGTCGAGATGATTTGTCAGCAGCACGGACTGATGCCCACTGATGCTGCCTGTAAACCAGGCAAAACGGTCTCCATTGACAGCACCTAATTTTTCTTCCAGCACTCCCAGCGCCTTGTCCCAACTGATTGGCGCCAGACTACCGCCAGTGCGCATCATCGGCGAAGTAATGCGGTCAGGGTTATAATGCCCCTGTACACCGGCCTGTCCCATCATGCAGAGTTTGCCATTGTTCACTGCCGCATCCGGGTTACCTTCCAGCTTCAGCACACGGCCTTCGCGTACCCGGCCATGAATACCACAGCCTGCCGCACACTGCGTACAGGTTGAGGCATACCAGACTCCCACTCCCGGAATGACATATTCTTCCGGCATGAGATAGGAGACCACCTCTTCTTTACCTTCTTCCAGCGTGACGGTCGTGGGCATATCACACCCTGTCAGTGCTACGCCTGCACCACTCCAACCCATCACTTTCAGAAAACTTCTACGGTTCATTTTTCCGCTCATAATCGTTATTCCGCTCTATTGAACCCACTCAAATCTACATTTTAATCAGCGAAGTAAGCTGATTACTTATGACACTTCCAACAGTCACCCGGCGCACCGAGGTCTTTGTTTGCAATATGGCAGTTGACACAGAAACCCATATTTAACGGCTTCACTTTGTTGGCCACTGTCATGTTTTCCACATCACCATGACAAAACGCGCATATTTCCTTGACATTTTCCACTGGAAACTCACGGTCAAACGCCAGGGTTTTCAAATGTTTTTCATGGGTAAAATGTACGAAATCCGGTAGATCATGGACTTTTTTCCAGGGAGGTGGCTCTTTATCTTCCCAGTATTTTGTCAGCTGTTGAATGCGTGGCTTGTCAGTCGCAATCACTTTGTGACAACCCATACATTTGCTGGTAGGCGGGATACCTGCCACATTACTGCGACGTGCATAGGTGTGGCAGTACATGCAGTTAATGTCATTGTCCTTGACATGAATGTCATGTGGAAACTCGATTGGCTGCGGCACATCTTCACCTGTGTGTGTGCCACTCGGTGGCACCACATCATACTTGACAGCCATTGCCATGGAGGACATCAGCAACATCACCAGGAACACCATCCCGGCAAGTCCAGCCCTGGCAAAACCTGCGCCCGGATTGATCAAACGGTTCTTCACTACCATTTTCTTCCTCGATACATTTTGTTGTTTATCAACTTTTGTTTTCACCAATGTTTCCACGAACCCTGGTACAAAGCCAATGGGTTAAAACGCGGAAAACACTGCCCTGCCAGACAAATAACTGGCAAAACACTCTCTTTAAACACAGCTCGCGCCGCAATATGGAAATTTTTAGACTTCTGCTAAATCAAGCCAGCCGAAGTAGCCGCTTGCTCTCCCTCAATTCTTTGCAGATCGTATCTGCTTGTTATTTTAAACAGGCCACTCTCCTCGGCCTATCATCGTTATCGCCGCAGTTTCTTATTGGCTCTGTCTGACGGGCACCTGGCACATCCTACAGATTCCGCCCCTGAACCGAACTGGCTGATCGAAACGTATCTTTAAGTTGTTATCACAACCTGTATATCAGAATATTATTATCAATCCAACAAAATCTGCTGTCAGCTTTATCTTATGTCGGACGATGCTAGACTAATCCCAGCGGGCATGTCAACGCAATTCATAAGAAAAAAGCTCAGGAAATATTTCACGCAAGAACCATCGCCTCGCATTGGTGCAACCACCCGCGCAACACCACTGATCAATGACTAAATCGCCCCAAGTCAGTGCATTTACACCGCAACAATGTGATAAATTTGCTCCCGCTTAGCCATCAATGCGTACAGTCAAAATATCACACGGGGCATGGTGCTGCACAGCATTAGCGACCGAACCTAATAATCGTGACAAGCCATGACGCCCGTGTCGCCCGATAACAATCAAGTCAACCCCGGCATTTTTTGCGTATTCAATAATTTCCGACTTTATTGATCCTTGCACAACCAGTGATTTAACCTGAATATGCATTGATTTCCCCACCAGATTTGCCAGTGTTTTTTCCGCCTGGGCTATTAGCTGTTGCACAATTTCCTGCTGTTGTGGCAAAACCAGCTCATTGCCCAGATCAACAGGAATATATTCCACCACATGCAACAAGCTCAGTTGCGCGTGATAATGCGTGGCCAATTCTGCTGCGCGTGAAAATACGGCAGCATTTTC
This sequence comes from Chromatiales bacterium, assembly GCA_026982555.1. Taxonomy (GTDB): domain Bacteria; phylum Pseudomonadota; class Gammaproteobacteria; order SZUA-152; family SZUA-152; genus SZUA-152. Next base: position 4,754 of record JALSGT010000042.1, read on the forward strand.
AGCACTTAAATCAACGGCACACAAAATATGTTGATAACGGTTCATGACGGCCTCCTTTTACACGTTCAACCCACCAACTTCGAAAGCATGACACATTTTTGTATCTGCGCAGAAACCTACCTTGCCGGATGCGGGGATAACGTCTCTGTCAGGATATATACCCATGCTGCCTCACTCCAGTAATACCGTACATACCCGCCAGTTAATACTGTTAAAATATAACAGCCGCCATAGCCTTGTCACGATACTTTCAGAACAAGCAGGCTCGCGATATGCCTTACCGCATGTTTGGACAATTATCCTAAAATCCGCCGTTGAATGGCCGGTAGAGTGCGTTGAATTTTGTGACTGGCGAGACGCGATGAGGAGTAACAGCCCGCTATTGCGGCGATGCGCAAAAGGCAGCGTGCTATAAAGCCCAGAGGGCCACCGTTTTTAGTCTTTTTATCTGCGCCCTCTGCATAAAATACCCGCGGGTTCTTAAAACAGATGTTTTTAGCACTTAATTCACATTTGAGGCCTGCGTGACATCAGTTCGTAAGGAAAAATATGCCGTTTACACCTTTTCATATGGGGCCAGGAATACTTATTAAGGCTTTATTACAAAGTTATTACAAGGCAGTTTCAGTTTGATGGTATTTGGATGGGCACAGATCATAATGGATATTCAGCCATTATTTGTACTTATAACAGGCGAGGCAGTGGCTCCTTGCTGCTGACAAATCTGCGCAGCAAATTTCAGCGCCTTGTTTAAGGTTTCTGTTATTGACCAACCCTGTAACATTCCGACAATGGTAACGGCACTAAAGGCATCGCCTGCACCAACAGTATCAATAATATTTTTTACCGGCACAGACTGACCCTCTACAACGCCCTCTTTGCTTAATACAAAAGCCCCTTGCGCACCGCGCGTGACAATAAGCCGCTCCAGCTGACAATCTGCAAACAATTCCTTTGCATAAACCTGCAATTCGGGACCATCACTCATTGTCCGACGGGTCACTTCACACAACTCTTCGTCATTGAGTTTTACCCAGGTAGCACGCTGTAAAATACTTTCAAGCAGAGACATTTCCCACCAGGGTTCACGCAAATTTAAATCAAGAAAAACGGGCGCACTTGTTTTTTGCAACAGGATATCCAGTGCATTTTTTGATGATTTTGTCCGCAACGCCAGACTGCCGTGATAAACCAGTGCTGGCGTGTGTTCTGGCAGTGCCTTCAATGCCGTCTGCGCATTGATGTGATCATATGCCTGCTCTGTCACGATGTCATAACCGGGCTGGCCATCCTGCAATGTCACAACAACCTGACCGGTGGGATAAGCATCGCTGATTTGTATACCGGATATATCCATGCCTTTTTCACGCATGCGAGTACATACCGCATTTCCATAACGGTCATTCCCCACACAGCTAATCAACAATGGCGCGCAGGAAAACCCTTGCAAGTGCCAGGCAACATTAAACGGTGCGCCACCCAGCACCACCTCGCCACCGGGAAAACAGTCGAACAGAACTTCACCAAAAATAACGGGTCGAGCTTGTGTCATTATTTACACCTGCCTTGGTTTATTCACCGGGAATAACAATATCGCCCAGAAAATTATAATGTGCCATGCCTTCCAGAATTCCCCAGGCAAAATGGCTTTCCGCAAAATACACTCGTTCACGTCCTTTGAGTCGCGCAAGCTCGGGGCTGTAGTTACCTACGACCAGCCCCAAAGTGTTACCACGTAACATGTCCTCATCATTACCAGAATCACCTGCAACTAAAATACGTTCCGGGGGAAGCCCCCATTTAATCGATAAATAACGAATTGCCAGACCCTTTGATGCACGCACGGGCAACAGATCCAGAAATTCGCCATGTGAATAAATAAGTTTGGCGTGCAGGTCAAGATGACGTAAGTGCGCCTGAATTTTTCGCACTGTGGGCGCTTTTTTGGAGTCAATAAAATAACTGATTTTATGTTCGCGCTGAACGCCGTCAGCTTGCATTTTCAAACCAGGAATATCCACTAACGCTTTACGCAACTCTTTGGGTTTCCAGCGATAGTCCACATGCTGTTTCCATGCGTAGTCTTCCAACATGCCATGGCCGTAATGAATTTCACTCCCCACCGAAGTGATTAAGAAATCCGGGGATGGCAGGTTTTCTGACTCTATGACATCCTGCGCACTTTCCAGTTTTCGGCCGGTGGCAAATGCCAGACCAACTTTATGATGACCATTCAATTTCCGCCCATCCTTAATCGTTTTGATCAATGCTTTAAGTCCCTTATCATCCCCCAGCAATGTGTTGTCGATATCACACACTAAAATACGATCAAGAATCGGCAGGCGGGATTTTTTCCGGGTAGAAACTTGATGGTTGGCACGACGCGGCTTTTTGATGACTCGTTGAATGATGCTCACATAATTGCCTGCATGGCTTTCCCATGAAAAATATTTATGTGCGCCTTCGAGCCCGCTTTTCGACCATTGATTCCACCGATGCTTATTATTTAATGCACTAAGAATAGTTTTTCCCAAAGCGTCAGCATCCAGTGGATCAATAAGCATTCCATTTTTGCACAAACCAATAATATCGCGCGGCCCTCCATCCTCAGTGGCAACAATCGGTAAACCACAGGCGGCAGCTTCAATCAGCGTTAACCCAAAAGGCTCCGTTAATGCAGGATTCACAAACACACCTTTACTTTTTGCTGCCATACGGAACAGGTCTTCAATGTCTTCTGACTGGTGATGTTTTGGATAGGCCGCGCAGCCATAAAGATCATATTTATCGAACAATAATAATAATTGTGTCAGCACTTCACGCGCGCCTTTGTCCAACTCACTGATATCATCACGATTGCCCGCTACAATCACCAGATTGGCAACGTCACGCAAGGCCTTGTTTTCACCAAAGGCCCGCACCAGTGTCTCCAGATTTTTTCGCTCATCCGGCCGGGCAATGGCCAGCACCATAGGTTTTTTGGGCTTGTTCAGAAAGCGGGAAAGCACCGCCTCCATGGGTGAACTGCTTTCCTCTGCACCGGGTTTACGGAACCGGTTTAAATCCACTCCGGGAGGAATCACCGTCATACGTCTCGGGTGATAATTTTCGTAGATTTGATATTGTTCTTCCACTTCCTGATTGGTGCTGGCGACCATCAAATTGGCATTGCCCAAGGTAACCTCTTCAGCCTCAATACGCTGAATAAGGTTGTAGTGTGATTCGATGCCGGACTTTTTCAATCCTTTTTCTAATAGGCGCTGCTGTTTTACCCTGCCCAAGGAGTGCCCGGTAAAGGCCATAGGCACACCTAACAATTGAGCCAGACGTGTTGCGACATAACCTGCATCGGCATAATGACCATGAATAAAATCCGGCATGCGCCCAACTCGGCGGATATGCTGTAAAACATTATCAACAAAAGCATCAAGGTGTGGCCATAACACCTCTTTGCGTAAATATCGCCGAGGCCCACAGGGGATTCGCACAATGCGTGCATTACTGTTGACGCCAGCGAAACCGGTCAGTATTTCAAAAGGCTCGGCATAAGTATCATCCACTTTACTGTCAAACACCTGGCGAGTGAGCAAATCCACCTGCCCGACACCCGGGTGTTTTGCCAAAGCTTGCGCCAGTTCGACAACATATTTTATTTGACCACCGGTATCGGCATCCCGGCCTAACTCTAAATTGTGGCCTCTAACCAGGCCATGAATACTGACAAGCATGATGTACAGGCCATCATTTTTTAATTCTTTTTGTTCTGTGTCTGGCATAAATTTCCGCTGATATTCCGTTTTAGCAGGAGCCATTAACTATTATTTTTTAAGATTTCCGGAAAAACCATTTTCACCGATAAACACCTGTGTGCCTGGTGTGACAGCTGTAAACAATCGAATAACATCGGTATTGCGCATTTTTACACAACCATGTGAACCTGGTACACCCATCTCATCTTCATCGGGGCAACCATGTATATAGATATAACGACGCATGGTGTCCACTGCACCCAGGCGATTTTTACCGGGTTCCAGGCCGGACAACCACAGAATGCGTGTCAGCACCCAATCACGCTCCGGAAATGCCCGCCGTAGATCCGGCGAATAAATCTCGCCAGTATTACGCCGTCCGACAAAAACGGCATTGGTTTTTGCATTACCGCCTATCATTGCCCGTACCTGATGCCATCCACGAGGGGTACGCTCACTCCCCGCCTGTTCACCTGCCCCGTTTTTTGCGCTGGCAATCGCCACATCCATGGCTACGGTATTACCCATGAATAGTTGTAAACGTTGCTCTGCAATATTAACAACAATCAGATTTTTCACCACTGAAGCCTCACAAAACGCCTGTCACGCAATATACGTTAAGTTTTGATAAAAATTAAGCGATTTCAACACCCAATGCAGGCAGGGAGACAGGATGGATAACATTACAGTTCGACCAACAACACGATCCCTTTAGTTTGAAAAACATGGAAACAAAAGTTTTACTGCATTTGTTAATACACCCGCACCGCTATAAGGGATGCCATGTTCCTTGTTTCTCCAGTCCGCAAGAAGCAATATTATTTGCTCTGTATTTGGTGACAAATTTTTGCATAATCTTCAATATGTCTATTGCTCAACGAGTCATATTTAAGTACCCCTGCTATCAAAGAATAGATAAAATATTGCATAATTGTCAGTTTTTTTAAAACAGCGCCATCTCGACGCTGTCCCCATTCTTAAAAATCTCATAAACTGGCCATCGCCAAAACAGATAAGATCTCCCCCTTTTTCAGCATGATGAACAATTTTTCTTGATTTAAAGAGTTGCTTCATGACCTGATTACACATATTCCCCCTATTTGGCAGAGAAATATTTTTTCACTATTCATCCTGCTTGGAATCTGTATATGTTCCTGTGCAAAAGACCGCAAACAATTTGATAAACAGCTTGTTGAGTGGTTTTGGCGGGTGTACTGAGTAAGTCGCTACGATCTGTATAGCACGTTGTCTTTTGCGTCTGGCCACATTGCGCATCGTCGCACCTTGCCAGCCACAAAAGGCAACGCACTCTACCGGCCATTCAACTGCGGATTTTAGGTTGAAACGGGAACACAACCCGACATATGGCACATGCGGGTTAAAAATATTTTGACATTACGGCATCACGCTTAGCATGAACAGGACATAACCATCGGCAACCCCTTTTCCTATGAGTCACAACCCTCCCCCGTCATTCAACCGGGGAAGGCCTGTTACGATAGCATTCGTCTGACAAAAGAATGTCACCCTGTTATTGCATGACACATACTGATGAATTACAAACTCAGGATAAACTCAGCCAAAGCCTCGATATCCACATCCGATACGCGCGGCGAGTAGGGGGGCATTGTTGCATTGCCCCAGTTGCCCCTTCCACCATTTTTGATCTTATCAACCAATATGGCTTTTGCATTGGCAGTATCTTTGTATCTGTCAGCAATATCTCTCCATGAGGGAGCCAAAAATGTAGTATCAATACCATGGCATGCAAAACAGCCGCTCTGCCGCGCTAAATCAAGGTCACCAATAACCGGCTCAGCGGCTACGGTTACTGTCTGCACACGGTCGATATCATCTCCTGAACCCGTCGCAGTAACACGGATAGGGGCCGTTATCAGGCCACCACTCAACAATCCGACATCCGCCAGCGTATCCACCGTAATGGTACGGTTTTCGCCGCTGCCCAGTGTACCCAATACCCAGAAAGCTTCCTGGCTGCCGATACACGCGGGCCCGCAACCTGTCGCATCTGGCTCGGCATCATCTACCGCATCAAATTGAAGCTCAGACGGTACGCGAAGCAGTACGCTGATGTCATTAACGGGCGCGGCGGATACGTTGCTGATGCTGAGTTCATAACGCAAACGTTCACCTGCCACGACCGGGTCGGGGGTGGCGCTGATATCAAGAGTGAGGGGAAACGTTTTTTCGACAACGGTTACCACCCGCTCGACGCTGGCATCAAGGCTGGCACCCCCGTCATGACGCAGCTCTGTGCGAATGGGGAGAATCTGACCAGCAATGGCGGTCGCACTTGCAGTGACCTCAAGAGTACGTCGCAGGGTATTACCTGCGGCAAGGCTGCTGACATCCCAGACAACGTCACCAGTGACGGCGTCTTCGGTGCCGCTGTCACTGATGCTATCCACACTGATACCTGTGGGGAGAATGGCGCGCAATTCCAGATTAGCAAGCACCGTGCTGTCGATATTGCCGACATTAACGGTAAAAGTCAGGCTATCACCCGGCATGAGCGGATCTTTCGAGGCACTCACTGCCAGTTGTGACCTGGGATTATTGTCCACCACCACGGTTCTGGACACGCTAATCATATCACTGACACTGGAGGACTCAGCCCGTACAGATGCAACAATCTGCTCACCTGCCAGCACACCTGGGAGAACCTGTGCATTGATGGTGATGGTGCGACTTTCACCTTCAGCCAGCGCACCCAGCATCCAGGAAGCTTCCCCGCCATCGGTGCATATTGTTCCGCAGCCTTCCGCATTTGGCTCAGCATCATTTTCAGCATCAAACTGAAGTTCTGCCGGTACCGTATACACGACAGAGACATCATTGACTGGCTGTGCTGAGACATTACTCACCGTCATTGTGTAAAGCGCTTTTCCGTCTGAACTCACCGGCCCGTTAACAGCGACATCCAGCAAAAGATGTGGTTTGACCACCAGCGATAATGTGGTTTTTATCTCGCGACTGCTGTCACGAACCGTCAGCTGTGCGGTGAAATCACCACTGGAAGCATAAGTATGCTCCTGAGATGCAATATTGGCGCAGTCGTCGATACTGTAATCGTCAGTCCCGTCATTATTGACATCAAGCGCACAGGTCAGCGTATCACCCTCCGGGCCGCTGACTTGCCAATAAAAAGTGGTTGCCACCGTCGAATAAGCTGGATCCGGGTCTACAGTGAACTGACTGATGACCAGTGGTAGCGATGATACGGTCAGCTCAATAGATGTTTGCACCGGAGCATTCGTGCCGTCCTCAACCGTCAAACGAACCTGATAAACGCCTGCCTGGGTATAGGTATGCGCCTGTGAGATATTGCTGGCGCAGTCGTTGATGGTGTAGTCATCCGTACCATCCGCATCGACATCCAGTTTGCAGGTTAATGTGTCGCCATCGCCACCACTGACCTCCCAATCGAAAACCATGGCACTGCCAGTTTCCGGCACCTCAGGCGTTGCAGAAAAACTCGCAATTTCTGGTGGTGAAATGGTATTCGGCTCAGTCACCGCCACGCTCACATTCTGTTGTACCGGCGTATTAATACCATCCACAACGGTTAGACGCACCTGATAATCCCCGGCCTGTGTGTAGGTATGTGTTTGCGAGGTATTATCGCCACAGTCGTCAATGGTGTACTCGTATGTACCATCTGCATCCATATCCAGATTACAGGTCAGCGTATCACCTTCTGCATCAGTAATATTCCAGCCAACGGTAACGGACATGCCGACATTTACGCTGACAGGGTTTACCGTCATATTATCGATAACCGGTGCCGCATTATTAGGTTCAGCATTAACAGTGATCGCAATGGTATCGGTACCTGTCGCTCCATCACTGTCTGTGGCTTTTAACGTGATGGTATGGCTACCGGCGGAAAGCGCGGAGAAAACATTTGTACCCGTACCCAGCTGACCATCAACATGAGAAGACCATACGAGCTGGGCTCCATTCAATGCGCCGTCTTCATCGTCCATTCCTCCGCCAACGAAGCGAATATTACGGCTTCCTGAGTGAACATATCCATCCGCCGGACTCGCGATAACCGCTGTGGGGGCCAAGTTGGATGTATCACCCCCATCGGGATCACTTTTTTCTCCACAGGCACCCAATAACAACGATAAAGAAATAACAGTACCCTGAATCCACTTCACTGACGACATGATGCCCTTCCTCCAATCCCTTGTTTTTTTGATTTTGTAACGACTCAGCTGAGCACACGCCCTTCAACCATTAACGTTGCGCCCCACGACATTTTTCCTCGCAGGGCGAAAAAAGCGACGCCAGCGACGATGATGATAAAACATCAGCAAACTCTGGTTAGGATATCGGTTAAACCAGGTGTTGTTAATCAGTAATAACCCAATGGTTGCCGGGTATTGCAACACTTACGAACCTTGACAGGGTCAGGTGGAACGAGGTTGATTGGCTCATTTCCAGCGAAACAACACCGCACCCAGCAACAGAAAAACCGCACTCATTACCGTAAGCACCGCCAGTTGTGTGCTCACGTCCACCAGACCTGCTCCATCTATCATGATACTTCGCGCTGCATCAATGATGTGAGTAAGCGGAAAAATCAGTGCCAGCTTTTGCATCAGCGGATTGGCACCTTCCAATGAAAACCACACTCCGGAGAGAAACATCATTGGCCAACTCACAAGATTAAGAATACCTCCCGCCAGTTCTTCGCTGCGGATACGCGCTGCCACCAGCAGCCCCATACTGATCAGGCTGACTGCACCAAGAGAGAAAACCAGAAGTAGATTCCAATAGGAGCCAAACATGGTGAAATCAATGAACAGATTGGCACCCGCGTAGACCATAATGGAAATAGCCATAATCAACCACAGGCGTGAAACGACCTGCGCAGAGAGAAACTCAAACGCACTAAGAGGTGTCGCCTGGAGACGCCTGAGAACACCATTTTTGCGATAACGCACGATGACATAGCCAACACCGAACAAAGAACTGAACATCATGTTCATCGCCAATATTCCGGGAATAACCCAATCCACATAACGAATTTCGCGGCCACTGACGGTTTGGCGTTGATACCCTCCCGATGCCGCAACTACTGGCGCATCCCCTCCACCGGCACCCACAATCATCGCGCCATACAACACCCGCTCCAGCATATAGCCTTTAGGGGAGTCGCTGTTGATCCAGTAATGGCCATTATCAAGATCAAACAGCATATCCAGCTGATGACGCTCCACCTTGACAATGGCCGGGTCCAAACGGACAACCGGGATGAACTGAATGTAGCTGGTGCGAAAAAAAGCGTGCTCTTCTTTGACGGTTGCCAGTTTCTGTAGCGGTGCTTCAGCATATACACCAACCTTGTACTGATCCAGCGGCTTGCCGGAAAAGGCGAAGGCAAAACCGGCCACAATCAGTACCGGAAAAAGGATATTCCAGCCCAGTGCCGAACGGTCGCGGATAAATTCCCGGTTGCGGGCAGCCAATACAGTGAGAAAACGACGCAGGTTCATGTGCGCAACGCCGCACCAGTAAGGGCTAAAAACAGGTCATCGAGGGTGCGCGGACGAATCTGTAAACCCGCCAAAGAAACATCATGGGCGAGCAAAGTCCGCACTGCGGCATTGATATCAGCGCTAAGAATTTCCACGACATCGTCTTGTACCTTCAAATTCAGTGGCAGGTTTTCAATGGGACCAAGGATATCCGAACGTGGCAATTGCAACACAACCTCATCAAAATGCTCTGCCAGCAAGGCCTTGGGGGAGCCGTGGGCGATAATCCTGCCGTGATCCATAATGGCAATTTCATCGCAGAGTTCATAAGCTTCTTCCATGTAATGAGTGGTCAACAGCACCGTTTTACCCTGTGCCTTGATACGTTGTACCAATGCCCACAAATTACGCCGCGCTTGAGGGTCAAGCCCCGTGGTGGGCTCATCGAGAAAAACCACCTGGGGATCGTTAACCAAGGCCATAGCCAACAACAAGCGCTGGCGCTGACCACCTGAAAGCTTGCGCGTATCGCGGTCAAGAAATTCACCCAGCGCACAAATTTCAATCAACTCGTCGCTATCGATGGTGCGTGGATAGAGACGGCCAAACATCTCCAATGCCTCGCGCACGGTAATAAAGTCCTGCAACGCGGTGGATTGAAACACGATACCGGCATCGTTGCGGAATGCCTCACGCGCAGCCCCGGCATTCACCCGTTGGCCACGGTAGTGGATTTCACCACTGCTGGGCTCAGTGATGCCTTCCAGCATTTCAATAGTGGTGGTTTTACCCGCCCCATTGGGCCCCAACAGGCCGAAGCAAGCACCTTGTTGCAGTGCAAAGCTAACACCATCAACGGCGACAACAGCATCGAAATGTTTGACCAGATTGGTAACCTGTAATAGCGCGGCCATTATTAATGAGAGACCTTAACGAAAGAGATCACAGGATAAAGGGTGAAAGCAACCGGTACCAGAAGAATCAAAACTATGGCCGCTAAATAAACACTGATCAGAACCAGTGATTGTACTGAGAAAACCAACAATGGCGGAGATGAGCAAAAAGTAAGCAATTTGCTCAACAACGCGCTAAACTGAGGTAACAAGTTGGCCAAAAAGCACACGTTATGTACAAATTTTTTGGTCTTTCCGGACGAGCCTGCTTGTAGGATCTCAGCAACTCTTGGTTTTAGCCGATAAGATAAAAGACGCGATGCATTTCCTGATAAGCCTTCTGGTAACACATTCATCCAGGTCCACATGAACGAATATTAGTCACACCAACATGATCGCAACACAGAGATCATGACAAATGGAGCCTCAAATGCGTAACATGACTAGCATTATTGCCCTCGCCAGCCTACTGCTTGGTTCTGCTGCCTTTGCCGACGACGAATTCCCAGGCCGGGCAAAATACAAAAAAATCCCCTATATCGAACTGGAAGACCTCTACAATAAAATCAACGATGTGGTTGTGGTTGATGCCCGCTCCAAATTGGAATTCGATACCCTGCGCATCAAAACGGCTATCAACATTCCCGTAGCCGCCGAAAGTTTTGAAGCCGAAATCGTCAAACTGCGCGCAACCACAAATAAACCCATTGTCTTTTACTGCAATGGCCACACCTGCATGAAATCGTACATCTCGGCCAAAAAAGCCATGGAGGTTAACGTCAATGATGTGCATGCCTTTGATGCGGGTATCTTTGACTGGACTAAAGCCTACCCGGATGAAGCCATTTTGCTGGGCAACAGCCCGGTAAACCTCGCTCATCTGATTCCCAAATCGACCTTCAAAAAACGCCTGCTCAGCCCGGATGACTTCAGTAATCGCGCCACAATAGACCGGCATAAATATATGATTATCGACGTGCGCGACAAATTCCAGCGTGCAGGCGTAGGCTTTTACCCGGGCATCGAGCACTGGGCCAGCCTTGACCAGCAAAAAAAGCTGGATCGTTACATCAAAAAGGCACTCAAACAAAATCGTACGTTGCTTATTTATGACGAGGTCGGCAAACAGGTACGCTGGCTGCAATATGCGCTGGAAAAAGCGGGTGCCAAAAAATACTACTTCATGGAAAAAGGCGCCAAGGGTTATTACAAAGAACTCATCGCGCTGGGGAACGAATAGACCTGCCACCCAACATTTTTTATCCATAAAAAAGGGCGCGTCAGATCATTGCTGATGCGCCCTTTTTCATTCAACCTGAATTCCGCAGCTGACTGCTTCGCGGATGTATTAACATTTTGATAAATAGCTGGTTTGGTGGTTTTGGCGCATTCACGGGCTGAGTAAGTCGCTACGACCTGTATAGCGCATTGCCCGCCACAAGATTTAACGCGCTCTACAGGCCGTCCAACCGCGGGGTTTAGGTTCAAAAGGGCGTGAACCAAAGATGACGAACGGATACAAGCAAGCTAGACTCAGGATGAGTCGCGCACCACTATCACCTTTTTAACACCTGCACCCGGGACAATCATGACAGACCATCGGAAATTCACCCGCCTGCCCCTCGACGTTATTGTGGAAATCAAACTGGAAGATGGTAGCCGACTCTATGGCGAGACTGCGGATATCAGCCTGGACGGTGCTTTCGTCCTGCTCATTCCCCCGCCCGGCGTGCAACCCGGTCAGCCCTGTGAGCTTGAACTCATCATCAAGGCAGAAGAAGGCTGGGTGCGTGTCGCCTTTAGCTGCACCATTGCTCATAGCAAGGATGATGGCATCGGCCTGCAATTTGGTTCCGCCGACACCCCGCATCATGAGTCATTTCTAAAATTACTCATTGACGGCAGTGATGATATTGACCAGATGCTGGATGAACTGTCGCAACACCCTCGCAAGAAACCCTCAGTTCTTCAATAACTGAAAGTTCCTCCTGAATTAAGAGGCGCGCATATTCTTAAACACCTTCTTGCGCCCCGCAAAAGCTATAAATCAATAGCCCCAAGATTATTATTCGTGTTCTGCGGCACCCGGTCACCATTCATATGCTCGTAGATTATTTCGTGGTCTTCTTTGATCACCATCACGGGCGTATTCTTCCTGTAACTGCGCCCCAGAAAAATACGTGTTTCAGTACGAATATCATATAAATAAAAGGTGGCACTTTGATAAATGCTGGCCGGAAAAGCCTGGCCATCCAGAGTAAATCCAGGGTTGACACGCACTGCTGGCACATTCACAACCAGGGTTTGGTCTCCACTAAACACGTTATTAAAATCCACTTCATGCATTTTATTCTGCGGTACGGCATCACCATAGAGATGGTCCATTACGACGTGATACGTTCCCGGTATAAGTTTCACTGCCTCATTGCTGATATCACTAAAACCAAACAAAAATTCGTCACTGTCATTACTGGCATCACGTAACAGAAACTGTACGCTGTTGTTGATATCGCCAGGAAAAGGATTACCATTGAGCGTAAAACGACCAGTAACATTCACCGAAGTGACTGGCACCGTCAGGGTTTGATCGCTATTTAGCACTATGTTATCCCATCCTGGCACGACCGCATTGGTATTTTGCGGCACGCCTTCGCCTGACTCATGCCGGTATAAAACCTCATAGGGCCCCAACAATAATTCGTTCCCGCCTGGGTCCGTATCCATATCACTGCTGATCACACGCACTGCTGTGGAAACAGCCTCGCTCGCCCCCAGAAACATGACATCATTGTTATAATTGACCGCTCGCAAATAAAAATTGGCGTCATTGTATTCATCCTGTGGAAAAGCAAAACCATCAAGGGTGAATTCAGGTGTGATGGCCACGCTGCGAATATCGATATTTTGCGATGAATTTGTACTGTCAATAACGACATTACTTGCCACAACCGCATCGGTATTAACAGGCAGATCACTGCCCTGAACATGTTGATAAACAACATCGTAAATACCTTCAATCACAAGCAGGGTCACTGGCAGCTCAAAACTCATGCCCAGCTCTACACGGTCTCCCGTGTTGATATTACGCAAAAAAAATCGTGCGGCCTGATACTGACCAGAGGGAAAAGCTCCTCCGTCCAGCGTGACATCAAATTGAAAACGCACACTGGCAACATCCACATCCAGCGGCCCATCTGCATTGACAGATACACCTGACATAACAACAGCGCTCTGGTTATTCGGGACGCGGTCGCCTCCTGTCTCCAGTGAGTAAATCACATCATAGGTGCCTTGCATGACCTTCACAGGATCAGGCGAGACCGTATGGCTGTTACCAATAAAAATACGTTCGCCACCCGCGTCAGGCTGCAAATAAAACACACCGTCATCATATTCGCTCACAGGAAAAATGCTGGCATTTTGTGCAAACGAAGGGGTTATTTCCCATGCGAGCACATTAACAGACAAGGAACGATCACGATCAACCACCTCATCAACCTGCACAGGCGTATCCACATTCTGCGGCACACCACTGCCAGTTTCATGCTGGAACAGCACATCATAGGTACCCTGTACGACCCGCACTGCCGCAGGCACTGCGTCGTGGCTGGCACCCAGCACTAACGTGTCACCAGTGGATGTGGCGTTACGCAACACAAAGTTGCCATCATTGTACTCACTTTGCTCAAATGCGGCACCGTTCAGGGTATAGGCCGGTGTTACCAAAGCACTCGACACATTGATGGTCACAGATTGTATCGGAACCTGTGCAGCCAGTTTGTTATTTTCAGTATTACCACAGCCCACCCCTCCCGCCAGCGCAACTAATAGCAAACACGCTGACACACTCAACTTAACATCATTTTTTTGATACAACTTTTTCATCCCCATAAATGGCCCCTAACCCTCACGCAGGTACTGCTTGCCAATTAATGTTCGATATAACTTAACCAATCCTTAAATAATTCTTTACTTCAAGGGAAAATCAGCCGAAGCAACGAATCAGTCAGCAACATCAAAACCGCACACATGGATCAAATAACACATGTTGTACTCCCTTTATTCGTTAACTCATTCACATGGCATCCAACCCAGGCATTAACGCATACCAATGAGGTTCATGTTGCATTTGAATGGGATAAATACGCACCGCCTTTTAACAAGCTATTATTCGAAGTGGCAATTAAAAGCAAAAAATCATTGCGTAAACTATCGTCAGGTTCAAGTATATTTTGAATGCTTCCCCTGAACAATCCAAAATAACGTGATACTTTTAGCAAGCCATTATTTGTGACGACATCAAAAAGGAAACCGTACACATGCCGATTACACGCCGGGAGCAAACCCTCTCCTTTCTAAGCTGGTCCGGACTCGGTCTTGCGGCCTTGCTGCTCAGCGCCTGCGCCACTCAGGGCGAAATGATGGACGATCTCAACAAAACCCTGCGCGGTTATGAAAAAGCGGTGCGCTGGGCCAAGTTTGATGCTGCTTATTCCTACCACAAGCGGGAGACAGAGCAGGAGGTCAGTATTCCCACCAATATGGAAAATATCCGGGTGACCAAATACGAATCATCCAACCAACGATTTGATCAACAAAAACTGGTCATGAAACAAATAGTTACCTTGCACTATTACAATACCGATGATTTACGTGAGCGCAGCCTAAAGCATCGTCACGAATGGAAATATTTTCCGGAAAACAAGCGCTGGTATTTGATAAGCGACCCTATCGTTTTCCCGTAAAATGGTACTCCATAACCCGCCCTTCCACAAACGGGTTACAGGGATTGTCCTGTTTTTTTACATAAATAGCGTTCTGGTCAGGTTCCGCTGCATGATCGCATGACGGCTGACAACACAACCCGGACAGAGTGACATTTTTTGGTGGGGTACTTTTAGTGAGGAGCATGTCCGTCGGATTGCATAAATACCCGCGACACTCCCACCCCCACGGCCAGATAGTGACGGGTCTCCACCAAAGGGCTGTCCTCAAACACTGCACCGCGCAAATCGTCATAACGCACAAAGCCACCCACAAACCACTTTCTGGCGTTCATCGACAGGCCTAGCGTCACCCGACTACCGCTGTACCCCGCCGTTGCAGCATAGGCAGGTCGGCCTGCGTCGGCATAACGATCAGACACGGTATAAAAATAATCGTGATATTGACGGCTCGCAAAAACAGGCCCGGCAGACAAATTCCAGCGCCAACGTGCATGCGCCGCTCCCTTTATCCACACCCAGTTCAAATAAGGTGAAAACACCCAGCCCCGATGGCCAATCAACGGGTCTCCCACCGATAATGCTGCCCGTAACGGCATACGCAACCACCACTGCTGCTCCCAGCCCTGATGGCGATGACCTTGCTGCCCCAGAGAAAACTTCAGAGAAGGACCAATTTCACCGATGGGATCCAGGTCTGGCATGCCTTCACGCGCACCTCCGCCACTGGACACCGGCAGACTGCCCGCCACACTGAAATCCAGATGCATCCGTTTTTTTTGCAGTAACTCACCACGCATACCGTCTTCATCCACTTTGAAGCGCTCTCCCCGATAGGCAACGTACGGCACAGGCAACCCGATGATTTTTCTGTCGCCGGCACCACGATAGGCGGGGATATACAATCCTCCCGCACCCAACCCGAACTCCCACTTGGGCAGGTGATAAGCTGCCGCAGGCAGACTTAATAATAAACCCAACAACAGGCACAGGCTCATCATCGGCTGTACCCCCCGTAATTTCTTATCCCTCGTTTGATCAAAAGCCATCATCTCTCCCGGCTCATCGGCTTGCCGCAGTCTGCCTGAAGCCCGAATGCATCACAAACTCGACGAGGCGGACGGTTTAGGCGACAATGTGCCGCTCACTTTACAGCGATTTCATGATCACGCGCGCTATGCCAACACAATACAAAACAGACGATTTACGCATCCAGGCCATCAAAGAAGTGGTGGCACCGGAAACAGTCATTGCAGAACACCCAATTTCCGAGGCCGCCATGCAAACCACGGCCCAGGCTCGCCAGGCCGTGCATAATATTTTGCACGAATCGGATGATCGCCTGCTGGTGGTGATTGGCCCCTGCTCCATTCACGACCCTAAAGCTGCACTGGAGTATGCCGCTCTCCTCAAAGCTCAGCGCGAGGAACTGGCCGATGACCTGCTGATTATCATGCGTGTCTATTTTGAGAAACCACGCACCACGGTAGGCTGGAAGGGATTAATTAACGACCCTCTCCTTAATGGCAGCTTTGAAATCAATCATGGATTAAGTCTGGCCCGTCAATTATTGTGTGATATCAATAACATGGGTGTGCCTGCTGGCACTGAGTACCTCGATTTGATTACACCGCAATATATATCTGATCTCATCAGCTGGGGAGCCATCGGCGCTCGCACTACCGAAAGTCAGGCCCACCGTGAGCTGGCCTCCGGCCTGTCCTGTCCTGTAGGTTTCAAAAATGGCACCAACGGCAACCTCAAAATCGCTATCGATGCGGTACATGCCGCCAGCCAGCCCCATTACTTTTTATCACTGACCAAGGCCGGGCATTCCGCTATTTTTTCCACCACAGGCAACAAAGATTGCCACATTATTTTACGTGGCGGCGGCGGCAAACCCAATTATGACGCACAAAGCGTGGAAACAGCATCACAGGAAATACAAAACGGTGGACTGACACCACGCTTAATGATTGATTTCAGCCATGCGAACAGCAGTAAACAACACCAACGCCAGATTGCAGTGGGCCAGGACGTAGCCGCACAAATCGCTGCGGGCGATGCCCGCATCAAAGGGGCAATGATCGAAAGCCATTTACAGGAAGGCCGACAGGATATTACTGAGGGACAGGACATGCTGTTTGGGCAGAGCATCACCGATGCCTGCATCAACTGGGAAAGCAGTGTACCTCTGCTACACGAACTCGCCGCCGCAGTGCGCGCACGACGCGAAAAAAACAGCTGATATCCGGCCTCCCTCAAAAATAATAACGCGCAGGAGGCCCGGTGGTTGTCCTACAAATGCCGACTGTAATCACCGTGTTCGGCGCCTGCCATCAGGTCACGAAAGTCCTCACCTCGCAGATGCAACAGCTCGGCATGATCGCCCGCCTCAAAATAAACATCATCGCACTCGGCCAGGCGACGATCCACCGCAACATCAATGCCATAGGCCTCGCCCAGCGGTGGAATAGCGCCTAATTCACAATCGACAAAAATATCCGCCAGTTCCTCTTCGGTGGCCAATTCCAGGCGACGATCCAGCTGCTCATCCAGGAGGGAAAACTCCACCTCATGGCTGGCTGGCACCACCACCATAAGATAACCACGGTAGTCTTCCGTCATTACACATTTCGCCAAATTGTCGCCAGGCACATGTGCCGCCTCTGCGGTTTCCAGACTGCTGCCGGTATGTGCATGAGGCACCACCTCATACTCCACACCCCAGCGATTGAGATACTCCCGTAATGTTGCTGCTACTGCCATGAGAACCTCCTTCCGTCTTACCCGCCACTCTGCCTAAGCTATAGACGAGCACGACAATTTTGTACAGAGGTAGCAGTAAAACATTTACTGCACTGGCACCAATCTTTCCGCTAAACTCTCCGCCATAATTTTGACCACATACACAGGAGGCCGCCATGCAGTGCGCCATTTACAAAGGCAACAAAAAAACTGACCATTATTTGTACATTGAAAAAGAAGATGATTTTTCCCGTGTGCCACAAGCTCTGCTGGACATGCTGGGATGCCTGGAGCTGGTTCTCAGCCTGGAACTATCCACCCAGCGCCAACTGGCCCAGGCAGACGTAAGCGATGTTATGCGCCAACTAGCAGAGCAGGGCTATTATTTTCAAATGCCGCCCAAATCAGGTGAAGAACTGTTAAATCAAGGCATTATCAACTGAAAATCCGCCATTGCCACAGAAGTGCCGTTCACCACAATTTCTATTTTGTGGGCACCGGGATAATACACTCGTGTGGTGATTTTTTTCATGGCATGATTTTTTATTCCATTCAGCACACCTCCCGGCTCCAATGTGATTAACCGCCACTTAAACACCTTGGGTGATGTGCTGCCATTGGCCTTTTGATGATGCACCACATAATCCACCATCAATTGTTGCGCCTGTTTTGCCCGGGATGTCAGAGACAACTCAAACTGCAACTTGTCGCCAAAAACCACCTTGGGCGTTAACACCTGCAAAGAGACGCTGCGGATTCTGGGTGGGCCAAAGCCCAATACTTTCAGTGTTTTTTTATGCCCGGCCTTAAGCAGACTGCGGCAGGCATGACGTACCAGTCGCGCCCGGTTTTTACTTGCGTTTTTCATCCAGCGGGCAGCAATATCGGCCACCACATCGGGATGATCTTTGCCAATGTCATTCAGGTTATTGGCTACCGAACGCCGTACATATTCTTCCGGATCATCTTTCAGCTTTTCCAACAGAGCAATCACCGGAGCAGGGTTTTCCACAAATGGCGGTAAACACATAGCCCAGGGCAAGCGCGGGCGCGTACCTTCCGACACCAGACGCCGGACATGATAATTTTCATCACTTGCCCATGTATGTAACACTGCCATGGTCTCATCCTGCGCTGCCAGCAAAAAGAAACGAATATCAAACTCTGCACTGAAACGCTGGGTCATTGCTTTTAGCAGATTCATCGATAATGTAAAATCATCCTGTCCTTGCAAGGCAACATAGTGGGTCATCGGCATCATTGCCCATCCACCAATACCTTCTTTTTCGACGCCAAGATTGGCAATATCACCACCATCCACCGGATACAAACTGGCCAGCATAATGTCTCCCGCATGCTGATAATCACCGGGCAGATATTGAATCATTGCCTGGGTAATTTGCTGAGAACGCGCTTTTAGCTCCAGCGTCTGTAGATTTTTTATTGCCGTGCGAATAAACCGTTTGTCGTCAAATGCTGACCAATGCTGTTTAAAATGCGCTGCCATGCCACGAACCATGGATGAATTAAATACATTTTTAAACACTTCCGGCATTGCGGCTACCTCTTTTTGATTTTGTGTATCCTGAAGTGGCTCCCTACAACTGGACAACCTGAGGGGAAGTTAAGCTCTAACATGGATTGTCAAACAAGCTCAGGCAGCTTGTGAAATAGTTTGATATTGATAGTAAACCTCATCCGGGGTTAAGTT
>JALSGT010000043.1 GCA_026982555.1 Chromatiales bacterium
GCTAATGCTGCCTGTAACGCAACGGTTTCATCGGCCTCCATGGAACGGTACTGTGTCATCAGCTCATGTCGCCACAACAAACATTGCGCCGGTTCCGCCAGGCGCACCGGTTCGGGCACGGTTTCAGCATTTTTCGCCATCCGCCAACGGATCAGGGTATTCCACCAGATTGCCATGGTGCGCACTGAGGGATGAAAGCGTATTGTCAGTTCCGCCCATGCCTCGGGCGCAATAGCCGCCGCATCAGCCTCCATGGCCACCACAGCATCTGCCGCATCAAACGCACCGACAAAACACCATTCCAATTGCGCCATTTCGGCAGGCCAGTGGTGTTTGCCGGTATCTGGCTGATATCCCAAAAATGCGGGAAAATCCTGACCAAACCAGCGTAATGAATAATAGTGAGACGGGTATTTGTGGGTATACGCTACGCAGACTTCACTGAATACCTCTTCACCCAAAAGCTGTTTTAATATTTCATAGTCGCTTTCCAGTGCTTCTTCCAGCCGGGAAAAATAGGCATTGCCATAAATTGCCAGACGTACATCACTGGAAACCGCCCCGGTACTGTTAATGTATTTGCCAAATTCTTCATCGCCATTAACAACATTGCGTTTAAAGGCATTTTGTAATTCCTTCAGCCCGGGCATAACAAAACCTCCAGCCTTTCAGCACCCAGCACATCATGCGTAATTTTGCGTAACTCACCTAACTCCGCCATTAGCTCTTCAAAGGGTGGAAAACGGTCATCACGCTCAATCATCGCCGATACCGGACCAAACTGTTTCAGTGCCTCGGCATATAATTCCCACACTGGCGTCACCACAGGATGGTCGTGTGTGTCGATAACATAATCACCATAATCACTGTGCCCGGCAAGATGAAACTGCCACACACGTTCAGCAGGTATGCCCCGGATATAATCCAAAGGGTCAAAACCATGATTGCGTGCGCTGACATAAATATTATTGATATCGAACAACATGAGGCAGTCGGCACGCTGCATAATTTCAGTATGAAATTCCCATTCGGTCATTTCCGACTGCACATAGCTCACATAACTGGAGGCATTCTCCAGAAGAATTTGTCGACCCAGATAATCCTGCACTTGCTGTACACGCGTGACAACATGATCAATCGCCTCCTGATTAAACGGCAAAGGCATCAGGTCATGCAGGTTGTGCCCACCCTGCCCTGTCCAGCACATGTGATCAGACACCCACTGTGGCTCGACACGATCAATCAACTGCTTCAGTCGTTTCAGATATATTCGGTCCAATGGGTCGGTGCCACCAATGGACAACGATACACCATGCATCACCACCGGATAATTTTCACGCACCCGGTCAAGAAAATGCAGTGGCTTGCCACCGTCCACCATATAGTTTTCCGAGATAATCTCGAACCAATCGACGGCAGGCCGGGTGTCCACAATGGTTTCGTAATACTCTGGCCGCAGACCCAGACCACAACCCAAAAAAGGTTTATCGGTTTTTATTTCAGTTTGCACAACATCACCTTAATGCGTATTTACCCGCATTATCACGCATAAAAAAGGCCGGTATCACAAGGAGAAACGTCCCTGCCATACCGGCCTTTTCAAACAAAAGCGAAAATTAATCGCCGACTTTACCACCAATAGCATCACAGGCATTTTTGCTCATGGTAACAAACCCCTGACCCTTGCAGGAGCTTTTACTCTTGCAGCCATTCTTGGCGGACTTGCAATCATTATTGCCCTTACATTTGTTAACGCCATAACAATGCACCTTGGCATCGTGACCCTCTTCGTGATCGCCACCGGCCTGCACAGTCGCCATCGGCGCAAAGGCAAACAGGCTGGCAGCCGCAACAGCCAAGGCAGCATTTGTGGTTTTCATTGCTTTCATCAGTTTTCTCTCCATGGGTTGAATAAAACAGCCTGATTAAAACATCATGGCCATCAGTAAAAACAAACGACGTATTCCATCAAAACAGGAATTTATCCCGCATCTATCACAACAGTGTGACATCCTCACCCTCTATACCAAGGTGTGCGTACAAACTCCGACGCACGATCCCGTCAATTGTTACCGAGCCGATGACAAAATACAACGGGTACAAACGTGTCAAAGCTCCAGCTCCCCCGTGCCCTGCCCCCGCAATTCATCGGCCACCACCACAGCTTTTCGCCATGCCGGGTCTTGCGACAAAGACTCCCGGTCAATATTGTGTCGCTCATGCAGCCGGGCCAGGCGCACATGCGCAACAGGGTCATTGTGCATGCCCAGATTATCCAGTAACCGTATCGACTCTGCGGGATGATTGCACACCAGCAGCATATCGCAACCCGCCGCTAATGCTGCCCGTCCACGCTCGACAATATCACCCATTACGTGCGCCCCTCGCATGGTGAGATCATCACTGAAAATCACCCCCTGAAAGCCTAAGCGCTCACGCAACACCACCTTCAACCAGAACGATGAAAAGCAGGCCGGTCTGTCATCCACTGCCGAATAGATCACATGCGCAGGCATAATACCACCCAGCCCACCCCGGACCAGTCGGCCAAAAGGTTTCACATCTTCCGCGTAAATATCCTCAAAACTGCGTTCATCCACTGGCATATCGATATGAGAATCCGCGACCACTGCACCATGACCGGGAAAATGTTTGCCCGTAGCCACCATCCCGGCACGACGCATACCCAGCATCCAGGAAATGGCCAGCTCGCCGACCGTCTCCGGGTTGCGGTGAAAGGCTCGATCAGCAATCACCGTGCTCACTCCGAAATCCAAATCCAGCACCGGCGCAAAACTGAAATCGATGCCTGCCGCACGCAGTTCCGCTGCCATCAGCCAGCCACAGGTTTCCGCCAGATGTTTGGCACGTTTTTTATCATCGTTGAAAATTTCGCCAAATACCCTGGCAGGTGGTAGCTCGGTAAAACCATGGCGGAAGCGCTGTACACGCCCACCTTCATGATCCACCGCCACCAGCAAATGCGGATCGCGCAAACGATGAATGTCCGCGACCAGTTGTTGTAATTGCCCGGGCGACGCATAATTGCGCGTAAACAGAATGACCCCACCCACCAGTGGGTGTAACAACATCTCGCGTTCTTCCGTGCTGATTTCCAGACCAGCAAGATCCAGCATAATGGGGCCAAGTGACATTGGGTGCCTTGTTTTCAGGTGTTGTTGATATTATTTCAAGCGTTGTTGATTCTGAAAAAATCCTGATAAGTTCTTTTTTGTCATATTATAGGAACCCTGCCGACGAGCAGACCGACAGACTTCATGTTGGACCAAAAACAAAGGGGAGTCCATACAAGTAAGCAAGTTGAGCCCACAAACCGTACACCTTTCCCGGGCTCACAACACATAAAGCAGCATGATCAAATAATGCGAAATACTGCCAGCCAGCACAAACAGATGCCAGATACCATGGGCATGTTTAATTCGTTCATCGAGAGCGTAAAAAACAATACCACCAGTATAAAACAACCCACCCAGCACCAGTAATATCAGCCCACCCGTTGGCATGATCTCAACAAGGGGGTACAGAGCCACCACAATCAACCAGCCCATAAGCAGGTAGATAAGCATCTGAATACGACGTGAACCCTGCCGGTGCAAGACATCCACTACGATACCGATAATCGCCAACCCCCAGACGATGCCAAACAAGGTCCAGCCCCAGGCACCGCGCAAGGTCACCAGTGTCAGCGGCGTGTAAGTACCAGCGATGAGCAGATAAATGGCGACATGATCCAGCTTCATAAATATCTGCTTGGCCCGCCCGCGCAGGGAATGATACAGCGTTGACAGGATGTACAACAGAAACAAGGAGGTACCGTAGATGCTGAAACTGACGATTTTCCATATATCGCCCTGCAATGCGGCAAAGACAACCAGTACCACCAGGCCCGCCAGAGCCAGTGCAGCACCCACCAGATGGGTAATGCTGTTAAAACGTTCACCGTAATACATATTTACTCCGACAGGTTTTCGTATAAATCAGTATGCCAGAGCCTGCGCCGGGTTAAAAAGTTCCGGAATAACCGCACCATGAAATAT
>JALSGT010000044.1 GCA_026982555.1 Chromatiales bacterium
TCAAGAGTGACCTCGCCTTCAACTCGTCCAGAGAAATAAGTGTCGCACTTCCGTCTTCAATCGTTTTTTCTCTCCTTGAGAACATCATTATGCCAGCCCCGTGATTCAATCTCAGTATTTTCATGGAAGTCATCACATAAAACATCAGGCCGATTATGGTCAGAAAAATACCGCTGATACCACCAACAAATATTTTCTTTTTCATGACTTAGTCCCACTTTTTCACAATTATGGCAGCACTTCACATATAGATTCTTCATCATTTTGCACTCTTATTTTTCTACCGTGAATGTCGGCAATGAAGCTTTTATACCGGCTTTCGTGAGTTCTACTATGATTGCATAAAATCACATAGACACCCTTGAATTTACCAGGAAGATTATCACCACCCAACCACTCAGAGCCCATGTCCGCAGGTACACATAAGAGTTTCAATTTTGCAGGACTTGATATTATTTTATCGATTACCATTTTCGAAAAAGCGATATTTTCAATGTCCATGCATATCAATAAGCCAATACATACATCATCAAATTCATATATCGGACTCTGTTTGGTATCACTACTACCCTTAGTTCGACCATCTGTCTCCACTTTAAGATATTCTACTTTATTCTTGCTGTCTTCATGTCTCAACATTCCGCGCATTTGGGGGCACTCGGGGTCACAACCATGTTCAGCGATGGCTCCTATGATAATAGCGTTTGGATTGAATAACTGAGCCTGATCAATCTCCTGCACGTCAACGCCCTCAGGAAACACAATTATATCGGGATTGTCTGTTTCAACTTCGCTGGCGGTAAGAACGCACATGACTTTCATTTTTTCTCCAACCAGCTTCCTGGATGTCTATTTGCTGTCAGCACGAAACATATCCCGAATACCTCGCAAGGCCTGACGGGTGCGATGTTCATTTTCAATCAAACCAAAACGCACATGATCGTCACCGTATTCACCAAAGCCAACACCGGGCGACACTGCCACCCTGGCTTCTTTCAACAACTTCTTGCTGAATTCCAGCGACCCCATCGCCTTATACTGCTCAGGAATCGGTGCCCATACGAACATGGTCGCTTTGGGTTTCTCCACCGGCCAGCCAATGGCGCAAAGACCTTCGCAAAGCACATCACGACGGCGACAGTACATGTCGGCGATCTCTTTCACGCACTCTTGAGGGCCTTCCAGCGCAGCGATGGCCGCCACTTGAATCGGCGTGAACATACCGTAATCCAGATACGACTTGATGCGCGCCAATGCAGCTACCAGCGTGGAATTACCCACCATAAAACCCACCCGCCAGCCTGGCATATTGTAGCTTTTCGACAGGGTGAAAAACTCCACTGCCACTTCCTTGGCCCCCGGCACCTCCATAATAGAAGGTGGTTTGTAACCATCAAACACAATATCCGCATAGGCCAGATCATGAATCACCCAAATCTGGTGCTCTTTGGCAATAGCCACGACTTTTTCAAAAAACTCCAGTTCCACACACTGTGTGGTGGGATTACCAGGAAAATTCAGCACCAGCATTTTGGGTTTTGGCCAGGTGTCTTTAATAGCCTTTTCCAGCTCGGCGAAAAAATCCACATCAGGCGTCATCGGCACATGGCGGATATCTGCCCCGGCAATGACAAAACCGTAAGGATGAATGGGATAGGACGGATTGGGCACCAGCACTGCATCGCCCGGCCCCACGGTAGCCAGCGCCAGATGTGCCAGCCCCTCCTTGGAACCAATGGTGACAATGGCCTCGGACTCGGGATCCAACTCCACCGTGTAACGGTCTTTGTACCAGTTGCAGATAGCGCGGCGCAGGCGCGGAATGCCGCGTGACACAGAATAGCGGTGCGTATTGCCCCGCTCGGTGACTTCGATCATCTTATCCACAATGTGTTTTGGCGTGGGCTGATCCGGATTACCCATGCCAAAATCCACAATATCTTCGCCGCGCGCGCGCGCCTGAGCCTTCAAGTCGTTTACAATATTGAAAACATAGGGTGGCAGACGATTGATTCGAGGGAAATCTTCAAACATAGTGATGGGTAAGCTCGGTTTGGCAGCAGGACAAATATCTGTAAAATCAGGTGCTTGAGAAATTCAAGCTGAATCAGCCCCACCCATGGGAAAAGAGCCAGAGTATACCTTAAGCGTCTGACACTTGGCCATTGGCAAAACAACACCAGGAACAACCCCATGCAAGTCAACCTCGACAGAGACATCCATTCCTACACCATCCGCGCCTGTGAGCCGGGGCTCATCTCGCTCACTGTACCGTACACGGCTGAAAATACGCCGCAACCTTCCCCCGGGGAACAAGCATCCCGCCCTCTCGGCGTCGAAACCATCAGCGGCAGCTTTATCGTCAGCCCCCGGCATTTGCTGCGCCACTGGCCACCTGCCAGCATCAGTGATTTGCAAGCCGAACACTTCGAGGCGATTATTGAACTGCAACCTGAGCTGGTCTTGCTGGGCACGGGCACACAACTGACTTTCCCGCCCCCCCAGCTGCTGGCCACCCTGCACCGGCAACGCATTGGCGTAGAAATCATGGATACCGCTGCTGCCTGTCGCACCTATAACATCCTGATGGCCGAAGGACGGTTTGTGGTGGCGGGTCTAATGAACCCGGTAGAAAATTGATTATGGCCGCACTCTCTGTCCCGGAATACGGTATCCTTTGTCCATGACCCATACTGCTGCCCCACACAATACTGACCCTGCCGAAATCGCCAAATTTGAGGCGCTGGCCTCACGCTGGTGGGATGCGCAGAGCGAATTCAAACCTCTGCACGACATCAACCCGCTGCGCCTGAATTATATTGACCAGCGCTGTGGCGGACTTGATGGAAAAACCGTGATCGACGTGGGTTGCGGCGGCGGTATTCTCGCTGAAAGCATGGTGTCAAAAGGTGCGACGGTAACCGGTATCGATATGGGCGAAGCCCCGCTGAAAGTCGCCAGATTACATGGCCTGGAATCCGGCATCAGTGTTGACTACCAGCAGATCACCGCCGAACAGATGGCCGAACAGCATCCGGCCCGGTTCGACGTGGTCACCTGCATGGAAATGCTTGAACATGTACCGGACCCGGCCTCGGTCATTGGTGCCTGCGCGCAACTGGTAAAACCGGGTGGTACCGTGTTTTTTTCCACCATCAATCGCAACGCAAAAGCGTATATGCTGGCCATTATCGGTGCAGAATATCTGCTGCGCCTGCTGCCCAAAGGCACCCACGACTACGCCAAATTTATTCGCCCTGCCGAAATGGAAAGCTGGACCCGCCCCGCTGGTCTCAAAATGTGTGACCTCACGGGCATGACGTATAACCCGCTGAACCAACACTATGCGTTAGGCCGTGACCTCGATGTGAATTATCTGGCGCACTGCACCCGTGATGAAGCATAAGCCTGTCGCAGGGCATACCCTGGATGAAACCGGTGGGCAATGCCCGCCCTACATTTCTTGAATAACCCGGCCACTATCAAAACCGTCCTGTTTGACCTCGACGGTACCCTGGCGGATACCGCGCCGGACCTCGCCTTCGCATTGAATCAGGTTTTGCTGGAACAGGGTCGCGCTCCCCTGCCCTTCGACACCATTCGCCCGGAAGTATCCCACGGCGGTATTGCGCTGATCCGGCTCGGTTTTCACATTGAGCCCGAACACCCCGACTTTGACTCACTGAGACAACGGCTGTTAAAAATCTACCGCGATAACATCGCCCGCGAAACCCGGCTCTTCCCCGGCATGGCCGATTTGTTGAACCACATTGAGCAGAACAACATGAACTGGGGCGTGGTCACCAATAAACCCGGCTGGCTCACTGAGCCATTAATGGAAGCGCTGGGCTTAAGCCAGCGTACTGTCTGTATCATCAGTGGTGATACTTGCACCAACCGCAAACCTCACCCTGAGCCCATTTTGCACGCCTGCCAGCTGGCGGGCAGCGAGGCGCAACATTGTGTGTACATCGGTGACGCCCA